>JAYUHS010000156.1:0-25940 GCA_043766715.1 Luteolibacter sp.
CAATCGCCCTGAGAAAATCATGAGGGAATCGGTGCAGTGAGTCGAAAGACCACCACGTAGCAGGCATCTCAATGAATTGAACCGATCTCTCAAAACGAAGAATAACCTAACGGATTTTTAGATTTTTTCTGTGCATTCATTATTTCGACCCTCCCTGAGATGGATGCGCATCTCTACGCTGAAAATCCAAAATAACCGCAATGATTCCTTGTCTTATTTTCGTGAGCCGATATCTGCGTAGGCGGAATTGCAAAATTCTAGGTAGATTAAAAGAAAACCAACATTCCCTGATCATCAATAACCCTAATGAAAAACAAAAAAAACCATCGTCCATTATGGACACCCTTGGCAGCGATTGCCTTGGGAACCGCTGGATTACTTGTCTATCAAGCGAACCAACAACCGAATCCGAATCCAAATCCAAATCCAAATCCGAACGCAGCGACTCCCCCGATCAAAAGCCGCGTAACCCACCGAGAATCCACCGCTCGAACGCCAGACTTATCATCGCTTCAGATTCCCCTACCTGATGCCGCGATACCAACCATCCCAGAGGAAACTCCAGCAATCGCTGCAACGCCTCGGGTGTTCCAAGAATTCAATGACTGGGCGGTCACCTATTCCAATGCAACTCCCACTCGGCAGCAGGAAATGCTCGCCGCTGGCGAAACAATGGTGGCACAGCGCCGCGAACGAATGGCGGCCTTGATCGAAAAGTCACCTCAAGCCGCCTTAGATGAGGCAGATGCTTTTTCGCCACTCGCAAGAGAAGCCCTTCCCGAGTCACTCAAGGCGCAACTGGAACAGCCGGTCAATACCCGTGGCGACCTCAGTGTGATGGCCTACATTGGTAAAAATACCGCACCCTATGAATGGACTACCACTTTCGGGAATGAGAAATATACCGTCTTTCCAGCGGCAGACAATGAAAGTATCATCTTCGAACCGAACCGCTCGTTACTCGGTATCAAGTTAGCAGTGAATCGGGTCATGACTGGCTACGATGGTAAAACCTACTCCCGAGTCGATAAGCTGATGGCCTTGCGGAAAGAACGAATACGTGCCTTGAGCAACGAAGAAGCAACCGTCGCCCTCAAGACTCGTAAGAAAGTGGCCGACCCCACCTGTGAAGTATCCACCAAAAGCGTCGCTGTGGCCATAGCACCCGCTGCAATTGAGACGGGCGGTGATACCAAGTGGATGTGTGAACCCGATCATGCGACGGCATGGCTTAAGTCACCCGCAGGAATCGCTGCAGCGGCTAACCGAGCAACCTACTCCGCAGCCGGTGGCCCGGGTGAAGGGGCGGGTTCCTACCCATGGATACCAGAAGGCAAGAGCACGGGGGATCAGCCTAAGCCCTCTCTCTGTGCCATTTTCCACTGTTCAGATCAACCTGCCACCTACCGTCATACGGGCTATCAAAGCACAATCGATAGTTCGTTTCGTCAATTGGAGAAGTGGTCTTATGGTAAAATTAAGTTCGCCACTCCCACTTACACACCGTTGTTCAAGCTGCCTCACACAACCACTGAATACGCAAAGAAAATCTATTCAATTAGGGATGATACAACAGCGAAACTAATCAGTAATGGTTATAACTTAGCCAACTATGCATTTCATATGGTTCTTGTTGCGGATGCGATGACTGATCGCGATGGTGGAGCGGATGTTGCTGGAACTTTCGTGGAAATAGGTAATCCAACGAACTTTGTGTTTCAACATGAAATCGGACACATTATCGGGCTTCCTCACTCACGTTTGTGGATTGCTTCAACCAGTGACTCTGTTGGTCCAGGTTTTACCAAAGACTATTATGGTGCTTATAGCACGATGGGACTCTGGGCAAATCGAGCCTCGTTTAATACCATGGAGCGATTTTGTATTCGCTGGTTAACGCTCAATGATGCACACATCTTAGCTCGCGGGGATAATAGCACTTACACCATTTATGATCCCGAAGTTGCAACGTTAACTCCGGGCCGTAAATACACCATCCGTATTCCGCGCTCCGACGGGAGCTTCTATTTTGTAGAGTTTCGGCCCCGCTTCAATGCATATGTGAATGACCCTTTGGTAATTCATCCGACCACTCAGAATGGAATCCGAATCCTCCGAACATCTGGCGCAGAACAAATCGATTGCACGCCAGCCACTTCATATAATGGGGTTGATGGGGCATTACCAGCGGGGCAAGAATTCTACGATGCCACCGAAAACATCACAATCAAGGCCGTCAGTAAAGGAGGCGACGGAGAAAACCAGTATTTCAACGTCCAAGTTTTGTATAATCGACCCACAGTGACTCCTGGCCGCACCTACATGCTCCGTGCCAAGGAAGGAAATCTCATTGCCGGTGTCGCGAATAGTTCGGGTGAAAATGCAGCACTCGTCACGCAACAAAGTTGGCAGGGCTATGGCAACCAACAGTGGGTGCCGATCAAAGTCGACTCTGGTCACTACAAGATCGTGAACATGAATAGTGGTAAAGTCTTGGATGTCACTGGCGGCTCCACGGCCAGCGGTCGTTTGATTCAACAGTGGGACTACCTTGGGGGCTCGAGTCAAAAATGGCAGATCATTGCGACAGAGGATGGTTATTTCAAAGTAATCAATGTCCATAGTGGTCTTGCATTGTCGTCTCCCTACCCAAGAACACAGGCTGGGATTCAGTTGGAGCAATATCCCTACAATGGCTGGACTAACCAAAAATGGTTGTTTGACGAAGTCAATCCACTGGTTTCTGGAAGGACTTACCAAGTAACTGCCCGTCATAGCTTTAAAGCCTTAGAAGTCCCAGGCATCAATGCACCAAATGGCACACTTGCTAGGCAGTGGAGCTGGTTTGGGTCGATGAATCAGAGGTGGATTCCGGTTTGGCTAGGAAATGGACAGCATAGTATCAGCAATGCGTCTTCAAACAAAGTCTTAGAAGTGGGCGGCTTGTCCAGTAATGACGGTGGAATCATTCAACAATGGAGCTGGGTAGGCCATAATTGGCAAAAATGGACCCTAGAAGCAGTCGATAATGATGCGGGAGGTTTCTGGTACAAAATCGTCAATGTCGGCAGCGGGAGGGTTGCAAGCGTAAACGGGATGAGTCTTTCTGACGGAGCAGAGCTTCAACAGTGGGGATGGCGGGGATTTACCAACCAACAGTGGCGCTTCTACCGCCTTAATTAAGTTATAAGTCAATCATGAGAGCTGCTTGATCATTTCATCAAGAACATGACCAAGCAGCATTCTGATGAAATTCGGGGTAACTACGTAAGCTTGGGGGATCAGTGACAGATGGGACAGCGAGGTATTCTGAGCGATCTCATTTGGCGCAGTTAGTAGCTTCACGGCATTCGTGGCCGCGTTGCCAGTTCCACCTGTACTTGGGGTCGGGCCGCGCATTGAAACAATTTGAGTGAGTTGCTTGATTCTGATCGTTCTACTCAATAGCCAGTTTGGATGATGGAAATCCCATTCCATGATCTTTCTCTCGTTCTCAAAAGATTCGCTCAATCCGCCAGATTTGCGGTTTCTTTTTCTCCACCGCTCGTCACCAAAAAAGCTCCGTGACCTTGGCGTTCGGCGGTGAATTTTGAATTTCTGCCCACCATCACTGGGAGTAGTGAATCGGGTAAGAGCTGACGGACTAACAATAAGTCAAAGTTTTGTCAATCCATGAGCAATGACCCTCATTCACGAGTCTAGGATGGGCTTAATTAAAGAAAAATCCGATGCGCTGGTTGGTGAAGTCCCATTGATAGGCTTTGCAGAAGAAATAGATACTATTGCCCAGATTGATGCGGTTCGTTGGCATGTCTACGGTAGTGAAATTCCACGGGACAGAGGAACCCCAGTTGCCAATCGTTGCGACGTTAGGGATGAATCCGCCATTCCAGTCAGCTGTTGGAAATGTGTAAGAGCTGGTTTTCCCAGTGCTGCCGGTGAAAGCGATATTGATGTCGACTCCGTAGTTCAAGGCTCGGCAGGCGGCCGGATCATACCAAGAGGGCACTCTGGCGGTATTGAAGAACTGGCTGTAGGGAGCCTGCAGATGGGGATTATTAGGGCCTAGCTGCATCACTAGATCCGCTGCGCCCGTATCGATCGTCGCGATCCGGTTGGGTATGACCAAGTCGGGGTAGGTCTGCCCCGACACGGCGGGAAAGCGATAGGAGATCTTGAAGCCCGGAACCGTGATTGGGTCAAATTCGTTTTGGCCAGTATGCCAAGGCTTCCAGTTAGTCCAATTCAGGCGAGCGGCCACGGCTGGGTCATTTCCAAACTTGAGATAAGATCTGTGATACCTCCAGTTGGCCACCAAGTTGCCGCCAGGGGACTCTGAAATGATTCCGGAACCGAGGCCGTTGGTGGAATACTTGGCGGTAAGCTCGCCCACGAACGAGGTAGCTCCCATGAATGGGAAAGCTCCTATGATCCCTCTTCCATACGGTAGGGTTCTATCCTCAGGCATGTCGGTGCCATCTTCGTTCTTCATGGCGTAGAAAGTGAAATTATCGAGCGTGTAACTGGTCAAGCCATCCTTGCTCTTGACGATTAACTGGCCACGCACCTTGTCAGCAAGGTTGTTCCACAACACGCGAATGTTGGTTTCCTCAACAGTCAGGTTGGCCCTGTTAAGGACACCGTAGGGCAGGCAGGTCTGCGTGCTTCCCGTGTCGAAAAAGGTCTCATACACGGGATCTCCGTTACTTGGTTTGATCGCACTTCCTAGGAGCGAAACGGCGAACATGTCCTGTCGATATCGATGACTGCGTAGTGGGATAGCATTCGAGGTGTCAATCGCTAGGGGTGCCTCCTGAACCGTTTCGTTGACTACAAGGCGGACAAAGGTTTCAGCACCGGCGGGGAAGTTGTAGGTTACGAAATTTCCGTTCAGGACCAAGTTACTGCCAGCGGTCTGATTGGTCCACGGGCCAGAGGCCGATGTGGAGGAGGTCTGGACCACGAAGTTCGTGCCGTAGATACCTGGGTAGGTGGAGGCTTTGGTCCAAGTGACACTGGCATTACCAGTGCTGCTGGTTACGCTCGAAAAAACATCGGCGCTGCTGCTATCGCCCGTGCCATGAAGGAAGTATTCGATTCCATTTGTCACCCCATCACCATCGAGATCTTCGCTAAAGCTTTGGCTGGTGCCATTCGCCATTTGCCAAGAATCGAAGTTAGGTGCCGTATGAGCGGTAGCGGTGACGTAGCCTTGGGCATTGAGCGAAAAACCCGAGAAGCCCGGAGCGATGATCCGCTGGAGCTGGGAGCGGCTTAGCCCGCCGCTCGTTGTGCCCACGCGCATGGAAGCGCCTGAGACGAAGTTTCCTCCCAACTGAAGAAAGTCAGCCCAAAACAATGAGCTGCTGTCAGCAAACGCGAGTGTCCCTCCCGAGCCGAAAACGATCTTGGCTGGCGTCGAGCTTCCGAGCGTAACCTCGAGTGTCCCTGCGCTATTGCTGTAGTTACCCGCATCGAGCGTAGCGTCCCCGATCGAAACCGCAGTCCCGGTGGGCAACGCTCCACTACGTCCTAGAGCGAGTGTCCCTGCATTAATCGTGGTCGCGCCAAGATAGTTGTTAGCACCGGCGAGGGTGACGGTGCCGGTGCCCTCTTGAGAGATAGCTCCTGAGCCTATGATCGATTGCGCCACATTCAACGTGCCGGTCCGGTAAAATAACAACCTGCCGTTGTTGACAACCGTGCTAGCACCCAACGTGCCGGTGGCTCCGCCACCACCGACCTGAAGGGTTCCGGCCGCAATCATCGTTGGTCCGACATAGGTGTTGTCAGCCGCAAGGACGACTGTTCCGTTGCTATACGGGGTGCCAACGGTGAGTGTTGATTCGGCAGCCCCTGAAATAACGTTTGTCAGAATGCCTGTGCCTCTTGCACCGATGGTGACATTGCCGGACAGGTTCACCAAGCCCGTCAAGATGGTGGGAGTCGAGTTTTCTCCCATGCGAATGGCGCATTCCATGGCGCTTTCTCCGTAGCCGGTGCCTGCGATCGTCAGATTCTGGGTAATGGTGCTACCCCTCCAGTCCATGAGTTGAGCGCCTGCGAGGACCCTGATGGCTGTCGCGTTGCCAAAACCGCCTCCAGCAACGGAATCGGTGCCAACCCTGCCGCTTTCGATTTGTAATGTCCCGGTGAAATTGCTAGGCAGCGCAGCATTACCCCAACCGTCACCACTTCTCCCAGTGGTTAAGGCTAAGGTTCCGTTACCCGTAAAATTGTTCCAGATGGTTTCAGTCCAAGCCGCTTGCACACCGCTGGTGTTGTAGCGAATGCGGAGAGTCCCGGGGCTATTGATCCGATATGAGCTACTGCTAAGGGTTCCGTTAGTGATACCGTCACCGATCGCGAGCGTTCCAGCGTTAACCGTGGTCGCGCCGAGATAGGTGTTAGCACCGGTGAGGGTGACCGTGCCGCTGCCATCTTGCGAGATGGCCCCTGAGCCTATGATGGATTGCGCCACATTCAACGTGCCGGTCCGGTAAAATACCAACCTGCCGTTGTTGATAACCGTGCTAGCACCCAACGTGCCGGTGGCTTCACCACCACCGACCTGAAGGGTCCCGGCCGCAATAATCGTTGGTCCGACATAGGTGTTGTCAGCCGCAAGGACAACTGTTCCGTTACAATACCAAGTGCCGACGGTGAGCGTGGATCCGGCAGTTCCGGAAATCACGTTCGTCAAAATACCCGTACTGTTTGCTGCAATGGTGGCGTTACCGGACAGGCTCACTAGGCCCGACAAGATGGAAGGCGTCGCACCACCACTCATGCGGATGGCGCATTCCAAGCCACCTTCCCCATAGCCGGTGCCTGCGATGGTCAGATTCTGGGTGATAGCGCTACCCCTCCAATCGGTGAGTTGACCGCCTGCCAAGACACGGATGGCCTTCGCGCCGCCAAAACCACTGCCTGTTACCGGGCTAGTAGCGACTCTGCCGCTCTGGATCTGCAAGGTCCCGGTGAAATCACTCCTGAGTGCAGCATCACCCCAACCGTCACCACTTTTCCCAGTGGCTAAGGCTAATGTTCCTGTGCCCGTGAAATTGTTCCAGGTGGTTCCAGTCCAAGACGCTGGCACGCCACCCCCATTGTAGCGCACCCGGAGAGCCCCGGGGCTATTGACCCGATAAGAGCTGCTAAGGGTGCCGTTGGTGATGCCGTCACCGATCGAGAGCGTTCCGGCACTGACCGTCATCGCCCCCGAATAACTCGGATTTCCTAACAGGGTTAGTGTGGCGGTGCCGGTCTTGGAGATGGCGCCGCCCGCGAGAGTAGAACGGATACTTGCGTTCGCGTTGGCAGTGATATTGCCGGCAGTGCCGAGAGTCAGGGTGTTGCCCGTGATGCTGTAATTTGGGGTGTTGAAAATCAGTTTACCGACGGTGATAGCGGTGCCGAGGGTAACGGTGCCAGTGCCGACCGTGCCGCCAAAAATGGCGGTGTCGTTGTTGGCATTGATCCAAGCCCGGTTGTTGACGCCGCCATTGGTGGTCCAGTTACCGGTGGAGGTATTCCATACTCCGGAACCGCCTGTTAATGAACCATTACCAATCCCTACCGTGCCCGGGGTGATGTCCCAGGTGACGTCGGCGGCGTGGGCGAAAGAAATACAAAGCAAGGCGCTGGAAGCTGTGCTGAGGAAGTGGCGTAGGAATGAATTGGGTTTCACCCAGCTACTCAAATGAAATTTTGGATTAAGGGAAGGATTAATTATAAAATCAATGGGGTCATCGCTCTCGGTTACACAAGAATTTTGAGTTTAACTTCCATCACGGTGTGGATGGGTTTGCCCTCATTGCGGTGGGTTCACATGAATTCGTGGCCGAGTTAGAGGTTCATTTAGAAGCCAGGGAGTTTGGTGTTTTGAGAGAGGGTGCGTTTTTGTTTTTTTACAACGCAAGACAGGGATGGAGTGCAGGAAATGCGTCTAACCCAATTTCGTCACCAGTGATGTCAACACCTTTGGATCGGGGAAAACTTCGGCGAATTTCACCATCCGGGCCAGATTCCGCTGACCGTAGCCGCGACCGAACTCTGCCTGTGCGCTGAGGATCATCTGGCGGAGGTCATTCGCGAGCGAGCTCGGCTTCGATTTCCTCGATAGTGGGCAGACTGCCGCGCAGTTCCTCAGGGAGGGATTCGGTGAGTTGGGTTTGCCAAGCGGCGACGGCGATGGATTGGTCCAGGCCGCGCAGGGCATACTCGGCGACGAGCTTGTTCTTTTTCCGACACAGTATGAGGCCGATGGTGGGTCGGTCGTCGGGATGGCGCAGGAGATCGTCCACGGCGGAGAGGTAGAGATTGAGCTGGCCGACATCGCCCGGAGTAAAGGCACGGGCTTTCAGCTCGATGACGACATAGCGGCGGAGCTTGAGGTGGTAGAAGAGGAGATCAAGGGGGAAATCCTGACCGCCGACTTCGAGCGGGACTTGCCGCCCGACGAAGGCGAAGCCGGAACCGAGTGCGATGAGGAATTTCTGGATGTGATCGACGAGTGCCTGCTCCACCTCTGCCTCGCGGCGGGGATCGGCAGTGCCGAGGAAGTCGAAGAGGTAGGGGTCTTTGAAAAGCTGGGCGGGCATGTCCGACTCGGCAGGTGGCATGGTCAGGGCGAAGTTGTTTTGCGCTTTTCCGCTGCGGAGGTGGAGTTGACTTTGGATTTGGATTTCCAAGATGGCGCGGCTCCAACCGTGGGTGAGGGTTTCGCGGATGTAAAAATCACGGGCGGCGGGGTCTTTGACCATTTGGATGAGCCGGATGATCTGACCCCAAGGCAATTGTGAAACAGGTTGTTTCACAATTGGACCATCTGGGAAGGACTCGGCAAAAGCCCTCATCGAGAACAAGTTGCGTCGGGTGAGCCCACCCATGTCAGGGAAGGCTTCTTGAAGGTCGGCGGCAAGGCGGTCGATGACTTTGGCTCCCCAAGCGGCTTCCTGCTGGCGGGCGAGAATGATTTTTCCGGTGTGCCAATACGCTTCGATGACAATGGGATTGGCCGCGAGAATGGCACGGATGCGGGCGTTGCGGAGGTGGGTCTTGATCTCCTGAAGCGTGGCGGCGTAGGTCTCTGGTAACGTCGAGGCAAGTGGTGCCAAGGGGAAAATCGCCTCGGACCGGGTGCGACCACGGGAGAGGCGAGGCTCTTCCGTGGGCTTCGGGTCGGGCTTAGGTGGGTTAGATGCCATTTGTGAAAATCGGAAGGGCGTCTATCTACATTTTAATTCTATCGAATTCGATGGAATTAAAATCCGGCTTCTTGACGGGTGGATTGTGACTCAAGGCGTGAGCTTGAGGAGAGAGGCTTGCAGTCGTTGTTGCTAGGCCGCGCATTGAAACAATTTGAGTCTCTGGAAGGGTCGCCTGATCGCGAGAACCCGCACCTCATTACCTTTGATTTGGTAGAGGATCCGGAATGCAGAACGGTTCTTTCCTGAGAGAAGGCAGCAGATCTCCACCGGTAACAGAGCGGATTCCCTTGCGAGGGCGTGACGTTCTGGTGAAATTTCAAGGGTTTTGGCCGCCTTGATGATTCGGGCACGCCATGCACCTTGGAGAGTTCGAGAACTACCGAGCGGGCTTGCTTCACTTAGGAATCACCGAGGCGTTTGGTGGAAGGGGGCGGTGATTCGTCTCGCCAACCGGCGGGAAGGCCGGCTGGCGGTTTTTTGACCACGAACGCATCGAATTCGATGGAGAAAATGAGATACTTGAAGTGCAGGGCTGGATTCAAATACACCAGCATTTCAAGAACCGTCAGAGAGGTGGAGGCCTTCATCACTTCCCGTAAAAAAACGGGTCTGCCCGGAAAAATCGCAAACCCCCGCTCGACCGCGCGGCACCCTTCCCGCTTATTTAAAGCCATGGATAAAGCGCCTTCCCCAGTTGCAGCGAAAAAAAATCACTTCCGTTTCCACGCTGCCCACGTCCATCTTGCACCGGTCTTCGGCAGTGATTGGTTCGCTCTCAAGGCAGAGGCCTTTGCCCGGTTCTTCGGCACGCCCACCTTCCTCGTCGGCCAGACGGTCATCGTGGCGGTATGGATCGCCCTCAATGCGGTGGGCGTTTTTCGTTTCGATGTCTATCCATTCATCCTGCTGAACCTCGCCTTCAGCCTCCAAGCCGCCTACGCTGCTCCGCTCATTCTGCTTGCCCAGACTCGCCAAGCGGATCGTGACAAGGCCCATGCTGATGCGGATGCCCAGCACCGTGAAGACCTCGCCAGTGCCAGTGAGCAACGGCAGCAACTCGCTGCTGAGCAATCCGAGCACCTACTCCAGTTAATTTGCCAAAACACCGAGCTCACCGAAATCACCAAAACCCTCACCGAGCGCATCGAGACCCTTACCCGAGAAGTTCACCAGCGGATGACCAGCCAGCCCTGAGGTGCTCCCTTAGATGCCAGAAAACTCTCCCTACCGCTCTGTGAAATTTAGGAAACCTACAGCGCAATGCCTTTAGGGATTCATTCCGCTTGGCCTCGTAGTCTGGAATGGTTTTCCCTGCTCATCTCATTTGGGGGGGCTTCTTTCGGGAGTTAGCGGTTCATCTGGCCTTGCTGGGATCCTTTCTGGGTGCTGTTTTTTTACCCACGATTCGGGGGTATTGCTCTTGCCTCACTCGACCTTCAGCTAAAAGCCTCCCATCCCTCAGGGATGAGTGGGATTATAAAATTCACAGGGTCTTTTGCCAGCCGTTCCACCTTCGCCGGACAAGGCCCAAGACGGCCGTGCAGCTCATGTGGTCTCGGACTTAATCGTTGTTCTTAATGATCGCTTTCTTGAGTTTGAGATATTCCTTGTCGGTGATGATTTGCTGCTGGTGGGCGCGGTCGAGGTCAGTGAGTTGCTGGCCGACGCTTGCTTCGTTTTTACTGCTTACCTTGGAGCTGCTGAAGCAACTGGTGAGACTGCAAGTAGCGGCGAGGAGGACGATGCTGGAGAGGAAGGCTTGGAGATTCATTTCGCGAAATATCAGATGGCAGTGGGGATCTTAGCTGCGGTGGCTAGCGCGGTTAGGAGTTTCTGGTGAATGCCACCGAAGCCGCCGTTGCTGAGGACGGCGATGATGTCGCCGGGTCGCGCTTTTTCCACCACTCGGGCGACGATGGTTTCGATGTCAGGCAGGTACCAACCTTGGCCACCGAAGCGGGCGATGTCGGTGGAGAGTTTCGCCGGATCAAGGCGGTCGTTTTCTGGGATTTTGTGGAGGTCTGGGATGGCGGCGACTACGGCGAAATCGGCGGCGGCGAGTGACTCGGCCAGCTCGGTCTGGAAAATGGCACGGCGCGTGGTGTTCGAGCGGGGTTCAAACAGCACCCAGAGCCGCGATTCCGGGTGGCGCTGGCGCAGGCTCTGCACGGCGAGGCGGATGGCGGTGGGGTGGTGGGCGAAGTCGTCGATGACCTTGATGCCACCGACCTCGCCCTTGAATTCTTGGCGACGGGCCACGCCCTTGAACGTCTCGAGGCCGGTGCGGATTTCGTCGGTGGTGAGTCCGGCGAAGGTGGCGGCAGCGGCAGCCATCGCAGCGTTGCGGACGTTGAACTCGCCGGTCATCGGAATCCGGTAGGAAACCCCGCCGAGGGTGAAGGAACTACCGTCCGGATCGTAGCTGGGCGGCCCGATCTGTAGCGTGCAGTTTTCCCCGAAGCCGACGGTGGTGAGAGGGCAGGGGGCGTCCTTTGCGACGTCGAGGCAGTTTTGCTCGTCGCCATTGACGAAGGCGTGGCCGCTGCGGGGGACGATGTTGAGGAGGCGGCGGAAGGTGAGTTTGATTTCGTCGAGGTTGTTATAAATGTCTGCATGGTCGAATTCCACGTTGTTCACCACGACGCATTCGGGGAGGTAATGGAGGAATTTCGAGCGTTTATCAAAGAAGGCGGTGTCGTATTCGTCCCCTTCGAGCACGTTGAATTCAGAGGCGGTGAAATGGGCACCGCAGCCGAGATTTTTCGGGAGTCCGCCGATCATGTAGCCGGGATCGAGGTGGGCGGTTTTAAAAATCCATGCCAGCATCGAGGAGGTCGTCGTCTTGCCGTGGGTGCCGGAAACGACGAAATTCCGTTTCCCCCGGAGGAAGAACTCCTTCATGACCTCGGGCAGGGAATAGTAGAGCAGCTTGCGGTCGAGCGCGGCCTCAGCCTCGGGATTTCCCCGGGAAATGGCATTACCGATGATGATCACATCGGTGGCGGCGGGGATGTTTTCCGCTGCGTAACCCTCGGTGAGCGTGATGCCTTGGCCACGGAGGAAGTCAGACATCGGCGGATAGACGTTAGCGTCTGAGCCAGTGACCGTGTAGCCGCGTTGTTTCATGGCGGCGGCGACTGCACCCATGGCGGTGCCACAGATGCCGGTGAAGTGGAAATGGGATTTGTCTGACATCAAGGGGCGCGACGCTAGCCAGCGAATCCGAGCCTGCCAATCAGGAATAGCGGCGGGCTGGCACCAAACGCTTCTTATTGAGTGATGACGCGAGCATGGCCGGATCATCGGGAAAAATAAAACTCCGTCCTGCTTTTACATTCCTTTGCGGCTGAAATTCTGTGATCCCACCAGATTCACTCAAGCGATGATCCCTGATGAAGGGATGCTGGGAATGGGCTTGGAACTGGGAGGTGGGCGGCGTTTGCTGGTGCGGTGGACGCGATCCGAATCCGTGGGGCACGGCAGCATAATTTAAAGAACATCGACGTGGACATCCCGCGGGGGAAACTCGTGGTGATCACGGGGCCGAGTGGGTCGGGGAAATCGTCGTTGGCATTTCATACGCTGTATGCGGAGGGGCAGCGGCGGTATGTGGAGTCGTTGTCGGTGTATGCGCGGCAGTTTCTGGACCAACTGGAGAAGCCGGATGTGGATTCCATCGAGGGGCTGAGTCCGGCGATCGCGATCGAGCAGCGGGGTGGCGGGCTCAATCCGCGCTCGACGGTGGCGACGGCGACGGAGATTTACGATTATCTACGGGTGCTGTGGGCGGCGGCGGGGATTCCGCATGATCCGGTGACGGGTGAGCGGCTGGAGCGGATGAGTGCGGCGGACATTGTGAATGGGCTGGCGGCACTGGAGGAGGGGACGAAGGTAGTGCTGCTGGCGGCGGTGCCGAAGGAGGAACTGGGTGAGCCGGCACGGTTACTTGCTGATTTACAACGGCAGGGATACATCCGGGTGCGGGTCGATGGGGAGGTTTTGGAAATCGAGGAGGCGGCGGCGAAATGGCCGGAATTTCCTGTGGCAGTGGAAATTGTGGTGGATCGGTTTGTGATCCGGGCGGGGGTGGAGTCGCGGCTTGCAGACTCGGTGGAAACGGCGCTGCGGCTGTGTGGCGCGGAGGCGCGGGCGGCGGTGCAGGAGCCGGGGGGAGATGGGTGGCGGGACTTGGCGTTTCAGACGAGCTACCGGAATCCGCGGACGGGCTTCGTGGTGGAGGAAATTTCGCCGAAGCATTTTTCCTTCAACTCACACCTCGGGGCTTGCGAGGCGTGCGAGGGACTGGGGACGGAGATGTATTGTGATCCGGCATTATTGGCCGATGGCGAGGATGCGGAAATGACCCTGCTGCGGTATCGCGAGGCGAAGTCGGAGATCACGCGGCGGCGGTTGGCGAAGTTGATGGCGCATCGGGCTTGTCGAGTTTGTGGGGGGAAGCGGCTGAAGCCGGAGTGGCTGGCGGTGAAAATCCGAGGGGGGAGCATCGAACAGCGAACGTCCAACATCGAACGTCGAAAAAAAGAGAACAAAGAGAAGAGAGATTTCAACGATCAACTATCAACGATCAACCATCAACTTCCCAGCGAATGGCTGGGGATTCAGGATTTTTGTGAGCTGGGGGTGGTGGATGCGATGCGGTGGATCGAGGGGATTACGTTTGATCCGGCGACAGCGGAGGTTTGTAAACGGCTGGCGAGCGACGTGCGGACACGGCTGGCATTTTTAGAAGAGGTGGGGCTGGATTATCTGACGTTGCAGCGGACGAGTGGGACGCTTTCCGGCGGTGAGGCGCAGCGGATCCGGCTGGCGACGCAACTCGGGGCGGGGCTTTCTGGGGTGATTTATGTGCTGGATGAGCCAAGCATCGGCCTGCACGCGGCGGATACGGCGCGGTTGATCGGGGCGCTGACTCGGTTGCGGGATTTAGGAAATACGGTGGTGGTGGTGGAGCATGATGAGGAAATCATCCGGGCAGCGGATTGGCTGATCGACATCGGCCCGGGGGCTGGCGCGGCGGGCGGTGAGTTGCTCGCGGCGGGGGTGCCGATGGAGATCATTTCGCCGACGGGCGAGTGGCTGAGGGGGGAGATGGCAAAGAGCGACGGTCACAGACCGACGCTACAAGGGCAGGGGAAATTGGTGATTCGTGGGGCGCGGGAGCATAATTTGCGAAATCTGGAGGTAGTGATCCCGTTGGGGCGGTTGGTGTGTCTGAGCGGACCGAGTGGCAGTGGGAAATCCACGCTAGCGGACGACATCTTGCGGCGGGCGTTGATGCGGCATTTCAATGGCTCGGGGGAAGCGCCGGGCGAGCATGATGGGATCGATGGGCTGGAGTTGATCGAAAAATGCGTGGTCGCGGACCAGTCGCCGATCGGCCGTAGTCCACGGTCGAATCCAGCGACGTTTACCGGGGTGTTCGATCTGGTGCGGGAGCTTTTTACCAAGCTAAATCTCTCGAAACAACGCGGCTACGGGGCGGGGCGATTTAGCTTTAATGCGGCGGGCGGGCGCTGTGAACGCTGCCAAGGGAACGGCCGACTGAAAATCGAGATGCACTTTTTGCCGGACGCCTGGGTGCCCTGCCCGGCGTGCGGTGGGCGGCGCTTCAATCGCGAAACGCTGGAGGTGACTTACAAGGGGAAATCCATCGCTGAGGTGCTGGCGCTTTCCGTGAGCGAGGCGCGAACGTTTTTCCGACCGATCCCGAAGATTCACCGGATTCTGGAAACGCTGGAGGACCTCGGGCTGGGGTATTTACAACTCGGCCAACCGGCGAACACCCTTTCCGGCGGCGAGGCGCAGCGGCTGAAGCTGGCGGTGGAGTTAGCAAAACCGGCGGCCCCGCACACGTTGTATTTGTTCGACGAACCGACGACTGGCCTGCATTTCGGCGATGTCGAGAAGCTGCTCGCCGCATTTTTCAAACTCCGGGACGCCGGGCACAGTGTGCTGGTGGTGGAGCACCATCTGGATGTGATCGCAGCCTCGGATTGGCTGATCGAGCTCGGCCCGGGTGGCGGCATCCATGGCGGAAATTTGGTTGCGGAGGGGGCACCGGAGGAAATTGCGAAGCTTAGGAACTCGCCGACAGGTAGGGCACTTGCAAAGAAAAATCAGTGACTATTATGACCCAGCTGAAGCTATCTTAAAGACCTATGACTTCTATTTTCCCATAATCTGCTCCATCAACCGATAAACTCGCGTGCCGATGTTGGACGGCCAGTGTCCTACGGGATCGTCGGGGTTTGATTCGAGTGCTCTGGCTCTTCTGATGGCATCCCGGACTTTGGACAGAGGGAAATGTTCAGCTGTGATCGCTGTCTTGTTATAGCTCCCTAACGTCTTTCGTAGCATTGCCTCTGCATCCGCTGGCTTTTCGAAAACGGTATCAATCGGGATGTCCACATGATGCAAAAGTAGCCACACCTCGAAGCATGGGTTGCTAATCGCAAGCTCGAATCCTCTTTGCCGTGCCCCCTTCAGAGCGGTCATGGTGCCGCGAAGGTGTGTGCCGTTTACATGATGGTCTGTGTCTAACATGACCCAGAATTCATCATCCTCTTGGATCTGACCTCTATTGCGGACATCGTGATAAGCATTTCCTAATCGGTCCACGACATGAAAAGGCGCGGATTCACAAGTGTCGGTCGGTGTGGGAAGCACGATAACCCTGACCCGTGGCAGCCTGAGAGCTTCAAAATATTGTTTGGGCGCATAGGAGTCTTCGGAAGCAATAATGAATACCCGGTCGTCCCGAAGGTTTCGCTCGGGCCGCCCGATGGAGATACTTTTCCGAGGAATCAAGCTCATGCTTCAGTGGGGGGCGGGAGTTGATCAATGCTGCTTCCGGGGTGCAGCTGACTCATGATCTTGTTCACCCAATCTGGCATTTCAGTCTCGATGGGTGGGGTCGCTTCAAATCGTCCCTGAAGGTAGGCTTTTTCCACCTTTAGATCCGTCCGCACTTTGTAATCCGAAAGAGAATAAAGTTCAGTGAACGCATCTGGCATTCGCTTGTTTGCAAACCATATCTCATCTCTCCGCAGGAGATCCAGGTCGAGAAATGTCGTATCATGGGTAGTGAAAATCAATTGAGCTCCCTTTTTCACACACGCATTTAGGAATTCTCGGACAAAGCCCTTGGCCAGCAGCGGGTGAAGGCTGCGGTCAATTTCGTCGATCACGAATATTTTACCTCCTGGCCCTTGGCCTATCCAGTGAAGTGCTGGTAAGAATTGGGTGATTTTTCGAGTGCCGTCGGATTCCTCGGAAAAGGGAAAGGACACCGTCTCGCCGTTTGCAGTCAGATGCTCGGATTTGATGGTCTTCAAAAGGACTTTGGTATCGGTTCCTTTTTCTATGATTATCTGGGATCCAGAATCGTCGGTTGCGTTGAATGAAATTGTTCCGCCGACGGGCAGACGGGAAATCTGCTCACGCATCCGGCTGGGCATGGCTGCTAGCCCGTTTTCGTCTGTCTCGGTGGTATCCACCCGGAGAGAGTTCACTCCGGTAGAGATCTGGCGCAGGAAATTCCCTGCAAAGGCTGCGAAGTTTGAGTTCTGAATCAATTCCGCCATTTCCGAGTAATGGGAATCCAGCGGTAGGATCACCAGCCGTTGGGAAAACCAACGCAAGACGGACATCATCAGCGGTCCCTGATCTTCTTCTCTCAAACTTTGGCTAATACCATGAAGAAAGAGCTGGTTCGGAAGCGCACCGACTTTACTCAGGGCCACCACCTTGGCGTGGTTTCCCAAGGAGTTATCAGTAAGCACTGCGCCAACTTCCACGGTGACTTGGCCATCTTCACGGGTGACCCGCTCGTAAATTGGGATCTCTTTCCCGTTTTGGATGATGGAAACCCATTCTTCGTCCACCCTGTTGTCGCTGATCGATATTCCGAAAGCGTAAACCCGGTTGTCCTCCATAAAATGCAGGCTGAGCTTAGTTGGCTGCTTTGCGCTTTCTTGATCGAGTAGGAATGGATCTTTGCCCATGGCTTGCCGCGGCTCGGTGCCTTTGACCACCAGATCTAGGAGATACTGCAATGCCCGCACCAAGTTGGACTTTCCGGCTCCGTTGGCCCCATAAATTGCTGCGACGGGTAGAATTGTGTTCTCGTCGTCTGGGACGGGGATCAGGTGCTTCTGATGATCCTTATGGCGGCTACTCGCGACCATGGAAAAAGTCTGCTCATCGCGGAAAGAGCGGAAGTTCGTGACTGAGAAAGAAAGAATCATGACAGGAGATTTGTTCACAAATGAAGCGCACTTGACCAAGGATTTATTCCACAAAGTAAGGCAATTTGTGAAAAAATCACAAATCGATCAAAATTTGCCTTTTAGATGCACCTTTGGACAGGGAGAGTTTAAGGAAAATGCTCTCTAATGGTGCCGAAGGACCATGAGAAATTGATCTTGGCGGAGGTTTTCCCATCCGATCCCGAACATTCATTGGATTCTACGGACACTGGAGGATCTCGGACTGGGGTTTTTACAACTCGACCAACCGGCGAACACGCTATCCGGCGGCGAGGCGCAACGGCTAAGGCTGGTGGTGGAGCACCATCTGGATGTGATCGCAGGTCTCGGATTGGTTGATCGAGCTGGGACCGGGTGGCGGCATCCATGGCGGGAATCTCGTGGCGGAAGGTCCACCTGAAGCGATCTGTAAAAACAAGAAATCCCCCACAGGCAGGGCTTTGGTGGCAAGCAAGCTGCGCTGATTTCGAAATGCGGACCCATGCTCCCTCGCCGCGCGTTCGAAGCCGCCGGGAAAGATGTTCAAGCAACCGGCTCTCCGCGACACGTTTTGTCGTGGGCATGATGGAGAGCCAGTTTTGTGAAACACCCCCGTGCCAGCAGGCTGCCTCAGTCCTACGTGAGGAGAGGTTTCCCTGATATTTTCACAATTCCTGATGCGCGGTATCTCCTTTTTCCTCAAAGTTTGTTTCGATCAAACGCCGCTCTTTCTCGACCTCCACCCGGAGTTGTTCCTCCGTGGGCAAGCAAAGCATGTATTTGGAAGCGAAAATTTGCTTCCGGTCATTCAGCACCGAGTAGCGAGCTACCGTCTCGTTCTTTTCTGTGCAGAGAATCAGTCCGATGGTCGGGTTGTCGTCGGATGCCGCGAATAATCCATCGAACATACGCACGTAGCCATCCATCTGCCCGACGTTTCCATGGGTCAATTCGCCGATTTTGAGATCAATGAGCAGGTAGAATTTCTGGCGGCAGTGGTAAAAAACGAGGTCGATGTAGCGTTCCTGCTCGTCAATGCGGATCTGTTTCTGGCGGGCGACGAAGGCGAAGCCCGTGCCCAGTTCCAGCAGGAAGCGCTGCAAGTGCGTGATGATCGCTCGTTCCAAATCCAGTTCGTGAAATACCGCCACATCTGGTAAACCCAAGAACTCCAGAACATAAGGATTCTTCAGCGCATCGATTGGCGAACTGGTGGGAACCGATAGCTGGCGACCTTCTGCCAACATCTTCTCCGGCTTCGCACTCTTGAGCATTCGCTCGTGGTAAAACG
The DNA here is from genome assembly GCA_043766715.1 of Luteolibacter sp. Lineage (GTDB taxonomy): Bacteria > Verrucomicrobiota > Verrucomicrobiia > Verrucomicrobiales > Akkermansiaceae > Luteolibacter. The sequence continues at coordinate 18,771 of JAYUHS010000156.1, forward strand.
ACTGGATTTGCCGCTCCAAAGTGCGCTTGTCCCAGCCACCTTCTATCGCCTCCCGCTCGTAGAAATTCCGAGCTTCGATGCAGCCCACCCGCATCAAGGCGCGGTAGTGTGACCACGTGAGCTGGGGCTAGAAACCTTGCGGCAATTCGTCACCTGCTGGGCGACCTATAGCCGACAGGGGAAATTCCGTTCCCATTGGGGAGGGGATTTCAGATTGTGCATCCACTGGGTGCACAATTGTAAGCCGCTCACTGTAACAGATATAAAACTGCCTGAAGGACTTGAGATTTCGTCCAGAAAAGCCTTGCCCATACCGCACAGTCAGTCGTGCCGAAAGATCTTCCATCACCTTCTTGCCATACGCTGCCCGCTCCTCGCCGCCTTGCCATTCCTCCACGATCTCCCGCCCGATCAGCCAGTAGGCGGTCACCATTTGGGTATTCACAACGCGTGCAACATTGCCCCGCGCCTCATCCAGAATGGAGGCGACTCGTCCGAATAGCTCATCCGGCTTTGCTGCGGCGATCTTCTGATTCAGTTTGCTCATCTTAGTTTGCGGTGCTGGAATCCCTCGGACAATCGACTGCCTTGATGGGAGCGATGTCCGCTGCGGCGAGGCCATATGTCAAGCCAGCCGGATGCTTACAGGGTTTCCTTTCCTCGCTCCAACGGGTGTGGTGGGGGGGAAACGATTGATCTACGCCGAACCGGTATAAGGAGAACCGATCAAGCAATCCAGCTTGAAGTCGCGCCGTCGGACCAAGCCCTTCACCAGACCGCACGTCGTCTCGACCTCCTATTCCTCAGGGAAAACCCTATCCGCTCTCCGAATCCGTGACCGCCATCAGCCTGTCCGACTACCCCACTTCAAACCCGCGATCGACCACTTCCGAAGTGCAGTTGAGCAGTTCCGAGCTGCTCGGTTGGACCTCCGAACTGCGTGATCGCAGTTCCGAAGTGGGTCCCCCCACTTCCGAACTCGGCCATCCCACTTAAAAGGTGCGTCATCGGAGTTCGGAACTGCGTCAACGCACCTCTGAAGTGGACCCCCCCACTTCGGGAGTGGGGGTCGGTAGCAGCTACGAACGGCTTTTTTGACTAGTATTACAAAAACCGAGACTAAATGTGAGTAATTGCCTCATTTTTCAAACTCCGCGACGCCGGGCACAGTGTGCTGGTGGTGGAGCACCATCTGGATGTGATCGCAGCGGCGGATTGGTTGATCGAACTCGGGCCCGGTGGCGGCATCCATGGCGGAAATCTCGTGGCCGAGGGTCCGCCTGAAACGATCTGTAAAAACAAGAAATCCCCGACTGGCAGGGCTCTGGCGGCAAGCAAGCTGCGCTGATTTCGAGATTCGGAGCCACGCTCCTTCGCTGTAGCGTTCGAAACCGCCGGGGAATTCTAACTTAAGATCTTTTTTTTTGTGCTAAAACGTATCGCCCTAATAACACTAATGGGATTGAAAGAAGCCACCAAAGGTAACTCATTTTTTCGGGAATCACTTTCTCTGTTGAACCAACCTTTGCCATGGAATTGGATGAATTCCGTATGCCAGTGATTTTGTTGCTGCTGGAGTTTTCACCTAAACTGGCAACTTTAATCTCTTTGGTTCCCTCCGCTGCATCTTCGTTTACGCGAAGTCTGACGGAGATATCCCATTTAGGAGGAAACATATATTTTTTTTCCCCTCTTTCTACCTGTTCACCTTTGTCATTTTTGTAGGCATTTGTATCGATGATATCATCAAGATATTGGCTCTCCCATGAAATAGCCATTATATGGCCTTTTGGGCTTTCAGTCCCATAAGCATCTTCTAAGAAAAATTGGAATTTTTGATTCTCTCCAGGATTTATGACGTCAAGCCGCATGGATCGTGGTCGGTTGTATCGCCATGAAATTTTCTGCGCAAACGACTTCGCCCACTCTGGGTCTTGCTGTATTACATTACCCGCGCGATCAAATAACTGGAAATAGAAGACACTGCTTGGAGTCTGTAAGTTTATCGTTGCGATTGTGTGGGGTGATTGATTGTAAAGCGTGCAGTCGATAAGAGTTTTACCAGTATAGTCTTTTTTGGTAGTTACTGTAATCTCCACATCATCTTTCCGGTTTTTCACGGTTGTGGCTTTTACAAGCGTGCAAGACACTACGAGCATGACAATTGCAAAGACCGTTTGATCGAATAGTCGTGTAAGTTGGCTCATCTTTTTGAGTGGTCTGATCTTAGTTTTCTACGTCTTCTTCTGTATTAGCGGTCCATTGCGGATGATTGTTGTTTTCAGCTCCTTGCGCGTCTGCTTCTCCCACTGGATTACTCACCGCAACCCAATTATCAGCAGCCGTTGCCTCCCCACCCCAATTCCAGTTGGCTTTCCTCATGGGCACATCTCGGGAGTCGGTTCCGTTCGGACGGAACATGAGGTAAGTCTGAAATGAATCATTGATTCTAATGGTGGTTCTAAAGAGACTATCTGCCCCTTCTGATGGAGAATCACCGATTTGACGATTGATCTGCCCGTCCGCAACGAATCCTCCAGAATATGGATAACTCTTGTCAAGTTTCCAGCTAACTCCATCACCTATATGAGTGGAATTTCCATTTGGAGGATTCGTAAATTCTCGACGAGTTTTGATCAGCTGAACCCAACTCCAAGTTCCCGGCGACCAAGCTTGCGGGGTGGCTACAGAGCCGACAAACCTGACACCATAAGGTTGTGTGTTTACACCAAAGTAGCCTAATGCATGTTGTCCAATATTTCCCGCAGTCAGTCTGACAGTTCCTTTTTCAGTCGTGAAAGTCGAAACCGGCTTCTCTACTTTGATCTGGATGGTTGCTTCGATGGGTGTGTTATCGACCTTGAACTTCACCGTGATCGACTTGTCACCACTGTCCGCAAAGTAGAAGTGGACATCTGCTGCGGTTTGATCGGCTTGCGCCATCGCAGTAAGCGTACCGTTTGAATTGTCCGCCACGAAGTCCTTGAACACTTTTGGTGGAAGTATCCATTCGAAATTCCCGACGGTTACATTGGCTGGGAACTTAGAGGTATCAATTTTTAGGTTGATCTTCTCACCGGGAAGAGCTTTTGCCAGCTTCCCTGCAAGCGGATGCCACTTGCCGTCCGCGACATCCTCGTCACGCTGAATATCCACGACTACGGGAGTTTTTTTAACAGATTCCGTATGAGAAGTGTTACCAGTGAAATTTTGATTCAAACCTTCACTCACATCGATAAAGTCCGATACTGTATCATTCGCGGGGATGATGAGATTTTTAGAATCAATGAGCTTGGCCTGCCCTGCTCCGTCAATGGTTCTCTCAGTGATGAGAACGACCGTCTTCGTGTATGCTTCTGGTTCAGCGGGGTTGCGGCGAATCCAAAGGCGATGATGATGCAAAGTCGCGTGGAAGCATGGTGGATCAGGCATCAGTTCGGAATTTCCTTCGCTTGGTCGTAATCCATCCGTTCCTGCCGTTGCGGGGGGCGTTGTGGGGAAGGTCAGCACCTCCAATCGCGCCTTCAAACTGGGGAACGGAATGGCTGAGGTGAGCATCTCGTTGGTGTTGAGAGCCGCATTCCATTCCGCAATTTTATTCAAGGCTCCTTTATTGTTCGGCGGCGGATATTCGTCAAAATCATACTGTAAGCTTCGTGTCACGCGGTTCCACTGGAAGGTGTAGCTCGTTGCTGAGTTGGGATTGGTTCCTTGGGCGAGTTCATCGCCATCAGAAACGCCGTCTCCGTCACTGTCGGGACTCGTGGGGGACGTGTTGGTTTGGTTCAGCTCGATATTGTCAGGAATTCCGTCGCCGTCGGTGTCGATGGATGTGGGGCTGGTGTGATAAATCAAAACCTCATCTCCGTCACCTAAACCGTCGCCATCCGAATCCACAATGTTAGGATTCGTTCTGTAGTATTGGATCTCATAGCCATCACCCAAACCATCGCCGTCGGTGTCGCTATTTAATGGATCGGTAGAATACACGGTGATCTCAGCCCAATTACTAAGGTAATCGTTGTCGAAGTCAGCTGTCTCCAATGTTTGGTTGGGACCGGGCTGAGCGTTCGTGTATTTGAGGCGGAAGAAACCTTTCTCGGCAGTGCCATCGACCTCGTAGCTGATGTCGCCATTATTGCCGTTCTCGATGATCGGTGCCCATGACCACTTCTTGAGATGGTCATTCGGATCTGAGACCTGAACGAAATAGTTGCGGTCGGCATGGCCGTACCAACGAAGGAACTTATCAGTCCCAACAACAACCAAATCGGAAGTTTGATCGATACCAATTCCCTGTGCTGACAGCGGAATAAGTGTGCAAATCAGCGGGAAGACGAAAATCAGTAGTAGTCTCATCGTCCGCCCTCCTGTGTCAGGTAGCGACTGCCACGATGTGGCTTGAGCCAAAAAGTGTGATTCTCTGGCTTTGGCGGATTTGCCTTATGCCAAGCGTCAGCAGCCGCTTGATACTCTGTTTGGGCCTTCTTAATGAGAATGAGCCGTGTTTTGTGTTTTAAGTAATAATCTCTGAGTGTCGTCAGGAGAATTTGTGCATCCGTATTGGCTACATTTCCTTTGCTGATGGTGAAGCTATCAGCAGTGACCGCTGGATGGGCCGGGATGTCCGTTTTCCGTCCTACACGCTGCTCCGCCGCTGTATTCACGTTAGAAGCTGAAATTTGAAACAAACAAAAATTCTTTCCGAGATCGATCTGCGGAATGGAGGATAGGAGAGTAAAATCCCAGCCACACCATGCCTCGAAAGATTCTCCCGTTGCAGGATTCGTCCACGTCACATGGCTGAGGCTTTGGTCGTAAACGGAAGCACTGATGGAGGCAATGTGATGCGGCTCGCCCTCATGCCCCGGGACAGTGAGCTTGGTGATAGGTGGAGGTGGAATATCGGGCAACGTGGAAGCCTCGCCACGGATCAGAGTGAGATTGTGGGTTTGAGACGGTGTGACAGTGGATGCCTTGACGACCATCGGAGGCACTTTCTTAGGTGGTGGTGGCGGGGTGAATTTGCTGCTGGGAATGGGTGGGGTATCATCGGCAAGCATTTTTCCGTTAGCTAGTGGCAGCAACAAGGGTGTAATACAAAATAGAGCGTGGCTCAGTGTCTTGATGTGTGAGTGAACTCGTTTCATGGGACGTTGATTTGGGTGCGGGGGTTGTGGCGAATTCATCATTTCTTGTCGAAGAGTCGATAGATTTAGAATGATTCGCGGGAATGGTTTCATGGGGAGATTAGATGAAATCCTTCCTGGTGGACGGGGAGTTAGTAGAGCCGCACGAAGTCGACTGCAACGGCCTTTAGCCGTTCCCCGTAGGTTGCAGCTTGGACATGCGCCGCCCCCCCCCAGCCTTGTGGTCGGTTTGGCGGCATCGTTGCGGTCGATGCCGACCGCTTCGTGAATTGGATCTACTAAAATCCTCGTTCATCGGAATGAGCTTTGCTAGGAGGAGCCAATTTCCCAAAAGTAGCAAGATTCAAATCGAAATTTTTGAAGCCGATTTTTTCCGTTCAATGTTTCAGCCGTCACCACCTACGCATGCCGGTTACGCTCTGCCGCAAGAATCTCTCCGAAAATCCCACTTCAAACCTGCGATCGACCAGTCAAAAGCTCCGATTCCGAAGTGGACCCCTCCACTTCGCAAGTGGGGGGCGGCAGCGGTTGAGAATGACTTTTTTGACTAAAAAAATAGAGCCGCCAACCGGTGACTTCGGTTGGTGGCTTATTGGGGGCCAGTGGATTATAGAGGCGGCGTCACGTTGGCATTGGCGGTAGGCGATGATTTTGGATTTGGAGAGGTTGTGCATCTGAGTGAGAGGATAAGGTGGGGGTGCGACAGAATGCGTCGCGGTCTGATCAAGTAGGCAGATATCTCGATGACGAGTGCACTCGCTTAATCTGACTTGAGGGGTAATATAGAGTCACGGATAAACGCTAATCGGAAGAACCCTACGAAGGACTCTTCTCACACCCAGCGGGTAAGAAGCCTCATATTCATCAATTTTTAATGATCCGTGTGAATCAGTGATGGTTCATCCGTGGTTGCATTTCAGTTTTTCGGGTTATCGCTCATCACTTCACAGTTTGTGAGCGATAGAGCATGCCGCAATCGCTCAGACCTTTGACTCAGGTGCAACGCCTTTAAGGAATCGGCAACACTGCTCCTTGGAGAAATTTTCTCAAGCAGTTATCCTTCGTCGAGATGTCGTGTTGAGTGGCTGCGACGAATTGTTTTTTCACCGCAAAGCCGCAAAAGTCGCGAAGAGACGCGGAGGGAGCTCTAGGTTGGGAGGCTTTGTGGTGTTTTTTGAATCGAAACGCGGAGATGCGGAGGTCGCGGAGAGGAACGCGGAGGGGATTTGGTGCTCATCTTTCAAGGAGTGGTGGACTCCGATCTGCCAAGCCTATGGGAGGCCAACGCTTAGAGAGAATCGCTTTTCATGGTCCCCACATGGGCAGGGCGATTCAGGAGATCACCTCTCCTTGCGAAGAGGCTTGGACCTCACCGTCCGCCGCTGCTGATTGATCAATCCAATCCTTAGCCTAAAGAGGAAAATAGAACCACGGATGAACGTAGATAAACACTGGTGGTAAGAGGGTTGCGGAGGATTCTCCTCTCACTCAGCAAGTGAAAAGCCACAGATTTATAACTCTTTAATTATTCGTGTGTATCAGTATCTATCCGTGGTTCCATATCAATTTCTTGGCTTAGAAGCATTGAACTGGGCGCGATGGTTCGCCGGGGTGAGTTGAAAAATGCTCGGTATTTTCTGAAATTAGATTGAAGCGAGATTTTACGCTGTTTGGTAGGTAGCGAGCGTGTTTTGGAGGGCGGCGATGATTTCCTTTCGCAGTTCGACCGGCATGAGCACGGTGATGGCTGGGCCTTGGGAGAGGATCCAGAAATGCAGTTGCCAGGATTGCTGGACGGTGGCGGTGAGCGTTCGGACGCCGGAGCGGGTGGTGATTTTTTGATCCTTGGAAATCGGAGTTTCATCTAACAATCGGGCGAGGTCATCGGAAATCCGTGCCTTGGGAAACACTGGAAGATCTCGGCAGGGCAACCTCATTTTGGAATCGTGATTTTTAGCAGAGTTTCGAGGATGGGCTCGCTAAGCGCTGCTTGGATGCGCTTGCCGCGCATCGTATCTTG
>JAYUHS010000157.1:0-100954 GCA_043766715.1 Luteolibacter sp.
GAGGTGGCATCGCGCATCGTTAGAATGACGCCGAGCTTGATGGCGGTGGGGTAGGCGTCGTTGGTGGATTGCGAGCGGTTGACGTCGTCGTTCGGGTGGAGGAATTCATACTGGCCTTTTTGATGGCCGAGGATTTCGAGGGCGCGATTCGCGATGACCTCGTTCGCATTCATGTTCGTAGAAGTCCCGGCTCCACCTTGGATCATGTCGATGGTGAAATGCTCGTGCCATTTCCCGGCGATGATTTCATCACAAGCGGCGATGATCGCATCTGCCCGCTGCGGATCCACCACGCCGAGGTCCTTATTCGCCCGCGCTGCGGCTTTTTTCACATAAGCGAGGCTCCGGACAAAGTGGCCGAAGTGATGGAGCGGGATGCCCGAGATCGGGAAATTCTCCATCCCACGCAGCGTCTGCACCCCGTAGTAAACATGTTCCGGCAGCTCGCGTTCGCCTAGCAGGTCATGCTCCTTACGCCATGTGGCCACCACCGGCGACCGACCCGTGACGAGGTGCTCATTTGCCGCCGCGAGCCGGCCACTGAGACGGCGCGCGATGTGACCGACCATCCGATAAAAAATCTCCGGTTTCTCCGCCCGCAGCGTTTCAAAAACCGCACGCGGAATCAGCCACACCCGGACCTCCGTCATCGCGACTGCCGAGGCCGAGTGCGGGAGATCATCTAGCAGCACACCTTCGCTGAAGGCACTCCCGCGCCGGAGAGTGGCGAGGCGGGTGGTGCTGCCGTGATTTCCCCGGACGATTTCCAGCTCACCCTCCTCCATGATTCCCATCCACAAGCGCGGCGAAGATTCGTGAAAAAGCCAAGCCCCAGCCGGATACGAGTGGGAAGCCCCCAGCGCGATGATGGCTGCTAGCTCTTCTGCAGCAATCGACATGGTCGCGGCGAGCCGGGCGGTGCGTTCGGGTGAAAATGCCGGGATTTCTGAGTGGATAGGGGTGGTGCTCATCGTCTGGACGTCGGAGGGTGGCTGACTGAAGCGACTCCATGGACTGAAGATCGGCTAGAGCGCCTCGATCGCGGCCATGATGCGCTTGGCGATGCGGTCGTAGTTTTCCTTAGCGTCGCCTTGGGTGTCTTCTGCGGTGAGGCGGATGGGTTTACCGACGGCCACAGTGATGCGGGCGAAGCGGATTTTCCCCGAGCCGCGAGGTAGGGCTTCGTGTGCTCCGGAAATCCTCACGGGCTGGATCACTGCGCCAGATTTCACCGCGATGAGGCCGATGCCGGGTGCGGCGGGGCCGATTTTCCCGTCTAACGTGCGCTCTCCTTCCGGGAAAACCAGCACGCGTTCGCCTTCCTTGAGTTTGCGGATGATGGTTTTCAAGCTGCCCATGTCGGGGCGGTCCTGATCGACCGGGATAGCGTTCCACTGCGGATAGAGCCATTTCCCGAACCCGACAAACAAGGTCTTGCGGGCGAGGTAGGTCATCTCGGTTTGGTAGAGATTTCCGATCAGTGGCGGATCGAGGAAACTCTGGTGATTTGAAGCGACGAGGACCGGTCCTTCGGAAATGAGATTTTCTTGGCCGGTGATTTTTAGGCCAAACAGGGTGCGAAAGGCGGCGCCGAACGCCATCCAGCCTAGCCAATAGACCCAGCGCATGGGAGTGGGTGATTTCACAGTTTCGCGGAAAGTTCGCCCATGTCTGGCAGACCTTGTTGTTTGAGAATCTCGATGGCGGCGTCCACTGCGCCTTCGATGCTGAGATGCGAGGTGTCGAGCACGACCGCTCCGGTGGCGACGATCAGTGGAGCGTGTTCGCGCTCGCTGTCGGCGGCGTCGCGCTTGGCCACGGAGTCGATTTCTCCGCCATGACTGCGGCGGGCGGCGCGGACGGATTCGTCGGCATCCACGTAAATTTTAAACGGCGTTTCAGGAAAAACCACCGAGCCGATGTCGCGGCCTTCCATGATGATGCTGGTGTGGTCGAGGTAGTTGCGCTGGAGGCTAACCAAGCGGTTTCTGACTTCTGGAATGGCGGAAATGGCGGAGACGTTCGAGTTGATCGCCTCGCTGCGTAGCTCGGCGGCGGGGTCCACGCCGTCGATGGTGATGTGCGAGGTCGCGCCGATTTCGCCGCACTGGATGATGATGCGCTCCATCATGGCGACGACGGCTGCGGCATCCGCTGGATCGATGTTTTCCTGGAGCGCCTTCCAGGTGACGGCGCGATACATGGCCCCGGAATTGACCATCACGAGACCAAGACGTGTGGCGAGTTCACGGGCGAGGGTGCTTTTCCCGGAGGCGGCAGGACCGTCGATGGCGATGGCGAAGCGTGGGGTGGCTGACGTTGAAAAATTCACGCGATGGCACGGGTTGGCAGGGTGAAGTCGGCGGCGGCGGAGCGCTCGTGGCGGACAGCGTCGAGGTGATGGGAAAACCCTGGATAGGAGGTATTCACGCATTCGGTGTTTTTAATGACTGTCTCGCCATCGGCAAAAAGCCCGGCGATGGCGAATGCCATGGCGATGCGATGGTCGCCACCGCTGTCGATGGTGGCCGCGCGAAGTGGCTTACCACCCGTGATTTCCATGCCGTCCTCAAACTCCTCGACCTCGGCACCCATCGTGCGGAGTCCCTTGACGACGGTGGTGATGCGGTCGGTTTCCTTGACGCGGAGTTCCTTGGCATTGCGGATGATGGTGCGGCCTTGGGCGAGGGCGGCCGCCACGGCGATGACTGGGATTTCGTCGATGAGATTGGGGATTTCTTCGAGGAAAATCGTGGTGCCGGTCAGCTCCGCGCCGTGGATTTCGATGTTACCGACTGGCTCGCCGTGTGAGCTGTGCTCGATTTCCGACATGTGGGCGCCCATCCGGCTAAGGACCTTGAGGATCGCGGTGCGGGTCGGATTCAGGCCGACGTCCTTGATGAGGAGTCGCGAGCCGGGCAGTGCTGCTGCCGCGACTAGCCAAAAGGCGGCGCTGGAAATATCTCCCGGCACGGTGAAATCACACGACTCAGGTATTTGCCCGCCGAAGATCGAAATCGCGTGGCCGTCGCGGCGAGTGCTGACTTGGAAGGAGGCGAGCATCCGCTCGGTGTGGTCGCGGGTCTCTGCGGGCTGGATGACGGTGGTTTTTCCCTCGGCGAACATCCCGGCGAGCAACACGGCGCTTTTCACTTGGGCGCTGGCCATCGGCATTTCGTAGGTGATGGGGCTCAGCTTGGCAGGGTGGATGAACAGCGGCGCACAGCCGGGTTTTTCGCCGCGGGTCTCGATGTTTGCTCCCATTTGTGCTAACGGCACCGTGATGCGGCCCATCGGCCGGGAGGAGAGTGAGGCATCGCCGAAGAGTTCGGTGGAGAAATCTTGTCCGGCGAGTAGGCCAGCGAGCAGCCGCATTCCGGTGCCGGCATTTCCACAGTCGATCGGTGCGGTGGGTTGGTGGAGCTTCATCGACTGGCCGTGGATGCGGAGGTGGACCGGGCCGTAGCCGGGCAGCTCGTCGAGCACCTCGTAGTGGGCGCCGAGTGCTTTCATGGCATTGAGCGTGTTGATGCAATCCTCGCTTGGTAGGAAATTGCTCACGGTGCAGATGCCATTGGAGAGGCCGCCGAGGATCGCGGCCCGGTGAGACATGCTTTTGTCACCCGGGACGGAGAACTCTGCGTGGAGTTTCGAAATGGCTTTGACTCGGAATTCTGACATGAAAATGAACGGGGAAAAAATTATAAATACGAGTTCAGCGGGTCTCGCCGCTGCTTGGCGGTGGTCAACCACTGATGCACTTGTTCTTGGTCGGCGTGCTCAAGGCTGGCAAGGATTTCGCGTAGGTCGTCGATGCTTTCACGGAGTAAACCGGAAAGTGCCTCGCGGTTTTCGATGGCGATCTCGGCCCACATCGTTGGGTTCCCGGCGGCGACTCGGGTGGTGTCGCGCAGTCCGCCGCCGCCGAATTTTCCTTCAGACGGATCTTTCAGGCAGACTCGGGCGGCGCTGGCGGCGATGAGGTGCGGTAAATGGCTGATCCGGGCGACGAGCTCGTCGTGAATGGCGGCACTCATCCACGAGGTGCGGCAGCCGATGGTTTTCCAAAATCGCTCTAACGCCGCAGCTTGTGCGGCTGGGGCGGCGTTGTCGTTGGTGAGCAGGCAGGCGGCGTTTTGAAATAAATCCGCGGTGATCGCGGCGAGGCCATTTCGCTCCGAGCCGGCCATCGGGTGACTGCCGATGAACTGGATATCCCGGCCCTTGAGCAGCGGTGAGACGTAACGGTGGACTACTTTTTTGACACTGCCGACATCCGTGATGAGGCAGCCATCCGGCAGACCGGCATCGAAAGCATCCTTGATAAGTGCGGCCATGGCTCCCACCGGCACAGCGAGCACCACCAGATTCGCGTCCTTCACGGCTTCTGCCAGATTCGCGGTCGCTTGGGAAATGCCGAGCTTGACGGCGGCGGTGGCAGTTTCCGGCTTGCGTGCCCAGAGGCGGACGTTTGGGGGATTTTCTAACGCTGCGAGGGCAAGTGCTAGCGACCCGCCGAGCAACCCGGCTCCGAGGATGGTGATGTTGGGGAAATCCGTCTTCATCGAGTCAAAAAAACCGGGTCCAGTGTGCCGGACCCGGTCGGTTTTCCTAGCCAAGCTACTTGCCGGAAATCAGGAATACGTTAAGGCACCCGGAAGTGTTTTTTCGCCGATTCTGGATAAGTTGGATCGGCGACGAGGGTGCCACTTGGGATGTTCCGCACATCAATGAGCTTGTTGTTGAAGGGGCTGAAAACGTAGCCATCTCGGCCCGGCACTTTGCTCGCCACGGCGATCTCGGTCCGCTTTTCTTCGACCGGTGGTTTGGGAGTTCCGCCCGAGTTGGCAGTGGTTTCGCCTGGCTCGGTTCCACCCGGGGTGGCCTCCTTCATGGCGGTCTTTTTCTTGAGATTTTCCTCTTCCTTCAGGCGGTCGCGCTGTTCTTGGACTTTTTGCTGCTCAGGACTGGTGACGGTCTTTTGCGCTACTTTCTGAACGGGCTTGTTGCGCTGGCTCTCGTCGTAGGGGTAGCAGGACGCTATTAAGACACAACCGAGTGCGGCAAATGCAGTAGAAAAACGGTGGTTCATGACTATGGGAGATTGATCGGATTTAAAACCGCCCAAAAAACGTTACAGGTCGGCGTGCGGGATGATGATCGTCTCACGCTTCACGTCAAGCAAGGTCGTGAATTCTCTCGCACGAACTTCCACGGAAAATTGACGACTCGCGAAGCTTGTTCACCCACCCATTCGCGGCTGACAATCCTGCTCGTCATGCCAGATGCCACGATCCACGCCATTGGGGAAATTTTGGAAAACCTGAACCCCATCCTTTACCGGATCAAGCTGCCGAACGGTAAGATCATCCTTGGCCATCTCTCGAAACCGCTGACTGAAGCGAACGCAGTTTTTTCACCCGCAGACCGAGTCGTCGCCGAGCTGACTGCCTACGACTTCGACCAAGCGCGGATTCTGGGACTCGCGGAGTGAGGGCTGACTATTTTCCGATACAAAAGCTGCTGAAAATCACGCCGAGCAGATCCTCGGTATCGACCTTACCCGGGATTTCGCCGAGTGCGTCGAGTGCTTCGCGTAGGTCGATGGCGGCGAGTTCCGGATCGGACCGGTCATCGAGTAATTCCAGCGCGGCAGTCAGGCAGCCGCGGGCGAGCTGGAGGCTGGCTTGGTGCCGGGCGTTGATGGCTACGGCGTGCTCGCCCCAGTCGGCTTCGCTGAAATGAAGTATATCGCGGATGGAGTCTGACAGAAGATCGAAACCGCCGCCGGTGGTGCATGAGAGCCTGACGGCGTCGATTCCCGACCATGATGGGTGCTCGCCAAGATCGATCTTGTTCAGGACAAGCAGATGCTGGGCGGCGGTCGCAGGCAGCACTCCATCCGGTGGCCGTGGTTTGCTCGCATCCGCGATTTCAAGCAACAGATCCGCAGCCTCGATTTGCCTCACGGTGCGCTGGATACCCTCCACCTCGATCCGGTCGTCCGACTCCCGCATCCCGGCGGTGTCCACGAGGCGCAGCGGGATGCCACGTAGGTTGATGATTTCCTCAATGGTGTCGCGCGTGGTTCCGGCGATGTCGCTGACGATGGCTCGCTCAAATCCCAGTAAACGGTTGAGCAAGCTGGACTTACCCACATTTGGCTCGCCGAAAATCACGGTCCGGACTCCCTCCCGCAACACCCGGCCTTGATCGGCGGTGGCGAGCAGAGAATCGACCACGGAGAGGACCGAACTGATCCGGCCACGCAGCAATGCTCCAGTCTGAGGATCAATGTCTTCCTCGGGAAAATCGATCCACGCCTCAAGGTGAGCGAGGGTTTCCAGTAGCTGGTCCCGGGCCTCGGTGGTCCGCTTGCCGAGTGTGCCTTCGAGCTGGCTGCGGGCCGCCCGTAGCGAAAGCCGAGTTTGCGCGGAAATGAGATCCATCACGCCCTCAGCCTGCGTGAGATCGAGTTTCCCATTGAGAAAGGCCCGCTGGGTGAACTCGCCCGGCCCGGCAGCGACCGCCCCGCAAGCGAGGAAACGACCGAGCACTTCACGCGTCACGAGGATGCCGCCGTGCCCGGTGAACTCGACACTGTCCTCACCGGTGTAACTATTTGGGCCGAGAAAAACCGTCATCAGCCCGTCGTCGATCACCGCGCCATTTGCCTCGCGGATGCGGCAGTAGTGGGTGATGCGTGGCAGCAATGAGGCGGCCTTGCCTGCGGTGGCGAGGTCCGCCACTTGGATCGCGTCCGGGCCAGAAATTCTAATGACTGAAATCGCGCCGGTCCCTGTCGGCGAGGCGATGGCCGCGATGGTGGTGCGATGCGGATCGGCCATCGTATCCATTCGCGGACTCACTTCGTCGCGGGGGTGGCAGGTGTTTCTTGGCCACCGAGGCCGAGGAATTCCCAGCAGACGAGGCGGCTGATTTCCACCTCCGGGGCGCTCGGCTGGCCGGACCATCGAAGTTCGAGGGTGGCGGTGCGGGTGATTGGGCGGTTTCCCTCAATGCTGCTCCACTGCACGAGTGAAAGGGCGCGACCGGCGTCGGAATCCGCCTTGACGTTGATCCGTGCAAGGTCGGTGGAGTGCGCGGGATCGACAATCCGGAAGGTCCGCATTCCTGCGATGGTCCGGTTTTTGTCGAGCGCGTCTTCCATCATCAGGACGCGGAATACGCCGGTTTGGCCGATTTCGGGTCGCCCGACGAACTTCTGCAACGTCCGGTATTTCGTTTGGACGAACATTTCCCAGTCGAGCTTTAGACCTTCGGACGTGCGTTTGAAAAAAGCGAGGACCCGCTGCGGTTCGTTCGCGGTGTCTTTGGCAGACTGCTTTTGGTAAATCATCATGAAAATCCCGCGTTTGCGGTCGTCCTCAGTCAGTTCGTTAATGGAAAAGGAATCTGCCGGAGTGTCCGAGTCATCATTGATGCCACCGCGGTGGAAATCCTCGATTTTCTCCCCAAGCTCGCCGCCTCTGAGAACGAAAGGAAGTTTCTCGGCAGTCGATTTCGCAGCCAAGTAGCCACGAAGCACGCGAGCAGCATCTTTCTGCCAGCCGTCGCGGAGGTAGCTCACCTCGTTAGCAGCGGCATCGTTTCCAAGCGAAATCGACGGCGGTGACTCAGTGTTCTGCCCCAGTTTTTTCAAAACGAAATAAGCACCGCCGCCGCCCAATAAAATCAGGGCGAGTAATCCCAACATCCAAGAAACGAGGCGGCTGCGAGATTCTTTGGGAGCTGGGGAGGCCGCCTGTGTTTCGGGTTCCCCATGACCGACGATTTCGGTAGCCACCACGGCAGGAGTCGGGGCGGAAATTTCCACCGAGGAAGGGGTTTCCTTGATTTTTTCCACCGTCGGGGGTGGCTCAGGATTCACCGCTAATGGGGTGGGTGCGTTGAATATCGGAGAGGTAATCGTTCCCGAACAATACGGGCATGGTCCCGTGGTGGGAGGAAGATCATGCGGAACGGCAATTTTCCCGTTACAATGTTCGCACAGGAACTCCCGTTGCTTCGCTGGAATTTCCAAATCTGCCATAATCAACGTTTTACCATCTGCTGGATGATGGGAACTCGAAACCTAACTGTCAAACTCGGCCTAGGAAACCTTATACGGAAGCGGCAGCAAGCACGGCGTCCAGCACCGCCAAGCAACGGTGATTTTGCTGTTCTGTGCCGACGGAAATCCGCACCCAATCGGGCAGTTTGTAGCTACTCATGGCGCGGACGATGACTCCTTGCTTCAGCATTTCGCGGAAAACTCGGTCGCCTTCACCAGTCTTGATAAGCAGGAAATTCGCGTAGCTTGGGACGAATTCGATCCCGCGAGCTGCTAGTTCTTTTTCATAAAAATCCATGCCCGTGCGATTCACCGCCCGGGTCTTTGCGATGTGATCGACATCGGCAAGCGCCGCAAGGGCTCCGGCTTGAGCGATGGCGTTGACGTTAAAAGGCTGGCGGGCTTTTTGAAGAAGCTCAGCGATGTTTTTCGATGCTAAACCGTAACCGACACGCAGCGCAGCCAGCCCGTGGATCTTCGAAAATGTCCTCAGCACGCAGACATTCCGGCCTTCACGGACATACCGGAGAGTGTTCGGCGGGGAATCCGGGAACTCGAAATACGCCTCGTCGAACACCACGATGACATGCTCTGGAACGCGAGCCATGAATCGGTCGATCGCTGCCTGATCGACCATCGTCCCGGTCGGGTTATTTGGATTGGCAATGAATACGAGGCGGGTGTTTTCGTTGATCGCATCCGCCATGGCGTCGAGGTCGTGGATGAATCCCGGGTCGGGAACCTCGACATATTTTGCGCCGAAGAGGGTGGCCATCAATTTATAAACCACGAAGGCGTGCTTCGCGGCGATCAGTTCCGCATCGCGGTTGAGAAAGGTATGGCAGAGCAGCTCGATGATTTCGTTCGAGCCATTCCCCAGCACGACATTGGAAATTTCCATGTCGAAGGATTTTGCGATGGCACCGCGCAACCGGTAGCCGCCGCCGTCCGGATAGATGTGGGAGTCCTCAAGGGCTTCACGCATGGCGGCTTTTGCCAGCGGAGAAGGACCGAGTGGATTCTCGTTCGAGGCGACTTTGATAATCTGCGAGGGGTCCAGCCCCAGTTCCCGGGCCGTTTCATCGATCGGTTTCCCGGGCTCGTAGGCCACGAGGTCGCACACAAATCGGTTCGCGTATTGGTCTATCGTCATCACGGCGAATCTGTAAGCGGTGGGGCCAGCGTGGTCAACGGTTGGCGTTGAGAAGCGTCGCGAATCGACCGAGTGCAGCGTCGTAAGTGCTTGCAAGCGAGGTGTCTGGTCGGATTGACGAGCCAAGTGCAGCCTTGCAGAAAATTTCTTGCAAGGCCTCCAAGTCCAGTCCGTCGGCAGCGGCGGCGATCAGTGCTGCGCCGAGGGCTGCGGAGTTCGAGACGTCAAGGCGCTCGACCGGGGCTTGGAAAATATCAGCGACGAGTTGGGCGATGCCGTCGTTTTTAGAAGCGCCTCCGGTGAGTCGGATGCGCTCGGGCGTGACTTCCATCCACTGGGAGTGAAGGCGCATATTCAGGAACTGTCCCTCCAGCAAAGCTCGGACTTGTAACCCCGTGTCCTCCCCGGACTCAAATGCGTTGGAACCTTGTAAAACCGGACCCGTAAAGTCGTGGCGCGGCGTGATTTCCGGCCCGAAAAATGGGAGCATCAAATTGGCTCCCGCCGAGTCGCGGGTGGTGGCCAAGGCGTCCCGGTCGAACGCCGACCAATCAAGCCCGAGCTGGTCGCGCAAGGCCTCGCGGGCAAGCGATCCATTGCGAAAACAAATCAGCGACATGAAGCCGCCTGCTGGATTTCCAAAGACGTGACCGAAGCCGTTTGGGTCGGTCTTGGGTCCTGGCATGGCGGCGAAAAACGTATCGCTCGTGCCCAGTGAAATGACGATATTTCCAGGAGCAGTCGCGCCCATTCCGACGAGCGATGCCGGGTTATCTCCCGTAAAAAGTGCCGTTCTACAAGTTTCGGCGAATCCATATTTTTTAATAAAATAGTGAGAAACTTCGCCTTGGACCTGAGTTTGGGGTGCAGGAGGTAAAAGTTTTTTGCCCAAGTCGGGGGCGGTGGCTGCGAGAAGGTCGGTGTCCCAGCCCAGTTTGGCCAAGTTGAGGAGATTCATCCCGGAGCCGTCCCCGAAATCGATGGCGACCGATTTTCCGGCGATGACCGAGGCGATGAACGAGCTGACCAGATGAATGTGGGTCGTTTTTTCGTAACCGGCGGGGTCCGTTTTGTAAAAGCGGCGGATTTGAGGGCCGGTGAAGCGCTCGATGGCGTTCGAGCCACTCCGGCGGCAAACCTCCGCCGGCCCCCCGACCGTTGCAGTGATTTCCGCACACTCGGCTCCGGTGGACGTGTCCATCCAGATGGGCGATGTCGCGCGGGTCAGCGCGGGAGCGAGTTGGGTCACTAAATCTTGGGAACTGTCGAGCTCGGCTAGGCGTTGGTCGAACGATGCGTCGAGGTAAACTGAGCCATGCTGCTGGCCGGAGCCGGCGATCATTTTGACCCGCGAGAGGTCGGTCGCAGTGGCTAGTCGGGCAAAAAGTAGGTCCAAGGCCTCCAGCCACATCAAGGGATCGGCATGCACCTCGCCGCCAGTTCCACCGGGGATGAAGCCGCTGGACGATTTGTAAGCCGGTAGGTCGTTTCCGAAATTCACCGAAAGTTGGCAGGTGATTTCTCCGGAATCGGGGTCGATCAAGACGGCGGTAAGTGACTGGGTGGATGAATCAAGGCCAAGGAACATGGTGGAAGTTTTCCTAGCGGCTGAAAATTTCCAAGAAGGAATGTGACGGGATCGGGAGATAACTCAGAAATGAGCACACAAAAAAGGCGGCTGCTTTCGCAACCGCCTTTAGAATTCATTCAAGTCGAGTGACTTGCTTCTCAATTAGAAGCTCACGCTCAACATCGAACCACCGAGGAGTTCGTTTTCGGTGCTGTTCCACGAGGTGTTACGGCTATCGCCGAGGCCAAGGGAAACGGCAACGAATGGGGAAACCTTCGCATGTTCGGCGAAGCCCCAGTCGAGGGAGGCCTTGCTGGTCCATGCGGTGAAGTCTCCGCCTTCGACGAGATAGCCGACGTTGGTGCTGAGGTTCAGAGTGAGGCACTGGTTCAGCTCGAAGCCGCGGCTCAGAGCAAGCTCGGTGTAGCCTTCGGTATCGCTCTTGTTGGTCCGGTCCACATCACCAAAATAGGTGACGGAAGCGTTTGCGAAGCCAAGGTCACGGGACAGGCCGACGTAAACTTCTTGGTTGTCTTTGCCGAGGCGGCCAGCGTTCCAGTAGTAGATGTAGCCAACCGAAGCGGTCATGAATCCAAAGTCCTTGGAGACTTCGGTGTAAAGATCGGTCTCGTTGTCGGTTTGGTTGGACGAGGCTCCTGAAGAATCAAAAGCTGTTGCCCAGACGCCGCCGCTGACGGTGAAGCCGTTCATCTCGTAGGCAGCATCTAAGCCGAGTTCGACGAGATGGTCGCCCAGATCAAGACCGCGGAAAAGATACTCGCTGGAGTAGCCGCCGTGGAGTTCGTATTCGACTTCCGCGTTAGCGTTGCCGGCCACAAGGGCTGAGGCAGCGGCCAAGGCGCCAATGGTTTTGCAGTAGTTTTGCATCGTGTTATGTTGGTTATCGGTTGCTGCTTGCGTTCTTGTCCGGACCGTTGTGCGGCCCTTGACAGGAGCGGGTGGTGTTAGGTGTCTCGGGTGCCGCATCGCAACTGAAAAACCCTCCGTTGGTGGATATTTTACATATCCGAAAGAGTTGTCCAGAATTATTTGGCCGCCGATTTTCTCCACCGCTTGGGAGGGGGATAGGTGTGGGTCATGGTGAAGGCAAGCGAGAATCTACGTGTTAGTAAGTTTTTTTAAAAAATAGTTAGCAGGTGTTATGAATGGATTGGCTGGAAATTTTATATTGGCATGAGCTTTGCTTCTCATGGAACTCCGCCCGGGAAAAATGGAATTTCCGGGTCCAAGCAATCAATCATCCGATCAACCTAGACCACCATGACCCGTCGATATCTCTTCAAAGTGCGAGCCCTCGCGGCGGCCGCAATCGCGTTCGTCGCGATTCCTTTGTGTCCGCTCGCATTGGCACAGCCTGCCGCAGCTCCAGTCGCGGAAGCGCCCGCCGCACTTCCGGCTCCTTCGGTGGAACAACGAGTGGCAGACTTGGAAGCCTACATGAATAACGTGACCCGGCCATCAGTCGCTGCCGGGGTGGATTCCTTAGTCAAGGGGCCCGGTCCCGGCGCGAACGCTTGGCAAATGGTGAGCACGGCACTCGTTTTGTTCATGACGCTGCCCGGCTTGGCGCTCTTCTATGGCGGCCTTGTCCGCCGCAAGAATGTGCTGTCCGTTCTCGCCCAGTGCCTTGGCTGTGCTTGTATGATCACTCCACTGTGGTGGCTTTGTGGATATTCCCTCTCCTTTGGTGCGGGAAATCCGTTCATCGGCGACGCGAGTTTCGTGATGTTTAAGGGTGTAGAACCGGGGAATACGGGCGCAGGGTATTGGTGGATTTCCGATAGTATTTGGGCAATGTTCCAGTTGACCTTCGCGATCATCACGCCCGCTCTCATCATCGGCGCGATTGCGGAGCGGATGAAATTCGCGGCCATCATGGTCTTCATACTCCTTTGGATGTTCGCGGTCTATTTCCCGTTCGCCCACATGATCTGGTCCGCCACCGGCTTGATGTGCGGTCCGCTGAATCCTGCTGCGGCGATCAAGGCGATCGATTTCGCAGGTGGCACCGTGGTCCACATGACTTCGGGTTGGTCGGCACTGGTGCTCTGCCTCATCCTTGGAAAGCGGAAGGGGCTGGGTAAGGAGTCGATGGCTCCTCACAGCATGGTTCTTTGCATGGTCGGAACGGGTATGCTGTGGGTCGGCTGGTATGGCTTTAATGCAGGTTCTGCCCTTGGTGCGGATGCGATCGCTTCCAATGCTTTCACCACGACGACGCTCTGTGCAGCCACGGCGGGTCTGGCATGGGCGCTCACCGAGTGGATTCTCAAAGGCAAGCCAAGTGTCCTTGGTTTCTGCTCGGGCATCGTCGCAGGTCTCGTGGTCATCACTCCGGCTTGTGGTTTCGTCACCACCACCTCATCGGTGATCATGGGTGTTCTCGCCGGTGTCGTTCCTTTCCTCGCCGTCGCTTACCTGAAGCAACTTCTCGGTTATGACGATGCGCTTGATACCTTCGGCGTTCACGGTGTCGGTGGGACCATGGGTGCGATTCTCACGGGCGTCTTTGCCGATGAAAAGGCCAACTCGGTCGTCGGGCCGCTCAAGCAAGGCCTGATGATGAACCAGCTCAAAGCAGTCGCCATCACCATCGTTTGGAGCGTCGTCGCCACTGCGATCATCGCCTACATCGTCAAGGCGGTCATCGGCCTCCGTCCAAGTGCGGAAGATGAGGAAATCGGCCTCGATCTTGCGGAGCATGGCGAGCAAGGCTACGAACATTGAGTTTTTAGAGAAATTTGTGTGATCTCTGTCAGCGGGTGGGCCAGAAACGGTCCGCCCGTTTTCGTTTGCAGCATCGGCCCGGGCGGGTTCCTCTACCGCCATGAAGCGCCGGAATTTCCGCTATTTCCTTTGGGTCTGCTTACTGTTGGCGGCGACATTCGCCGCATGGACATGGCTGCGGCCCTACGCATGGAGTCCAGATCCTGCCGCGCGTTGTAAAATCCTCGAAACCCTCGTCACTCGCGATCAGTCGTATTGCTGGCTAAACTGCCACCTCCAAGTGAATTCCGGTGCGGCCCATGACATGCAGAAGCCCACTCGTCTTGAAACGGCGAACGGCTCGATGCACGAACCCGCCGATACCACGTCCGCCGGCACCACCCAGCAACCGATCACTGAAATATGGCTCAAATTCTGGCTCGAACCCACAGATCTCGACGGCCCACTAATCCTCCACCTCAACGACGGAAAACTCGTCGTCAAGGCGAGCAACGGCCCTCCGGATCTAGGCGCGTCCAACTCGTATAATTTCACCACAAACCGTTGGTAACCCATGGCTTGGCTGCTGATCGATAACTCAAATACCCGCACCAAGTTCGCCCTCGGCGACGCCGCAAGTCTGCTGCCCTGGCGCGGCGTGCTGGCCACTGCCGACCTCACTGCCGAAACAGTGGCCCATTTGCTCGGAAATCTCGAATTCTCTGCGGTGATGATCTGCTCCGTCGTCCCGGCCAAGGCGGCGGTCCTTAAAGATTATTTCGCGGAGAAATTTCCCGTGCATTTTCTTTCCAGCTCCAGCCCGCTTGGAATGGGGATCGACTATCCGCAGCCTTCACAAATCGGCGCGGATCGTCTGGCAAATGCGGCCGGAATCCTCACCCGCCACGGCGCTCCGGCCATCATCATCGACTTCGGCACGGCCGTCACCTTCGACGTCATTTCCGCAGAACCCGCCTACTGCGGCGGCGTGATCGCCCCCGGCCTCGGAGCGATGTCTGGATATCTCACGCAGAAAACGGCACTACTCCCCGAGATCGAGCTCGCGGAGCCGCCATCCGCCATCGGCAAGTCCACCGTCCACGCCATGCAAGCCGGTGCCGTCATCGGCTATCGGGGGCTGGTGAAGGAAATCATCGCCCGCATTTGTGATGAGCTTCCCGGCAGCCCGGAAATCGTCGCGACCGGTGGCGATGCTGCCTTGATCGCGCAGGGGGTTCCCGAAATCAAAACGGTCGATCCAGACATCACGCTCGACGGCCTACGCCAAGTCGCCGCCCGCGTTTTTTTGTGACGAAGTGGAATCGAAAAAACGTGCTTGTTCGGATCAATCCGCTATCACTCACCTTGAAATGAATGACACTTCCTTGGCGATAGGCATCGATTTCGGCGGCACGACGGTGAAAATAGCAGTGGTCTATCAGAGCCATATCATCGACCAAGCGCCCCCGATCGCCACTCAGGATTTCGCGGGCCACGCGCCGTTGATCGATGCGATGGTGCGGGTCGTCGAGGACCTCCGGGCAAGGCACGATGGTGTTTCATGCATCGGCGTGGGGATGCCGGGGTTCGTGAATTTCGAGAAAGGCCTCGTCTATGGACTCACCAATGTTCCCGACTGGGAATCGGTCCCGTTGAAGAAAATTCTTGAGTCGAAAATCGGCCTGCCGGTCTCGGTTGATAACGACGCGAACTGCATGGCCTTCGCCGAATGGCGCTGTGGTGCGGGCAGGGGCTATCAGAATGTCGTCTTCGCGTCGCTGGGCACCGGCGTCGGTGGCGCGATCATTGCGAATGGCCAGATGATCCGCGGCATGAAGCACGGCGCTGGGGAAATTGGCCAGACATCCATCGATTATCAGGGACGTCCGGGCCATTATGGAAATCGTGGCGCGCTGGAAGATTACATCGGAAACAACGAAATCACCGCCCGTGCTCGCGAGGCCTACACGGCAGCCGGGATCCCAAAATCGCTCGATGAATGTTCGCCCGCCGCGCTGGCTGCGGCAGCCTATCATGGCGATCCCATCGCCTTCGCGCAGTGGAACGACACCGGCAGGATGCTCGCCACGGCCCTCATGAACTGCTGCTGGCTGCTCAATCCCGAGGCGATCGTGCTCGGTGGCGGAGTCGCCCGTGCTGGGGAATTGCTATTTCATCCGTGCAAGGAGCACCTGTTCGCCCAGCTCTCTGGGCCATTTAAGGATGGTCTCGTCATTCTCCCTGCCTCATTTGGCCACGAAGCGGGCACCATCGGAGCCGCAGCGCTCGCCCGAGAACATCTGGCCAGCGTCCGACAACGGATTTGATTTCATCTCGGAATGCGGTAACTGAGTGGCGCTATGAAACCGTCATCCCATTTCGACCGCCGCCACTTCGTGAAACTCAGCACCCTTGCCGTTTCCGCCGCGCTGTTTCCCACCGCCGCCCGTGCCGAAACTTCGGTGCCCTACACGCTGCCTGCTCTACCCTATTGCTTCGACTCCTTGGAACCGCACATTGATGCGAAAACCATGGAGATCCATCATGGCAAGCACCACGCCACTTACGTCAAAAACCTCAACGCCGCGCTCGAAACTGAACCAGAACTCAGCAAGCAGCCGCTCGATGAACTATTAGCCAACCTCACCGCCATCTCGGACGAAACGGTTCGTGCCACCCTCCGCAACAACGGCGGTGGCCACTGGAACCACGACTTCTTCTGGAAAACCCTCACCGCTGCTGCGATATCCGGCAAGCCCTCCGCAGACCTCGCCGCCGCCATCGACACAGCTTTCGGCTCGATGGATGAGATGAAGAAGAAATTTGGTGAAGCCGCCGCCAAGCGCTTCGGTTCCGGCTGGGCATGGCTGATCTTGCAGGATGGGAAACTCAAAATCACCAGCACTGCGAATCAAGATAACCCCGTGATGAAAGGCACCGTCCCGGATTCAGACTTAGGCACGCCACTGCTCGGCTTGGATGTTTGGGAGCACGCCTACTACCTCCACTATCAGAACCGGCGTCCGGATTATGTGGTGGCTTGGTGGAATCTCGTGAATTGGGACGCCGTGTCGAAGCGTTTCGCTGTTTGACAAAAACGGACTGGTGATTCCCGCTAGAAGCTCGCCATCTTCGTGACCTTCACGACTGCCGTCTTGGAGTTCGTGCTGCCTCCAGAGTTAGTCACCCGCACCCAGTAGCTGCGAGTGGCCTTCAGTGCGGGTGTGGTAAACGTCGCAGAAGTGGCTCCTCGCACGGGGCTCTTGAGATTACCAGAAATCCCCTGATACCACTGATAGGTTGCGGTCCCTGTGGTCTTGACGCGCAAAACCGCTTTTTTCCCTGCGGCGACGGTAAGCGAGACGGGCTGGATCTTGATTTTCGGTGGCACGCCGCCAGCAGACGTGACGTTGATGGTAAAGTTTTTAGAAACCGAATCACCAGTAAAGTCAGGCTCTGACCACGAGGTGATTCTCACCGGGTAGCTACCGATCTGGGTGGGTATCCCGGTGATCGAGTCCACGGGTTTATTTTTCACGTTCGAGTGGACGAGGCCGGGAGGAAGCGCCCCGCTCACGGTCCAACTCGCAGGGTTGATCTGGGAACCCGTCGCGCGAAAGACGAACGAGAGTGGCTGATCGACCGGCGCTTTCACGGTGGCTGAGCCAGCATCTGGTGCGAGTTGGGAAATGACGGTGGCCCCTGCGACGGCGTCGTAGCTCCCCAGTCCGGCGATGGTCACCGCCGTCCAGCGGGTGATTTCTCCGAGTCCCGCACTGCTGACGATTTTCGCTTCGGGAAGCAGCCACTGCACCATCGGCGTGCGTTGTAACAACAGCAGTAGCGAACTTAGCCTTGAGGAAATCAGGCGGACGCGGGCGGATGGACGGAGTGGATTCATGGCTTGGTAAAGTTAGAAGGAACTAGCAACGCAACTCAAGGTTTCAGCGAAACTGTCAGCCGGTAGAATTGATGTGGACCCGTGGCGGCAGCTTGGTAATTCACCGATTGACCAGTGGCTACGATGTCACTGTATCCAGCGATTGGCAACCATGAGGCTGAATCAAGGGTATCGGTGGTTTCGATGGCGTAGTGCCGGGTCAATCCCGAGTAGCCCGGACCGCTCGCTGCTTTCGCCGTGAAACTCAGTGAAGTCTGATTTCCGGAAACACTAACGACTGGCGACGGCGAGGGTTCTGCGACAAGAGGCACCGAGCCGAAGATATACTCAGCAGCGTTAGTGATACCATCTCCGTCTGGATCGGCGGTCGGTCCCGAGACGAGAGGGTCGGCGATATCTTGGGCGCTGAACTGATTATTTCTCCAAGTAACGAAAGGGTCGTTCACCGTGACAGTCGCCGTGTTCGAATCTGCCGTGCCTGCCGGATTGGTAGCGCGAACCCAGTAGCTGGTAGAAACCGCAAGGGGCGGGGTGGTGAAGGATCCCGAGGTGGCTCCGAGAATGGGATTCGTGATGTCGCTGGAAGTTCCCAGATACCACTGGAAGGTGGGCGAGGTGCCGGACGCCATGACGGATAAATTTCCGGTGTTTCCACTGTCGATCGTGATGGGCAGCGGTTGAGTGGTGATAGAAGGCACGGTTCGCACGGTGACCGTAGCCGCGGCTGAATTCGCGCTTCCGAGGGCATTTGAAACTCGCACCCAGTAGCTGGTCGTAGATGCCAAGTTCGGTGTGGTAAATGAGGTAGAAGTAGCGCCGGAGATGGGATTCGTGGTGACGCCGGACGCTCCACGATACCATTGCAGGCTGGGGGATGTGCCAGAGGATGCTACCGTTAGTGTAGCGGTGGAGTCGGGATTGATCGTGA
This sequence comes from Luteolibacter sp., assembly GCA_043766715.1. Classification (GTDB taxonomy): domain Bacteria; phylum Verrucomicrobiota; class Verrucomicrobiia; order Verrucomicrobiales; family Akkermansiaceae; genus Luteolibacter. Next base: position 18,354 of record JAYUHS010000157.1, read on the forward strand.
TAGAATCTGGTTGGTTAGTAATGGCTGGCGGAGTGCCGATCGTGACAGTTGCCGTATTGGAATTGGCGCTCACGCCATTGCTTCGGGTGACTTGGACCCAGTAGTTCGTCGAGGATGTCAGCGCCGGAGTGGTGAAATTGGCAGAAGTTTTTCCTGAAAGTAGATTGTTGGTGTTAGGCGACGACCCGCGATACCACTGGTAGGTAAGTCCATTGCCGCTTCCCGTGACGGAGAGCGTGGCGTTATCTCCACTAACGACTAGGGTAGAGGTGGGCTGGGTGCTGATGATTGGGCTGCCGACTTTGATGGTGAAATCCGCGCTATACGATGAACCTGTGAAATTGGTGTTGGCGTGGGCGGTGATTTTGACCGTGAAACTTCCGGATTGTGTGGGAATGCCTGAAATCGAATCGACCGTATTGTTCTTCGCGTTTGTATGGACAAGCCCCGGAGGCAGTCCTGTCACGGACCAACTTCCGGGCGTGCTGGGGTAGTTGGTCAGTTGGAAGACAAATGAAAGGCTGGAACCGTTCGCTGCAGGAACCGTTGTGGTCCCTGCGTCTGGGGCGAGTTGATCGATGGCCGTAGCGCCTGCGACCGAGTCGTAAGCACCTAGCCCGGCGACCGTCGCGATGGTCCACTGGGTGATTTTCCCGAGTCCCGCACCGCCTAGAATCCGGGCTTCTGGGAAAAGGATCTGCACCAGCGGCGAGCGCTGGAACAGCAAGATCAGAGAGCCAAGTCTGGAGGACAGAGCACGGAATTTCACCGATGGACGTAGAAATCGGAACATGGTCTGGGTTTTCTAAAATGAGTGAATCAATTACAGCCACAGCCGCCGCCGCCGACGCCACCGCCGCCGAAGCTGGCCTCGCGGGAGAAGTAGGCGTGCTCGGTCATCGCCTTCTGGAGCGGGTCGAGATTGTTTGACATCACAGGCTTGGCGAGGACACCGCGTTCATAAGGTTTCACGCGTTCGAGCTGCGTGGAGCAGGCGCTGAGGGCGGGTAAGGCGAGGCTGATGATGAGGACTGGAAATTTCATCGGTAAGGTCGGTCAGTGATTTAATGTTCCGCGAGTAGCGCTTCGATTTCGGTCACATACTCGGCTTCCGTCTTGGCACCGCGGAATCCGGTGTGGACGTGGCGGATCACGCCCTTGCGGTCCGTGATGTAGCTGGTCGGCATCGACGGCGGATTGAAAAACGCTGCGGCCTTGTGGTCGGAATCATGGGCGAGGGAAAACTTGGCACCCATCTTCGCCGCGAACTCTTTGTATTTCGCCGCGTCGTCATCCACCCCCACACCGATGATGACGAGGCCCTTGGCGGCGTATTTTTCCTGCAACCGGTTGAGGACAGGAAACGACGCCTTGCACGGGCCGCACCATGAGGCCCAGAAATCGACGAGCATGACCTTGCCGCTCGTGTTAGGCAGGCTGGCTCCGGGCAGAAGTTGCGCGAGTTTCGGGATCTGCTGTCCTTCCTTGGCCGCATCAGCCGCAGGCAAGAAAGTCGTCGAACAGGCGAGTGTGAGGATGGTGAGTAGTGTTTTCATTGGTTTATTTAGATGAGGAAATCATGCGGGCTGGACGAGCCACTTACCAAAGCCCTGCGAGCCCTCAATGCCGGACTCCGACTGGGCGCAGACCTCGACACCGCGTGCGAGGGTGGCGAGCTGAAGACCATCGCGCGGGCCGAGGACGAAGACTGCGGTGCTGTAAATTCCCGCCTCAAGGCAAGACGGTGCCACTACCGTCACTGCCCGCATTCCATTGCGAACAGGCCAGCCGGTCCGTGGATCGAGGATGTGGCCGTAGCGGACCCCTTGATGGCTGAAATGCCGTGCGTAGTCGCCAGACGCGGAGACCGCCCGACCGCTGACGGCCAGCCCACCCCAGCAGTTCCCCGGCTTACATCCATCCTCGATGCCGACATGCCAGAACGGGTGCTTACCATTGCCGCCGAGGGCGAAAATGTCGCGCCCCAGATCGACGAGTGCATCAGTGATGCCATGCTGGCGGGCGATTTTCGTAAGGTAGTCCACCGCGTATTCCTTGCCGAAGCCGCCGAAATCCAGCCCCATTCCGGCGACGGGTAAGCGGACGGCACCCGGACGGCGTTGGACTTTTTTCCAGCCAGTCAGCGCGAGTGCGGCGGTGACTTCCGATGAGGTCGGGAGCTTGTGATGGACTTGTTTCCAATCCCAAACTCGCAACAACGGCACGAGCGTGGGATCGAGAATCCCGTCAGTCCGGCGGTGGAGATCGTCGGCAAGATGCAGCAGGTGCTCCATTTCTGCGTCCACCTCCGTCCAGCCTTGACCGGCAGCGGCGTTGATTTTGGAAATCTGCGAGTGCCCTCGGAAGCGGGAGAATTTTTCTTCAAATTTCCCGATCCAGTCGAGTGCCTCCGCCGCGAAGACCAGCGCCGCGCGGTCTTCCGCCAAGCGAAACTTCACCGAACACTGCGTGCCAAGGGCCTTGAACTCCAAGTGACGGACGCAGTGAGCGTCCGCTTGCAAGGGCAGTGCTGGAGAAACTGCGGTCATGGAGTTAGAACGTCGCACTCAGGCCGAGAGTCCAGATGTCCGCGCTGGGATACGCTTGACCGGGAGCTTGGCTGGAACTGCCGCCACTGCCGCTCATCACATAGCGCTCGTAAGCGGCGGAGGCGGTGATGGTATCGTTGATCTGATAGCGCAGCCGGACACCACCGCTGAGGGCGTCGAACGAGGACAGCCGGTAGTCGGCAGAGTAGTTCGGGCCGCCGCCGTTCGGGTCTGCTGAAGGAGTGCCGATGGCTAAGTTATCGATGGTTTGAACGAAGAAATTCGCCGCATTCTGATGGAAGTAGCGGAAAAATGGCACGATTTGAAGTTTATCGCGCACGTTCTGCCGCCACTCGAGCTGCAGAGTCTCGGAAAGTATCCCGTAGTCATCGTGGGAAAAGCGAACCACCGCATCCAGCGCTCCGTCTGGAGCGGCGAAGTAGTGTTTCCCTTCGAATTGTAAAACCTGACGGAAGCGGCTGTCCGGCCGGTTTTCTCGATAAAGATTCACCACCGGGATATCGATCGTGCCGCCCAATCCGTCCGGAACTTGGGTCGAGTCAGTCCGCTGGACGACCTTGTAGGGATCGTTGAGATAGCCCTCACCGTAGCCGAGAGTTAGGTTCGCCGAGACGACGGTATTTTTATCGATGATTTGGCTGATGCCCGAGAACAAATCGTAGCTGTGCTTGTTGCGCTCCCCAAGGATTGGGACCGTGACGATGTCATCAAGGTAGTTCGCCCCATAAGTGATCGTGGTGTTTTTCTGGTTGAGTTCCAGCGTGTCGCTCAGGGCGTAGCCGCGGGAAAGATAGTCATCCTCCTTGCTGTGTGAAATTTCCAATTCCACGCGGTGGTCGCCGAATTGCCGTGAAATCGCACCGAGGATGCCGGTGCGGACGTCCTCGACATCGGACGAAAATGGCTGGACGCCGCCGGGCATGGCCCCTGTCGGCGAGGCTCCGCTGATCGCGTCGTTGAGCCATTGGAAGCGGAAGGAAGTTGCGTCGTTGATCTCGATCTGGCCGCGGATGTAGTGCGATTCGACGCGGATCCGGTCATCGTCCTCCTGATAAAGCTGGTAGCTGTAATCATACTGCTGGTGAGGGATTTCCGCCTGGGCGTGAAGGCTGGGGTAGAGCAGCGTGGCGAGGACGAAGGGTTTGCGCGGACTCATCATGGGTTTGGATTTTCACCGAAGCGAAGGAGGGAAGGCAGATGCGCTCCTTTTCCTGCAATTCATCATCGGGCAGGCTACGAAAGCATCGGTAAGATGCAAAGAAGTGATAGTATTAAGCGAGTTATGTTCAGGAATCCGCGTGCCGGCTCCGTTTCGAGGCTCCCGCAGCGCGTAAGGGGGACTCCTGAGTCTGCTGGGTCATTCCGCAGAGCGGGAGATCGCTTTCTAGTCCGTTGGAGGCATTCCGCCGTGCGGGAATGGAGTTTCCCCCGTCCGTGGCCCGCTCCGGAATGCGGGAACACCAACACCCGAGCATCTGAAGAAGTTCCCGATCTCGGCAGGCCATTTGTGACTGCTAGGAACGACATTTCGCAGCGTGGTATCGCGATTTCGGAGAAGGTGGAGGAGTTCCCGCATCTCCGAGGCTCTGCAACGATGACTTGGGACATTCGAAGCCGTTGATCCGTCCTCAGATGAGCCGGGCCTTCAGCCCTCATTTGGTTTTTGGCGCTGGTTCCTAGGGCGTTGCCCTAGGCTGGGATGGTGAAGCGCCGTTGGCGCGAGGAAAATACGGCGGGCGGGGAAGCGAGGAAGATGGACGCGCGAATCCTTAAAATGAGTCTGCTTATTTCAAAACTTGGCTGAAGCGATCCTTTTCGCCGATGGAGAGGACGAACTCGGTGAGGAGAGCGATGGTGTGCTCGACGTCGTCCAAATGGACGGTTTCGACCACCGAATGCATGCAGCGCAACGGCAGGGAAACGAGGGCGCTCGGCACTCCCTCGCGGCTGTGGAAGATCTGGTCCGTATCCGTGCCGGTGTAGCGGCTGCTGGCTTCATGCTGGATGGCGAGCTTGGACTTGGCGGCGACGTCGGTGAGCCGCTGGACGACGAGCGGGTGGTTCGCGGTGCCGTGGGAAATGGTGGGGCCGCCGCCGAGCTTGACGCTGCCGTGTTTCGCAGGATCGAGGCCGGGGGTGTCGGTGGCGTGGGTGACGTCGAGACAAATGCAGAGGTCTGGCTTGAGGCGGTAGGTGGCCATCATCGCGCCATTTCCGCCGATTTCCTCTTGCACGGCGTTGAGGCAAATGAGGGTAAGCGCGGGCTTTCGTTTGCCGGTCGCGATGCGTTTCATGACTTGGCCGATGATGTAGCCGCCGATGCGGTTATCGATGGCACGGCCGATCAGGCGCTTGTTCGCCATTTCCAGCGGTCCGTCTTGATAGACGGCGGGGTGCCCCACGCGGAGTCCGAGCTCGGCGACTTCCGCGGCATTGGACGCGCCGACATCGACCCACAAGTCGTGGACGGCGGGGGCCTTTTCCTGACCAGCTTCGTCGCGGCGCAGGTGGATGGCGGTGTTCCCGATGATGCCGGTGACGAAGCCCTTGTCGCCCATGAAACTGAGGCGGCGGCCGCGGGCAGTGGCGGCATCTGAGCCACCGATGCGGTCGAGCCGGAGGAAGCCCTTGTCGTCGATGAATTTGATCATATAGCCGATCTCGTCGGCGTGGGACTCTAGCATCACGACGCGCTTGGACTTGCCGGGAAGGGTGGCCCAAGTGGAGCCGTAGGCATCACAAGTGACTGCTGGGGCGTAGCTTTTGATCCAGTCCGCCCAGACTTGCTGGCCGCGCATTTCAAAGCCGGTCGGGCTTGGTGTCTCCAGCAGGTGGAATAGGAACTCGCGATCTTCTATTTTCATGTCCGCGCAGAGTCCAACCGCCGCGACCTGCAGTGACAAGAATTGAAAACAGATTCCTGAGTCCGCACCCTCAGGACACACCCACAAAAAACCCCGCAACCTTGTGAGTTGCAGGGATTTAAAGTGGTACACCCGGAGGGATTCGAACCCCCGGCCTTCTGATTCGTAGTCAGACGCTCTATCCAGCTGAGCTACGGGTGCCTTGCGCTAGGCGCGGGGCGGAAAGAAGCCGACTAATGGAACGGGTGTCAAGATTTTCAGTAGGAAAATAATGGGACTGCGAAATCATGGACGCCCCCTGAGCCTCTGTCGTAACGTCCGCCTCAACAAGGTCCAGCCCGCCGACCGTGCCTAAATCCCCCGTGAGCTATTGCGGCCTTGGTAGTGGCTCGTCGCCTAGCAGTTTATCCAGCTCCGCCACCCGTGCCCATGGCAGGCGTTTGCGTTGGTATTTTTTCCAAATCACGTCCCGGAGCACCCGCAGCGCCTCTTCTGACGGTGGCTTCATGTCGGTCCACGTCGGATTCCGCTTCTGCGTGGTGGTCATGATGGTCCATTTGCCGCTGAGGTAATAATTCGCTCGGTAGAAAACTTTTCCCTCATCGGTATTTTCAGACCATTCGTGACTTTCCATGGCCGGAGATTGCCCGGTCGGGAAATGGGAAACAAGTGGCGAATCCCGGCTCACGCTAAAACGCCATCGACTCAACTTTCCTCAAAGTCCACCCTCCCGCCATGGCAACCATCGGCACCCGCGACTCCCTCCGGATCCTCCACGAGAAGACCTTCGGGCTGTATCTCGACGGCGGCGAGCTGGGGGAAATCCTGCTGCCGCGCCGTGAAATGCCTGCGAAATGGGCACTCGGCGAGTTCGTCAGTGTCTTTCTTTACCTCGACTCCGAGGACCGCCAAGTCGCCACCCTCAAGTCGCCCAAGGCCATGCCCGGTGAATTTGCGCGGCTGAAATGTGTGGCCGTCACCGGCGTGGGCGCCTTTCTCGACTGGGGCCTGCCCAAGGACCTGCTCGTCCCTTTTCGTGAGCAGAAAGTCCGCATGGACGTGGGGAAAAACTACGTCGTCCACGTCCACATGGATGAGCAGACTGGTCGCATCATCGCCTCCACCCGGCTTGCCCGCTACCTCGATCAAGGTCCGCACGACTTCTATCCCGGCCAAGCCGTGGACCTCATGGCCTACGGAAAAACCGACCTCGGTTACAAGGCCATCGTCAACGGCAGCCACAGTGGCCTGATTTTCGCCAACGACGTTTTCCAGCCGCTCCAGCCCGGCGAGACCCTCCGCGGCTACGTCGCTTCTGTGAGGGAAGATGGCAAACTCGACCTTACGCTCCACGCCCCCGGCCGCGCTCGGGTCGATGATTTAGAAGGCCAGATCCTCGCAGAACTCAAAGCCCGCGGCGGCTTCTGGCCCATCGGCGACCACTCCTCACCCGAGGAAATCAACGAGGAACTCGGCGTCAGCAAGCGCACCTTCAAGCAAGCCACCGGCGCCCTGCTCCGCAAGCGCGCCATCACCATTGAGGAAAAAGGCCTGCGCCTCGTCGAGGGCGATTGGTCGCCTTCTGCCACCGATTAGGCGAAATTCACCGCCGCGCCTTCACCGCTTTTTTCTGCTCGAAGCTCACTGCCTTCGGATCAAACGTCTCGGGATCATATCCCGGATGCGCCCACTCGATTTCCCCGTGCAGCGCCTGCATGTATTGGAATGTCCCGCCGAAATCCTCCGGCGGACACGCCCGCGCACCCTCCAGCACCTCCGGGCCACCCTCACCGGCGGTCCATTTTTCGAAGACCACCTCATGCACCCACTCGTCCGCGAAATCGTAGCGGTAGAGAATCCGGATGGGCAGCCGTCGCTTGCCGAGGAAGCCCTTCACCGTCAGCACCGCCTCATCTTGGAACTCGCCCGCCGTCTGATCTTCCAGTCCCACCGGGCCGATGACATCCACCAGCCGCTTGCCCTTGCCATGGCGGAACTCATGCGGGCTTTTGTTATCCCAGCCCATCACCGCCTGCACCGCATCGCTGAACTCGATGAATGTGATCTCCGAGGAAATCGAAAACCGCCGCCAGATCTGTGGCTGGATTCCATAAATAAACACCTTCACCACCACCCGGTTCTCATCCTTTACCTTCGCCATAGTCGCAACTTGTGAACTCCCTGCGCGAAAAATCAAACTCAGAATCCATCGCGTGTGCTACGGGGCAGAGCAGCCACGACTAGGTCGCCAAGGAAGACAAGGCATGCGGAGGATTCGTGGCTACTGGCCATTAAATGATGCTCATCGGAGCCACAGATGGACGCGGATAAGAGTCATGAGATTTTTGAACCAAGCCTCCGCACTTAGTCCTTCTTCCTCCCATCGGCGTAAATCTGGCCTCCCGCTCTAAATCAGGAAACCGGGAAAACTCTTCCGGTGGCCGGATTTGTGGCGCTTAGCGGGTAGCCGCATTTTGGATTTTATTGCCGGTTTTTTCGACGTCCCTACCGAAGCCATTGGCGGTGCTGCAAGAGGTGGAGACTCCTGCGATGAGTAGGAGCGCGCCCGCTGCGATTGTCAGGAGGCGGATTGGCGACTGTTTCGATTGGCAAGCGGTGCGTGCGATGATGATTGGATTCATAGTGGACGCCGTCATGCAAGCGGTGCGCCATTCTTTGAAAATCTCGCAAGCTACTTATTTTCAGCCTATTTCGGGATACATCGGGTCTTGGAAACAAAGAAAATTTCATGCATCTTGCACGAAACCGCGACGAGTTATAGCATTCTGCCCGATAAGAGCATACCACCCACATCTTATGCCGCCGCTAACGGACTGGACCTGAATTACTTAGTGATTCGGGTCATGACGGCACGGAGAATGGTAGAAGTATCGGGTTCTCCTATTTTCAAAACTGCATGGATATTCTCATTGTTGACGACGAAAAGTCGATCCGCCTCACGACTTCAATCGCCCTTGAGTCGGAGGGGCACTACGTGGAAACGGCGGAGGACGGGACGCTGGCGATGAAGCGGATCAAGGAGGAGAACTTCGATCTGGTCTTCCTCGACCTGCGGTTGGGTGATGAGGATGGGCTTGAAATCCTCCAAAAAATCGTGGCGATGAAGCCGCAGCAGTTGGTGACGATTTTCACCGCGCACGCCTCGATTTCTACCGCCGTGAAGGCGACTCAGCTCGGAGCGTTCGACTATTTAGAGAAGCCTTTCACTCCAGACCAACTGCGTGCGATCCTGATCAAGGCGCAGAAGGCGTTGAAAACCCAAGTGGAGGTGGTGCGACTTAAGGAGACCGTTCAGGAGCTAAAAAGTGAGGTCCGGCATTCCTCGCCACCGTTACGATTTACCTCGGAGGACACGAAGACTCGCCAAGAATTCGATGTCCTATTCCGTGCTGCGGCCACTTCCGCCTCCATCCTCATCCTCGGCGAAAGTGGGACCGGCAAGAGCGTCATCGCCAAGGAAATCCACGATCGCAGCCATTTGCGCGATAAGCCATTCGTGACCGTGAGCTGCCCAAGCCTCTCGAAGGAACTGCTAGAAAGCGTGCTCTTCGGCCACATGAAGGGATCCTTCACCGGGGCGATCAAAGATACTTGGGGGAAGGTCCATGCGGCGGATGGCGGCACGCTTTTTCTCGACGAAATCGGCGAGCTCCCGATGGAAATTCAGCCAAAATTACTCAGGCTGCTTCAGGAGCGGGAATACGAGCGGCTCGGTGAAAATAAAGTCCGCCAAGCGGATGTGCGCGTGATCGCCGCCACGAATCGCGATCTCAAGACGAGCATCCGCTCAGGGGAATTCCGAGAAGATCTCTACTACCGACTGAACGTCATCAGTGTAACCGTGCCTCCACTGCGCGAACGGCCTGCGGACTTGCTCAAGTTTGCAAAGGACTATCTTGAGTTTTTCACCGGTCAGCTCGGTCGGAAAATCGAGGGTTTCAGCGAGAGCGGCCGCAGCTCACTGATGCGTCACCCATGGCCGGGAAATTTACGAGAGCTTCGAAATGCGATCGAGCGTGCCACCATCCTCGCTAGAGGATCTAGCATCGAAGCGGAAGACCTGCCGAACCCTGCGCTCGTGCCGGAGAACCGAACCACGGGCGAACCGGGTGCCATGGGCATCGGCGGCGAGCACCGTTTGGATGAAATCGAACAAGCGCACATGATCAAAGTTCTCGACTGGGCTCCTTCCCTCCACGACGCCGCCGCAGTGCTAGGCATCGACAAAGCGACGCTCTACCGCAAACGGAAGCGCTTCGGCATGGATTGATTTTCTCCATCCACCCACTCACTCATGCTCCGCCTCCGGCTTTTCTACGGACTCCTCACCATCATTCTCCTCCTTTGGAGCGTGGGGGCCGCCGCTTTACTGCTGATGCGGGACTCGGTCACTCGTTTTGATACCCGTTTGCGGACGGATTACCGCTCGATCGATGCGGCACAGACCGTCCGCACGCTGACCTCCACGCTCAACACTCACTATCTTCCGTCTCTGGCGGGGCCCGCTCCGGAAATCCGCCCGGATCGGACCTCGTACGACCAAATGAAGCAAGAGTTGCAGGGGAAACTCCAAATCATTCACGCCGAGGAGGGCCGCGATGCGAATTGGCAAAGCGTGGTGATGCGGCTGGATCAGGCATTTGATTCTTATTTCGAAGGCTATGAATCGTTCTTCAGCGGAAATGCCATCAACCGGCCAGATCGGGAAAAGCTCCTTCAGTTCCTAGGCACTCAGACCCAGCGGCTCACCGACGTGACAGAAAACATCATGACGCTGGCCGAGGAAAAGCTGTTTTCTGGGGCCAACAGACTGGGTGAAGAATCAGGAAAAAACACGTTGTTTGTCGCCACTCTTGTCTTACTCGGCACCTCAGTCGCCGCGCTGATTTATTTCCAACTGGTCCGGCATCTGGTGGATCCCGTTTTCTCGCTGCACCGGTCCATCGAGGAAATTCGCAAAGGAAATTTCGAGCTGACACTGCCCGAGCCGGGCCCAGGCAGTGAGTTTTCAAACGTCGTATCCGCCTTTAACGACATGGCCGCTGAGTTGAAAGTCCGGCGCGGGGAGAGCGATGAAAGCCTCACCCGTGCGAACATGGTCAACCGTGCGATCCTCGAAGCCATCCCCTCGCCAGTCTTCGTGCTCAGTAACGATACCGGCATCGTCCAGATCAACCCCGCAGCAGAAGAACTCTCCGAAAAGCTCGGAGTCACCGGTCGGCTTCCGCTCAAGATCCAACGCATCCTCGACGAGTGTCGGGAAAATTCCGCCCATTTCCTGCCCGAAGATCCACGCGAGGCGCTGCTCTTCCGCATCCATGAGGAAGAGTTCTACTATCTGCCGCGGATTTTTCGGTTTGATTCCGAGAACTCCTCCCAGTCCGGCTGGGCCGTGCTCCTTCACAACGTCAGTCGCATCCGCTGGCTGGACGACATGAAGACGAATCTCCTGTCCACCGTCAGCCACGAGATCAAAACCCCACTGACCGGCATCCGCATGGTGCTGCATTTACTGCTGGAGGAACGCTCAAACCACCTCGACGAGATGCAGAAAGTCATGGTCGCCTCCGCAAATGACGATTGCGAACGCCTGCTCGTGACGCTGAACAGCCTGCTCGACCTGTCGCGTGCAGAAAGTGGCGCGACCCACCTAGTCCGCGTGCCGGTGGTGATGAAATCCAGTGTCGCCCGCACCGCCCATCTCTACCGAGGTGCCGCCATGGCCAAGGACATCGAAGTCAGGATCGACGAGGGTGATGAAGATTTCCCCGAAGTGCTCGCCGACCCGATCCGGCTGGATGAGGTGCTGAACAACTTGGTGTCAAACGCCATCAAGCACAGCCCGCAGGGTGGGAAAATCATCATCCGCCAGTGCAAGCCGGACGCCGAGCACCTGCGCGTGTCCGTGATCGATGAAGGACCCGGCGTGCCTGAGGGCAGTCAGAGTCGTATTTTCGAGCGATTTTACCGAGCCCCCGGCCAGAAGGTGGATGGTGTGGGCCTCGGACTTTTTATTTCCCGGGAAATCATCCGGGCGCACGAAGGCCGCATCGGTTTGCGAGAACGGAAGGATCAGCTAACGGAATTTTACATTGATGTCCCCATCGCCTGAGAGACGAGAATCCCTAGTCCAAGACAAGTTGCGGGTGCTCGTCGTGGATGACGAGCCGACGCTGCGTCTGGGATTCGCCTACGCACTGTCTAGCAAAAATACCGTGGTGGAGACCGCACCCACCGGCCGCCACGCCCTCGAACGGATCGAGAATTCGTCGTTCGACATCATGATCCTCGATCTGCGGATGCCTGAGCTAGACGGCATCGGCGTGATTGAGGCCCTGCGCGGTGCTGGCAATGAAATCCCTATCATCCTGTGCAGCGCCGCGCTTAGTCCGAATGCTGCGCTGCGGGCGATCCGCCACGGGGTGGTGGATTTCCTGCTCAAGCCAGTGCGTCCGGTCGATCTACGCCAGATCATCGAGTTCATCCTGCGGCCCGAGAAGCGGCCACTGCCGCTTGCGATGAAGGCGGCGCGTCGCCGGCAGACGGAAGAGGCGATCCAGATCCTAGAAAGCGACTCTACACCGAGCAGGCAGGCTGCCTATTGGCTCTGCGTTTTCAGGTCCATCCGCGACGCCACTGCCGACGAAGACGCGTCCTTGCTGGAGGAAAAAGTCCGCACCAGCATGTCCATTCTAGCCTTTAATGCCCCCACCGTGTCATGAGCCGCTGCATCCTCTTGCTCAATCGCGCGTCGGGAGGAAACCAACGCGGCTTGGATGCAACGACCGTTTGCCGGGAGGTGGAGGCCATTTTTCGCGAGGCTGGCCATGATATTTCATCCTCGCTCATCAAGCCGACGCAACTTGAACGGGAGCTGGAAAAAGCCATCGCCACCCGGCCGGACGTCATCCTCGTCGGTGGCGGGGATGGCACGGTTTCCACAGCCGCCCGCCTTCTGGGCGGCACCCAGATCGCGCTGGGAATCTTGCCCATGGGCACGTTCAACCTCGCTGCCCGCGACCTCGGAGTGCCATTGGAAATCGCCGCTGCGGCGCGTTTCCTTGCCGCCGCAGACACCTGCTCCATCGATGTGCTCGACGTCTCCGGCCATGCCTGTCTCTGCACCACCATCCTCGGGTTCTATCCAGAGTTTTCATCCATTTTTGAAAAACGCGATCACGGGGGCCACTGGTGGAAAAAAGCCTTCAAGCTTCTCACCGGCTTGAGCACCACCTTTAGGAACGCACGTCCCATTCCACTCTCGTGGCAGGGAGACGGCGGCTCCGGCAGTGCCCGCACCAAGTTTTCCGCGTTTGTGCCAGGAAGTTATAAGAATGCCGCAGGTCTCATCCCAGCCCGCACGGATTTCCAATCTGGAAAACTCACCGCTTACATCAGCACTCACCGCCACCCCTCTTCCGCCCTGCGCGGCATCCTCGACTACACCTTCGGACGCCACGAGCAGAACCCAGAACTCCGGTTGGTGAAGGCAAGTCGCATGACCCTGCGTGCCGCCAAACGCAAGACCTGCAGCGCGATGCTGGATGGGGAAATCCTCCGTCTCACTTTTCCCATCGACCTCCGGATCTTACCGGACCATCTGAAAGTCCTCGCCAGCGCCGCCGTCCGGACCCGGCCAAACCCAGACGCGGAATGACTCGCGTGCTTCACCTTTCCGATCCGCACTTCGGAGCAGCAGACCTCGACGCGGCCGAGATTTTTCTAAAACAAGCCGCCGCGCTCAAGCCGGACCTCACCATCCTCAGTGGTGACCTCACGATGCGTGTCCGCCGCCGGGAAATCGCCGCCGCGCGAGCATTCGTGGAGCGCCTACCGAGTCCCCATTTGGTAATCCCGGGAAATCACGATATCCCGTCGATCAATCATCCGCTCGACCGATTTCTAAACCCATTCCGACGTTACCAAGAAGCCTTCGGTCACGAGTTAGAGCCCGAACATATTTCCAACGGCGTCCACGTCGTCAGCCTGAACAGCTCGCGGGCCTTTGGATTCCATGCCGACTGGTCCGAGGGTCGCCTGTCCAGCCGCCAACTGATGCAGATACGAGACAAATTTCAGCAAGGTCCGCCAGATCACATCCGTGTTCTCGTCCTTCATCATCCCTTGCTCGAACTTCAGATCTCCGGGCGGGCGGTGGTGAAACCTTTAAAAAAACTGATGCAGGCGCTCGAAGACGCTCGGGTCGATGTGGTCATGTGCGGCCATTTTCACCGCTCTCAGATCCACTCGACGGGATTATCTGACCAGTGGAAGACGATTATTTCTCAAGCGCCGACCGTCTGCTCCACCCGTCTGCAAGGCGAGCCACAGGGGTTTCACGAAATCCTACTACTGCCCGGCCGGATCGAGACGATCCACCACGTTTACCGTGGGAAAAATTTCGTCGCCGCCGGTCATTCCACGTTCTGCCTAGGATCAAACGGTTGGAGCCATGCCACGGATCCGTGAAGGATCAGACCAGCCCGAGAATCTCGTCGGCGCGGCGGCTCACTTCGTGGAAACGGGCTGCGTTTGCCGGTTTCTTGAGGTCCTCGTTCCACGTCGGGATCATCTCGGCCATCCGTGCTTTTCCATCCGCAGTTTCCAAGAGTTGCGGGAAACACATTTTCACGACTTCCAGCACGATGTTCACCGAGACCGACGCGCCAGGAGAAGCGCCTAGCAGGGCGGAAATACTACGGTCCTCGTTGGTGATGACCTCCGTGCCATAATGAACGATGCCGGCCTCGCCGTCGGTCTTCTTGATCGCCTGCACTCGGATGCCGGCGTCGATGAGTTTCCAGTCCTCCGCCTTTGCCCCGGGATAAAAAACATGCAGCACTTCCATCCGGTCCGCCATGCTCTGAGTGCCTTGCTGGACGAGGTATTTCACGAGCTGCAAGTTCGTAATCCCGATCTTGAGGAGGGTGGCGAGATTGTCCGGCTTCACCGAAAGCGGCAGGTCGAAGAAGCTGCCTTTTTTGTGCAGAAATTTTGTGGTCCACGCTGCAAAAGGCCCGAAAAGCAACGTCTTCTTCCCATCCAGAATCCGGGTGTCGAGGTGCGGCACTGCCATCGTCGGTGCGGAGCCGAGCGGCTGGCCATAGACCTTGGCTTGGTGCTTTTTCACGACTTCCGGGTTTTCGCAAATCAACCACTGCCCGCCGATGGGGAATCCGCCGAGGCCCTTGGCTTCTGGGATACCAGATTTTTGAAGTAACTGAAGACTGCCACCACCCGAGCCGACGAAGATGAACTTCGCGTTGTTATGGTGAATTTCCCCGGTGGTCTGGTTCTTCACAGCCACTTCCCAGCCATGGTCCGTCCGCGTGAGATCCACCACGCGGTGGTCCGAGGTGATGCCGCAGTCCGGCTGTTTTTCCAGCCAGTTGAGCAGCTTACGAGAAATGTTCCCGAAATTCACATCTGTACCGCCATCCATCTTGGTCGCGGCGATCGGCACGTCACCGCGTTTTTCCAACAGCAGCGGTGCCCAGCTCGCAATCGTATCCCGGTCGGTGGAATACACCATTTTCTGGAAAAAATGGTGCGCCGCCATGCCGGTGTGGCGGGCTTTCAGGTAATCCACCTGCTCCTGGCCGTGGACGAAGCTGAGGTGCGGCACCGGATTGATAAATTCGCGGGGATTTTCCACCATCCCGCTGGTCACGGCGTAGCTCCAAAATTGCTTGGAGTGCTCGAATTGCTCGAAAATTTCGATGGCCTTGGAGACATTCACCGTTCCATCCGCCTCGCGGTGCGGCGTGTAGCTCAATTCGCAAATCCCAGCATGGCCTGTCCCCGCATTGTTCCAGCCATCCGAGCTTTCCTGCGCCAGCTCGGCCGTCACCTCATAGACCTGAATCGACAATCCGGGCTCCAAGCGTTTCAGCATCGCGCCGAGGTTGGCGGACATGACGCCGCTGCCGATGAGAATGACGTCTGGATTGTGAATATGGGTCAAGTGAGGCATGGAAAATCGAAGTTTCAGAAGCTTTATCGCGTCCATTCGCATCTGCCAACCCACATTCTTATCTCGCCGACGGTGTCGGCCCGCAGAATTTTTCCGCCCGGATGTTTGACATCGCCGCGCTGGCTGAAACATTCGGCTGCATGTATGAGGCAAGTGGAAAACTAAAGATGATCGGCGAGGTGCAATCCTTCGCCAGCGGTTTCACGAAACGGGAATTTGTCGTCACGACGGCGAACGATAAATATCCACAGGACCTCAAATTCGAGGTGGTGAAGGACAAGTGCGCGATACTGGATTCCCATAAAACCGGAGACGACGTCCAAGTCACCTTCGACATCCGCGGCAACGAGTATAACGGCAAATATTTCGTGAACCTCTCGTGCTTTAAGCTCCAGACCCTCAGCGGTGGTGGCGGATCTTCCTCGTCAAGCCAAGCCGCTTCTAGCAGCGAGCCGAGCATGGCGGATCTGCGGGACGAAGACGACTTCGACGACGTGCCGTTTTAACCGATCATCAGCGCGCTCCAGCCCATCGCCACCAGTATGACGATGGCGAGCAGCCACCAATACCACTTAATACCAAGGACTTGGTGCGGGGCCTTGCCGAACTCACGAGCCACGAAGTCGTCGTAGTCGAAATCGTCGTCTGGCAGATTCAATCCATCGTGGGATGAGTCTTTTCGGTTCTTCTTGGCGCAGCCACGGCACGGCTTACCCACGCGGACTTCGCAATCGCAGAAAGGGCAAACGTAAGTCATGACTTCCGGTAGCATGGTTGAAGAAATATGAGTGCAAGCGGTCGTTCCAGTGCAAGCCCGAAGAATCGCTTGGCTTTCCGAGGGATACAGGGGAATTTAAGCGGGAAATGGGATTGAGTCTTTCTGAACTGCGCGACGGCCTGCCGGAGGGCGGATTATTTGGTGGCGGTGCGTGGCGCTGGTCACCGGAGCCATTGAAGCTCAGTGCAGCAGAGGCCCGGCAGATCATGTCACTCGGCCATCCGCTGGCGAGATTTCAACAAGCTTGCGACGGACTCTACCGCCGGAGCGCGGCCGGGAAACTCCCCGGTTGGCTTGCAGAACTTCTGGATGCGGGGAAACCGGAGTGGCTCACCGACGTCCAGCGCCTACCCGGCATGGCCGAGCAATTTCCGCGAGTGATCCGGCCCGATCTCATCCTGACAGAAACCGGATTTTCCATGACCGAGCTGGACAGTGTGCCCGGCGGCATCGGCGTGACGGCGTGGCTGTCACAGGTTTATTCGCGAGCCGGGTTCGACGTGCTCGGCGGGCCGGATGGGATGCTCACTGGGTTTAAATCGCTGATGCCGGATGGCGGGCGGGTACTGGTTTCCAACGAGGCAGGGGACTATCGGCCAGAGATGCAGTGGCTCACAAGTCAGCTCGGCGAGGCTTGGAAGGTGGTCGCTGCCGAGGAGTATCAAGCCGACGGACAGGCGCTGTATCGGTTTTTCGAGCTGTTCGATTGGGAATCCATTTCCGCCGTGAAACAGCTCGCAACAGCGGCGGCGGCTGGGGAAATCCAGATCACCCCGCCGTTTAAGCCTCACTTGGAGGACAAGCTGTGGCTGGCCTTGCTCTGGTCGCCCGCGCTGAAAAAAGTCTGGGAGCAAACTTTGCGCGGTAGCCATTTGAAGCGGTTGCGTGAGTTGGTGCCGTTCGGCTGGGTGCTCGATCCTGAGCCGCTGCCACCGCACGCTGGATTGCCGAGGCTGGATGCCCATTCGTGGCAAGACGTGGCAGAATTTAGCCAAAAAGAACGCCAGTTAGTGCTCAAGGTCAGTGGCTTCCACGAAACGGCGTGGGGTTCTCGTGGGGTCTTCATCGGCCACGACATGCCGTCCGCCGAGTGGTCGCAGCGGCTGAATTCTGCACTGGCGCAGTCCGCAGAACAGCCATGGATTTTACAAGAATTCCGCGAAGGGCGGAAAATCGAGCACCCGGTTTTCCGCGAGGATGGATCGACGGAAATGATGCAAGGCCGGGTGCGGCTGTGTCCCTACTTTTTCACCGATACTGCCGGGGAAACCGCTTTCGGCGGCTGCCTTGCGACCATCGTCCCGGCGGATAAGAAGAAAATCCACGGCATGAGCGACGGCGTGCTGGTGCCCTGCGTGATCGGGGGATGACTGTCCAAGACAAAAGGAGAAGGTTCTTTTTCGCAAAGTCGCGAAGCAAGAGGAACCTGTGTTGAGAGCGATGAGGGAGTTGGCGCGTGTCGTTCATCCGATGTGGCCACCGACCTGCCACAAAGAGTCATTAATCTCCTCATTCGACCGAAATTGCGTAAATTGCTATTTCAAACTCACCTTGGTCCAAGGTTCGAAAACTGGGTAACGCATTTCCTTGGATGACCAGCCTAACAAATAGCGTAAATCATTGCCGGTGTGTTCGCTGAGATTGAGACGGAAACTCCCATCCGCGGCCCGCTGAAGTGGTTGGTTAATGTCAGTGATTCCCATCGGTTTCAAGATAAGACAGATCGGCTTTAATCCCTCGGCTTGACCGGAAAAATCGTTGAGTCGGATGACAATTTCCTCGTTCTCGACTGCGACCTTCGCGGAGAGCCGTGGGAAGCCTGCGACGTATGATTGTTCCTGTGTCTTGAGGAGTGCGAGCTGTTCAGTGTAGTTCGAAATGACAGTTTCGAGCGAGGTTCCACATTCCTGAAGGATTTGCTCCCAAAACCTAGTGGAGCTGGAGCGCGTGGATGGCGGCGACTTTTTTAAAGTTTCCAATACCCGCCGTGGGAGCGCTGGTCCGCCGACTTTGACGAGCGATTTAGCAAAAACGTAACCTAGCGGATAGACCACCGCAGTTTCGAACTTTGTCTTGAGCTCCTCATCGTCGCAGAGCAGATCAAATGGCACGTTTCCTCGGGAATCTACGAGGGCTACCCAGCGCTCCATCTTCAAGCGAGCTGTGCGGGTGGCTTCGTCATCCGTTGAAAGTTCTACGGCCGTGGCCACGCCTTCATGGAAGACACGCATCGCATTGAAATACTCGGTGTCTTTCCCATCGCTTATTTGCCCGATGAAGACATGCGCAGTCTCGTGGCGGAGCGTCTGCATGAAATCAACATGCCCTTCCGCTTTGAGCATCGGCACGCGGATTTTCGTCCAGTTGGTGACACCAGCAGCATGACTATCCACGCTAGTGGCCACGTCCAAGACGATGCGCCCAGGAGGCAGCGATGGATTTTGGAAGTAGTCTGCCACTTGCTGATAGATAGCATCCATCCCACCCACCAGTTTCATCACCTCCTCACGTTGGGACTCTTTGAAAATAACGTCATAGTGCTCTGTCGAGTGGGAGCAAGAGCCACCGATTCCGCGATCGGGTCGAGTGGATTGGGTCGCGCCAGTTGAATCCGCTATGGGATCTTTTCTGTAATTGGCTCGCTCGAACTTACTAAAAACAAAAAATGCCGTTCCCCACACACCCACGATCGCCACAGCTAATGGGACTTT
Source organism: Luteolibacter sp. (assembly GCA_043766715.1). Lineage (GTDB taxonomy): Bacteria > Verrucomicrobiota > Verrucomicrobiia > Verrucomicrobiales > Akkermansiaceae > Luteolibacter. The sequence goes on from JAYUHS010000157.1 coordinate 37,271, forward strand.
TTGCCAAGTGGTAAGATCGCGCTCATTCCAGCGACTGATGATCCCATCCCTCCATTGAAAAAGGATACCGGCTAACAATAGCATAACGAATCCAACAATACTGAAGCCGGTCACTTGTCGCCACGGAATGACCACTGTCTCGCCGGTATCCAGCGTGGGCGAGACCAAAGCGTTTACATCGACCCACAGTACCCACTGGTTGGAACTTGTGTAAAGCAACACCAGAACAAGAACAAGTAAGCCCGCGAGAAGCGGAAACCATTTCCGCGTATAAGATAAGATCATGCTAACTCCCACCACGGTTATTTCTAGCAGCATCTGAAGTCCCTTCTCTGCCAATATGAGTTGCCACTTGACTGGTCCCGAGATCGAAGTCGTGGACAAGCTGGCAAATGTGAGTGTAATCAGCAGCTTCAGCACGCAAAAAAAGACTCCGACCAGCAAGGCTGCTAGTAGCTTGTGCAAGAAAATAGTGAGTCGGCTGACCGCTAGTCCATCCAGAAACCCTTGAGTTTGGTATTCTCGCTCTTGGTTGAATGAAATCATCCCAATAAACATTCCGACTAATAGCCAATCGCCTAGCACACTAGCACCGCCGACACTCGTAGCATCGAAAGGCGTGCGATCAGGAAACCCACTCAACAAACCATGAATTAATAAAGTTCCGGTGATCGCCATGATCAGCAGCATGCAGAAGCGCAGCCCAAACAGCTCTTTTTTCAGTAAAGTCAGATTCATGGTTTAGCCTCCTCAGTCTGAATCGCCGCTGTCCATTTCTGCGCGAATGACGAGAGATCACTGCCCGTTATGGATTTGAAGGTGCTCCCTACCGGATGGAGCCAATCATGCAGAGTCGCACTGGCATTCTTGGGTGCAGAGTAGCCTAGGATGGCAGCGAGAAACCGCCTTCGTGGCTCATCCCCGTAGTCACCCAGCACAATCATGGCTAGGCCCGCGCTAATGCTCTGCTCAGCTTCCGTCATACGTTCTTTAGTTTTCAACCAGTTTTCCAAATCCCAGCGGCAGAGTGTGAGCACCACAGGTTTTTCCCCATGGCCCGGCAACTTGATGAATTCCGCCGGCGTCTTCGCTATGGCCCTCACTGGCCACCACACGGAAAAACCCTGCAATAGCCAACCGCGCGTATCGGAATCCAAGCGACCACATTGATTTGCGGATAGCACCGACTGAATAATCCCTGCTTGAAGACCTCTATCCCCTGGATGGACTTTTAGGAGATTGACGCGGATTTCCACCTGGTTCAAACCAACTTCCGATTGGGCGTTCATTTCCAAATCCCGCCGATGGATTAGGTAAACTGGGGGTAGGGATTTGCATTCCAGATAAACTCCTATTTGCTCTAGCATCCCACCAGCGGCGGTCGCATGAGCGGCCAAAGCTTGCTGCTCCTCAGCCGTAGGATCGGTCACGGCGGCAGCTGCGAAGACCATGGCCGCACCGCGCTTGAAACCGACCGACCCCGGCAAACTCAGTGGTTTTTCTGAGTCCACCTGCATTTTGAACTTGGTTGCGCCGAAGACTGCGGCAAACGCAATGAACGTAAAAAAGATTTTTTCTCGCATCGACATTTTTTCGGACAACATGGCTGCGACAGTTCCATCCCGAATCAACCCAAATGCAAAACCTGCTAAAGTTATGGCCGTGATCAGAGTGCCGGTGACCCACAAGGCATCCACTGGCCACACAAAACGTTCATAAGCGAAGCGGTCTGAAATCAGCTCAAATGGTCCGGTGTGAGTGACCGACACGATGCCCATGCTTTGGAGCCAGATCAGTCCTGAAATCAGCAGCACCCCAGTCCACCCCCGGTATTTACCGAGAAAGCCGTGAGCGAAACAGACAGCCCAACAGAACCACGCCCAAGCTACCGACTTGACGAAGAGCAGTAGGCAGAAGTTCACGCTCATCGCCTCTGCGTTACGACCATTCCACCAGGCACCTACCAACAGTAAAGAGGTACAAAAAAGCACAATCCCAAGACCAATCAGGTATTTTACCACCAGCAACACCCACCTCGGCATCGGCAGTCCTTCGAGAAACAACTGGGTTCTATTCCGGAATTCCGTTGCCACCAATGCGGTGCCTAACACCAAAGTTACCAGTGGTATGATGAAAAACCATAATTTGGAGAGCAGGAAAAAACTACTGCCACCCTGCTCGTTGATGAACTTGTTAAACGTCAGCACCAGCTGCCCAACCACGACTATGAGCAGGATGTAAACCGCGAGTCTGGAGTGCTGCCGATACTCTTTTTCGAGCAAACCTCGGATCATAGGGCTATCCTTTCTGCGCTGACACAGGCGATGAAGATAGCCTCCAGCGGTAGTCGCCGGATTTCCACTGGCGCTGGCACTTGGAGGGCATCCCATTGCTCAGGAGTCCCTCGGAAAGTATTCTCCATCTTCCCGTCCACCTCGCGCTGCCGCCAAAACTCAAAGTGGCGTGGTATGTCCAACACCATTTCGGACGGGCTACAAACACACCGCACTTGCTCGCGCAGCTCACCGAGCTGGCCCTCAAACCTCATCTTTCCTTCATGGATGATACCTATACGGTCAGCACAGCGTTCCACTTCGTCGATCAAATGGGATGAAAAAAAGGTCGTGCGGTGGTATTTTCGCGACTGGGCGACGACGATTTCCATGAACTCGCTGCGGGCTACGGGATCGAGTCCCGCAGTCGGCTCATCGAGAATCAGCAACTCGGGTCGCGGCGCCACGGCAAGGGCCAGCGCGAGCTTCGCTTTCATCCCGCCTGACAGGCCGGAAACCTTCCTGTCAGGTGGAATAGAAAACACCTCCAGCAGGCGGCGAAATTCTGTCGCATCCCACGTCGGGTAAAACGACCCGACGAATTTACCCAACGCGGTGGACGTCATCCAAGGGTAGAAATTCTGCTCCTGCGAGACATAGCCCATTTGGCGTTTTTGCGAGACGCTGGTGCGCTTGGTCGTTTCACCCACCAAACGGATTGTGCCTGCTTCTGGGGCGATGATGCCCATGATCGAGCGGATGGTGGTGGTCTTACCCGCGCCGTTGATGCCAAGGAATCCGTAGATTTCACCAGAGATCACGTTCAAGTTCACCCCATCCACAGCGGGGACCTTCCCAAAATGCCGCTTGAGATTCCGGACTTCGAGGATAGATGGGGTCATAAGGTCATTCACGGGAAAAATTGTCAGCAAGGTAGGAATAGACGGAGATTTTGGAAATGAACTCACCGGTTGCAAGAGGTGGGCTTTTCACCGTTGCGGGATTTTTGGGGCCATCGCCATCAAGATCACCGTGGAAGCCGTTTTTCGGATTGAAGCGACCGTTATTGTGTGAGTCGAGGCCATTAGAAAATCCCTAAAACTCCCGGCATGCCGTCGTTATTCTTGATAACTAACCTTAAGATCATCGCAGATTGGGTCCAGAAACCCGATGCATCTCACGCTTTGGTGAGCAGGCCCCTGTGTCTAAGGAGATCTTTTGATACCAAAAAAAAGCCCGGCGTTTCCGCCGGGCTGAGTAAATCAAACGAGGAAGCAATAGAATCAGACGATTCCAGCCTTCTTCAGCGTCACGAAAGCACCATTCTTATTGATGGTCTTCAGTGCGCGGCAGCTCAGCTTGAGCTTCACGAATTTGGCGAGTTCTGGAACCCAGATGCGCTTGCTCTGGAGGTTCGGAGAAATGGTGCGCTTCACGACCTTGGTGACGTGACGACCGATACCGCCCTTTTTCTTGGCCAAACCAGAACGGTGAATTTTTCCGCCTGAGCGGACGCGGGTTCCTCGGATGCTACAAATACGGGCCATAATAAAAAATTGTCTGGATTGCGGGACGCGGAGAATGGCCACCGAACCAGACCCGTCAAGACGAATCCTGACAATTTCCGCTAAAGTTTCTTCAGCCGCGCGCCACGCAGTTGATCGACCCACTGCTCGATATCTTTGAAAATAAGCTCTTTTTTGGCATCATACATCAGCAAATGGTAGGCGGCCGGGTAGTCATGGTAAGTTTTCGAGACTCCATCTGGGATCCGTCCGACGAAGCCACGGACGTCGGAATCGTTATTAAAGTAGTCCTTTCCGCCATGGAGGACGAGCACTGGTGAGCGGAAATGGGTGGCGCAATCGTTCATGCTGTCGATGTGGCGGCCGAGCGTGCCGATGAGCCGCAGGGTGTGTTTCTCGATATTATACGAGTTTTTCTGCACCTGCTCCGTGTGGTGCGAAGTCTGGGTCATTTGCACATCATCACCACCGGCGAGCGTTTCCAGCGAAATCCGGGCGAGCGGCAGGGTGGTGGCGGCGATTTGCACCAGCCCGGGCGTCCAAGCGGGAATATCATCGCGGAAACGGACGATCGGTGAGGACAGGATGAGGGCGTCACACGGCGGGTGATTCATCGGAGCCTTACTCAGAGCATGGCAAGCGATGAGGGCACCCATGCTCTCGCCGAACCAGATGATTTTCGCCCTCGGATGGCGCTCTTGCACAAGTTGGGTGAAGGCGAATAAATCGCGATACCAGTCTTCTGGATCGCCGATGTCGCCACGGCGTTCGCGGATCGGGTCGCTGCCTTGGCCACGGACTTCGTAGGCATAGAGGCCGGTTTTTGGCTGATACTGGAGCAGGTGATTTCCAAGATTCGCGTAGTCGATCGAGGCTCCGCAAAACCCGTGAATGCCGACGATGATCACATCCTGCTCGGCCTTTTCAGAAATCCACTTGCGGTAGCCGAACGAATCGGTCTTTGCAGCCGCTCCACTCGGATGATTCACCAAGGTATAGTGAGGCGCACAAGCCGAGAAAATCATAGCCGCCACGCAGGCGACGATGCTGCGGAGTATCAAGGCGGGCAATCTTCTCACCCCAGAAATTTCGCAGGATCTCAGGAAAGCGCAATCTCGGAACCAGCGATGAAAAATGACGCGGTCCCCCGGTGAAATGGATTCCCATCGCGGACGGATCGTGTATCAACGCGCTTGGCTTAAGGCTAACCTGTTCATGAAAACGCTCATCTCCGCCTTCACGGCGACTCTGGCCATCACCATGGCCGCCTCCGCAGCTCCCCGGCTGGTTGTTTCCACCCCCTCGCTCGTCCCGGAATCACAGATCGACCTCGTGCTCGACTCGCCGGTCACGGGAATTACAGACCTCGGGAAAACTGTCACTAACACATGGTTAGAAATCCAGCCCGCGCTCCCCGGCAAGCTACTTTGGAAGGCGCAAAACATCGCCCAGTTCATCCCTGTGCAAGCCCTAGCCATCGGCGCGACTTACACGTTTTCTATTCCGAAAAACCGCCAGCACCTCGATCAATCTGTGGTCCCGGCCGGCAAGTTCGCCACGCTGGCGAGCGAGTCCTTCCGGATCACGGCGGCGAACTCGCCGGATCGCTGGAATGACGACTACTCACCCTCGACGAGCCCGTGGTTGATCATTTTCAACGATGCCGTCGATCCTGACACCGCGGGAAATTTCATTTCCTTCACCTCGAAGTCCGGCCAGCGCATCGCAGCCAAGTTAGAGCGCCCCACCGTGGTCCGTGCCGGATACTATGCCACCTCTGCTAGGCCGTGGGAATTCCGGTTTCCGAATGCCATCGTTCCACCGACTACCCCGGAAAGTCTCTCACCGTGCGTCCTCCTCGCGACCCCCATTTCACCGCTTCCTCCCGGCGATGGCTGGGCGGTTTCCACACTCAAGGGCCTGCCAAATCAAATCGCAGCGGCCCGCACGATTGAAGATGGCACTTTTGAAATCGGGAACATCGAGCCGTTCAAAGTGACCAAGATCGCCGCCGTGCAAAATCCTAGCGACCCGCGCAAGCTCGTCCTCGACTTCAACCAGCCGCTGTCGGCCTCACTGTCCATCGATTTCCTCACCGAGTGCGTCGAGATGGATCCACGTCCTGAGAACCTCCGCGCCGAGGTCAAAGGAAAACAAATCACGCTAACAGGCGACTTCGCTGACCTAACTAAAACGATGGTCACCCTCCGCCCGCCCTTCACTTCCGCGAACGGATTCGATCTCGATGCGCCACTCACCCAAGAGGTCACGTTCGGCCATTTCATGCCGGTGCTTTCGTTCCCCTCCCAAGACCAAGCACAGCTCGCAAACGGCTCTCGCGAATACCGAATGCTGACGCTGAATCTGGAAAACACCCGACTCCGCATCAAGAAACTCTCCGGCGCAGATCAGGTCCGCGCCTTCCAAGGCTACCGGCACGTCACCGGAAATGGCCACGACGGCGAGCCCATTCAGCCCACCATCACGCTGCCCTATTCGCTCGTCGTCGGTGAACCCGTCGCTGATCTAACGATACCGCTTGCGACACCGATTGATTCCACCAAGATCACCACGCTGAAATGGAATGAAATCCTGCCAAAGGACACGCGCAACGGCACCTATTTCCTCGAAGCCACCGGCACGATTCTTCCCGGCTACGACGGCAAGGGCAGTGCTCCGACCACCCAAGCGATCATCCAGCTCACCGACATCGGTCTCGCGTGGAAAGTGACCGCCAAGGACGCCTTTGTTTACGCGTTTTCCTGCGACACTGGCACACCGCTGCCCGGGGTGAAAATCGAAATTTTAGGTGAGGATGCTGCATCGATACAAGTAACCACCACCGATGCATCCGGCATCGCGAAACTGCTACGCAACCCTAACACCCGCACCCTACGTGCCTCGCTGGGCGGCGACGACTACCTCACCGCGTTCGACTCCACCCTCAACACGGTCGGCCTATGGCATTTCCCGATCCGCTATTCCTACACCAAGCCCGCCGAGATTTCCCGCAAGGCATTCCTCTTCACGGATCGCTCGCTTTACCGCCCCGGCGAGACCGTTAGGATCAAAGGCATCGTCCGCAGCCAGCGCGGAAACGACATCGAGCCAGCGCAAGCCAGCCCGGCACGCGTCGTCATCATCGATCCCACCGACAAGGAAATCCATACCAGCGCCGTGACCATTTCGACGAGCGGCTCGTTTGATTTTACCTACACCCTGCCGCTTGGGAAAACCGGCACCCATCAGATACGGTTAGAATACCCCGAGGAACTCGCCCAAGCCGAGGCACTGGGAGAAAATGATTGGGAAAAACAAGAAGCCATCACCGAGAGCGCGCGCTTCGAGCTGCCGCTGCGCGTTGAAGAATTCCGCCGGAATGCCTTCGAAGTCGCACAGACTATCACCCCAGCCGCACCGGGAGCCACGAGCCTCGCCACCGATCTATCAGCCACCTATTACCAGGGCCAGCCGGTCGCTGCGGGCCAAGTGAAATACTTCAGCCGCATCACCGCGCAGAATCCCTACCCCGAGCGGTTCCGGGATTTCCTGTTTGGAAATCATCGCACCGACGACTGGACCTATTGGTATCACTACTTCGGCTACCGCTCGGATGACGAAGAGCACGACGCCCAAGCATCCCAAATCCAAGGCGAAACCCACCTCTCCGCCGAGGGTAAGGCCACCCTCACCACCGAGATCCCGCAGGCAGAATTCCCCACCGCCCGAGAGGTCACCATTTCCTCTGAAGTCACCGATGCGAACAACCAAACACTAACCTCCACCACTACCACCACCATCCATCCCGCTTCGGTCTATGTCGGCATTTCGAGAAACGACAGCCTCGTCAGCGCCGGCGATACCGTGTCGCTGAAAATCGTCGCCACCGATACGACGGGCGAGCCATTCAAAGGCACAGTCAAAGTCACCGCCACCCTCACCCGCGAGGTCAATACCGCCGTAAAATCCCGCACCGACACCGGAGCCACCACCACCCGTAACGACCTCACCGAGGAAACGGTCATGACCTCGGAACTCACGCTCGACCCGGCCGCATCCGCTGCCCAAGGCACTCTGCTAGACCTCACCCCCAAGTCGAATGGCAAACATTTCCTCACCCTCCGCGGCACCGATCCCGAGGGCCGCGCCTTCGCCACCGTCACCTATTTCGATGTCTATGGCACCGATGAATACCCATGGCTCTACGAGGACGGACTGCGGGTGAAACTCGTCGCCGAGAAAAAATCCTACAAGCCCGGCGAAACTGCCCGGGTGTTAGTGCTGTCGCCCATCGAAGGCACCGCACTCGTCACCGTGGAGCGGGAACAAATCCTACGCTCGTTCCTCGTACCACTCAAGTCCGACAAGCCAGTCATCGAGATTCCGCTAACCGAGGCCGACGCGCCGAACACCTTCATTTCCATCCTCATCATCAAGGGAGCCAAGGAATCTGCCCGTGAGCACAAGGAGCCACAGCTCCGGCTCGGCTACTGCGAACTCATCGTCGAAAACCTTCGCGACAAGCTCGCCGTCAACATCGATACCAGCACCGCATCCCACCGCCCCGGAGATGAAGTCACCCTCACTGGCAGCGTCGCTCTAGCAGACGGTCAGCCCGCCGCTGGTGCCGAGGTCACCCTCTACGCCGAGGACGAGGGCACGCTCGCCGTCATGGGCTACCAGACGCCGAAGCCGATGGACTACTTCTATCAGCCACGAACACTCGATGTGGACTCTGGAACTTCCTTCGAAACCTTCATCTCCGAGGACCCAGAAAAACAATTGTTCACGAATAAAGGCTTCTTCATCGGCGGCGGTGGCGACCTCAGTAAACTCGCCGATCTCCTGCGGAAAAATTTCGACCCCTGCGCCACTTGGGCACCCGCACTCGTCACCGATGTCAACGGGAAATTTACCCACACCTTCAAGCTGCCAGACACGCTCACCCGCTACCGGCTCATCGCCATCGCCCACCAAGATGCCGCCCGTTTCGGCCACGCAGAGTCCTCCCTCGTCGTTAAAAAGGACTTGATGCTAGAGCCGAAAACCCCGCGCTTCGCCAACCAGAGCGACACCTTCCAATCGCAAGTCCTCGTCCAAAACGCCTCCACCTTCACCGGCACATGGGAGATCACATCCCGCTCCGAGACCCCATGTGTGACCGCCACCGGACCAGTTAGCCAGACCGTCACCCTCACCCCCGGTGCTTCGACCACCGTGATCTTCCCCACCCGCGCCGACCACACCGGCGAGGCGGTGCTCACCTTCCAAGCCACGCCGATTTCCCTCGTCGATACCAGCCTAACACCTGATCTGAAGCGCAATCTATCCGACGCCGTCGAGAGCCGGTTCGCGGTCCAATACCCGATGCCACTACTCCGCCAGACCAAGCTCGTTCGTCTCCAAGAAACGGGAAAAGTCATCGATCTCCGCGACCAGCTCGACCGCACCCTGCTAGACGGCAGTGGCGAAATCGACCTCGAGTTCTCGACCTCACCACTCGTCGAAGCCGCGGGTTCCATCGATTTCCTACTGCACTACCCCTACGGCTGCGTCGAGCAGACCACCTCGTCACTCATCCCCTGGCTCACCGTCAAGGACCTCAGCCCAGTTATCCCCAAGTTTGCGAAAATGGACGCAAAGAAAGTCACCGCCGCCATCCAAGCTGGGGTAAATCGCCTGCTTTCCATGCAGCTCCCAGACGGCTCATTCGCCTACTGGCCCGGCGGTAAGGACTCCGTGTCATGGGCCACCGCCTATGCCGGTATGGGGTTGATGTTAGCCTCAGAAAAAGGCGCAAATGTCCCGGACTCCGCCATCGAGGCACTCAAGAAGAACCTCATCGAGAGCCTGCGCGGCATTTCCACCGAGACATCCCCATCCGTCCTAGAAATCCACACCCGAGCACTGTTAGTCCTCGCCCTCGCGGGAGAAGCCCAGCCCGCCTATCGGAATCTGCTAGCCGACCGTGTCGCCGAGCTTACTCCCAGCGCCCGCTGCCTCCTCGCCACCGCCATCGCCACCGAGGAGGAGGATAACGAGGCCAATCTCACCCTCGCGAAATCCATCCTCACCTCCAAGGTTCCGTTTAAGCTCCAGAACGACGACTGGATGCCGTGGTCCGCCGCCGAGGCCTATCAGCTCCTCGCTTGGCTCCGGATCGACCCCCAAGGCTCAGAACCCACCAAAGCCCTCGACCGGATGCTCCACGAACGCAATCCCTACGGCGAGTGGAACACCACTTGGGTCAACGGCTGGAGCCTCCTCGCTATGGCGGAATACGCGAAAAATTCAAAACTCAGCGACGAGCCGACCGAGATCACCTTCAGCACCACCGCCGCCACCGAGACCATCACGCTCCACCAAGACGTCGCCTCCGCGAAACGGAATTTCAAACTCACCGCCGACCTTAAGCTCCAAGTCAGCACCGACATCCCCGCCTTCGTCCGGATCAATCTCGCCGCCAAACCGCAAATCGTACCGACCCAACCCGTCGCCCACAACGGCCTCTCCATCGACCGGATTTACGAACGCATCAACGCGGACGGCTCCGCCTCCATCCTCACCGAGCCGAAAGTCGGCGATCTCATCCGCGTCTCACTCCGCGTCACCCTGCCGCAGGACGAGACCCGCTACCTCGTCATCGAGGACCCGCTGCCCTGCGTTTTTGAGACCGTCAATACCGACTTCAAGTCCCAGCGCGCCGCCGTCGGCATCCCCACCAGTGAGAACGACTGGAGCGTCAGCCACTCCGAACTCCGCAGCGACCGCGCCTCCTTCTTCCTCGACCAAGTTTGGAAAAAAGGCACCTACACCCTCACCTACCTCGCCCGCTGCACCCTCGCCGGCCAAGCCACCGCCCCGCCTGCCAAGGTCGAGTCGATGTATGACCCCGAAAATTTCGCCCTCTCCGCCTCACGGATTTTCACCACGAAATAGCCCCAGAAACCAAGCCGTTCGGCTATTTCTTACAACAGCAATCCATCGTGTGGTCGTCCACCATCCCGACTCCTTGCATCAAGGCGTAGGTGGTGGTGGTCCCCACGAAGTTGAACCCAGCTCGCTTCAGTGCCTTAGAAAGCGCGTCGGATTCCGGCGAACTGGAAATCATATCCGCCATGGAATTCCGGATATTTACGATCGGTTTTCCGCCGGTGAAGCTCCACAGCCATGCCACCGGATCTTCCAGTTTCAGCCAAGCGCGAGCATTCTGGCGCACCGAGAAAATCTTCCCACGGTGGCGGATGATGCCGGGATCGAGGACAAGTTTCTCTAATTCCGCATCAGTCATTTCCGCGACCTTCGCCGGTTGGAAATCATGAAAAACCTTTCGATAGTGAGCCCGCTTCTGGAGCACCGTCCACCACGAGAGCCCCGCTTGGGCGCCCTCAAGACAAATGCACTCGAAGAGATACCGGCCATCCCACGACGGCACCCCCCATTCGTGATCATGATATTCCACGTAGAGCGGATGCTGCAGCGGCAGCCACGAACAGCGGATCATGGCCACATCTTCCCCATCCCGATGGGGAACGCAATCCCGTCTTGCCGCACGCCGCTCCGCCTGCTTCGCTCCGTCCCTCAATCTGATTTACTCATGGCTAACAAAGACGTCACCGATCCCGCCCGCATGGAAAAAATCGTGTCGCTGTGCAAACGCCGCGGCTTCATTTTCCAAGCAGGAGAACTCTATGGCGGCCTCAACGGATGCTGGGACTACGGCCCGCTCGGTGCCGAGTTGAAGCGAAATCTCAAGGACTACTGGTGGCGTAAAACCGTCCAAGAGCGCGACGACGTGCTCGGCATGGACGGCGCGATTTTAACGATGGAGCAGGTGCTCGTTTCCTCCGGTCACGTCGGTGGATTCAGTGACCCGATGTCCACTTGTAAGCACTGCCAAAAACACATTCGTTTTGATCAATTGAAAACGCTTGTGGCCGAATCTGAGTGGGCACAATCGCTCGCTGGCGCGCTGACCGTGGTCATCCCGGGAGAGAACGCGGGCGTTTCTGTTCGGGGCATTGAGTTAAAACAATGGGCCTCGAAAAAGGGTAAGAAACTGGCTCCCGGATTGGCGCTTGTGAGAAATCCTGAGGTGACCATTAGCTTTTTCTTGGAAGAGGCTGAGAAAGGTCCATCACTCGATGCGTGGCACTTCACTCAACTGATGGCCACTGAGCAGCTGAACATGACAGGGTTGATCAATCCATGTCCACATTGCGGCGGGGAACTTACTGAACCACGTCCATTCAACCTGATGTTCCAAACCAACTTCGGCGCGACAGGTGACGGCATGGCTTACCTCCGTCCGGAAACCGCACAGTCAATTTTTTGCCAATACAAAAACATCCTCGACTCGAACCGCGTGAAACTGCCTTTCGGCATCGCCCAAGTGGGTAAGTCTTTTCGGAATGAAGTCAACCCAAGGAATTACATCTTCCGCTCCCGCGAGTTCGAGCAAATGGAAATCGAATATTTCTGCCACCCCGACGATGGCTTACGCCTGACTGAAGAGTGGCTAGAAACCCGGCTCAACTTCTACGGCGAAATCGGAATTCCTCGCGAGAAGCTACACGTCCTCGACATCCCGGATGGCGACCGCGCCTTCTATTCCAAGAAAACCTACGATATCGAATACGAATTCCCCTTCGGCATTCAGGAGTTAGAAGGCGTGGCTTACCGCACCGACTACGACCTTGGCGTGCACGAAAAGGGTGCGGGGAAGTCGCTGGTTTACTTCGATGAGGAGACAAAGGAGAAATTTCTCCCGCACGTCGTCGAGCCATCCGCCGGCTGTGATCGCACCGTTCTCGCCTTGATTTGCGAAGCCTTCGATGAGGAAACGCTCACCGATGATAAGGGCAAAGCAGACGTCCGCACCGTGCTGCGTTTCGTCCCGCGCATGGCCCCGGTGAAGGTCGGTATTTTCCCGCTGCTCAAGAAGAACGACGAGCAAGTCCGTCTCTGCCGCGAGATTCAGAAAACACTGCAACCGTGGATGAATGTCTTCTACGACGATGGCGGTGCTGTCGGTCGCCGCTACCGCCGCCAAGACGAAATCGGCACCCCGTTCTGCATCACCGTGGATTTCGAAACGCTCGGTGAAGAGACTCCCGAGCTGAAAGGTACCGTCACTCTCCGCCACCGCGATTCGATGGAGCAAGAACGCTTACCCATCGCCGGGCTGCTCACTTGGTTGCTAGAACGCGTGCGTTAAGCGAACCACTCCTTCGGTGGAGTGATCACCCGCAGCCCTTCAATTCGGGAAAAGTGTGCGTCCGACGTCAGCACCGCAGCACCGATGCTGATGGCGCTGGCGGCGATGACGACATCCGTCCCCGGAATGACTAGCCCCTTGCGGTCCAGTTTCCACGCCAGACCCGCCGCCTCGTCCCATAGCCGGTTAGTTGATGGTATATTGACCATGACATCCATGAAATCATTGAGACTGCGGTAGGCTTTCGGCGATTTCACTCCACGAAGCACCTCCACCCGCACCATCCCGCAGATGGCGAGATTCCGCACTCCGGCCCAGTGATAGAGCCACGGTGCAGGATCTCCGTGGCGCTTCATCAGATCGATGAAAACGTTACTATCAATCAGGATTTCACTTTCCATACTGAGGAGGTTCTTCGGCGACTTTACTGCTTAGGGGATCGTAAACCGCCAAGTTTTTCGGATCATAACCGGGGAAAATCGCGTCTTCCCATTCTTCAGGCGTCAAGCCCAAGCCCTCAGTGCCAAAGCGGCGAAACCGCGTCTTGCGGTCCAGCTCGCGCAGCGCCATTTCGACGGCTTCGGTCTTACTTTCGTAGTCGTAGTCGTCCATGACGCGCTTTAGCAACGCTTCATCAATGTGCATGGTCATTTTCATGCCATACTGAGTATGGTATTTCCCCGCGCTTGTCGATTCTTTTTTCCAAATCCCTCTCCCCTTGATTCTTCGAGCCAGTCTCCACAGTCTGCGGCCATGTCCGAACCCGCGCTGACTCCCATGATGGCTCAATACCAGTCCATGCGGAGATCGCTGCCCGCAGACATGATCCTGTTCTATCGGCTCGGTGACTTTTACGAAATGTTCTTTGAGGACGCAAAAGCAGCCTCACCGATCATGAACGTGGCCCTCACCAAGCGCGGCGGCACTCCGATGTGCGGCGTGCCTTACCACGCGGCGCAAGGCTACATCGCCCGTTTACTCAAGGCCGGAAAACGCGTCGCCATCGCCGAGCAGACGTCCGAACCCGTGGCCGGCAAGCTCGTCACGCGGGAAATCGCCCGGATTCTCACCCCAGGCTCCATCGATGATCTCACGCTGCTAGACGACCAACGCCCGAACTACCTCGCTGCCGTCTGCCGCCACGGGAAATCCGTCGGCCTCGCTTGTATCGACCACACCACCGGTGAGTTCACCATCGCCGAGTATGCGGAAATCGGGCAGCTCGAGGACGAGCTTGCGCGGATTTCCCCCTCCGAATTACTCATCCCAGACCACCAGACTGCCGAGTTTGGAAAACTAACGAACTGCCTCGTTTACGAAGGCTACACTTTTCTCCCCGAGCACGCCACGCAGCTACTCAAGGACCATTTCAGCGTCCACTCGCTCGACGGCTTCGGCTGTGCCAGTCTCCATGCTGCGAGTGGGGCCGGCGGGGCGATCCTCCACTACCTCATCCACCAGCTCCGCCGTCCCTGCGGCCACCTCCATCCGCCGCGGGTCAGGGAAATCTCTGATCACGTCCTCATCGACTCCGCTTCCCAGCGAAACCTCGATCTCGTGGACTCACGCTCTGGGAAATCTCACACCTTGTTAGGCGTGCTCGACCGCACCGCCACTCCCATGGGAGCGCGGCAGCTACGCGACTGGATTCTCCATCCACTGCGCGATCTTGCCGCACTCACCGCGCGGCAGGATTTCATCGCTTCATTCCTAGCAGAACCTTATCTCCTCTCGAAATGCCGCGAGGCGCTGAAAGGCATCCGTGACATTGAGCGCACCACCTCACGCCTCTCACAAGGTTCAGGAAATGCCCGGGATTTACAATCGCTCTGCATCTCCCTCAGCCACATCCCCACTCTCAAGGAGGACCTCTCCTCGCTGCCAGACGGACCCTCACTCCAGCCACAGCTTTGCGCACGCCTCCATGATTTCCATGAGCTTACGGAAATGCTCACCACCGCCGTCGCCGATGAGCCGCCCGCCCACCTGCGCGATGGTGGCGTCATCCGCGACGGCTGGTCACCCGAGCTCGACGAACTGCGTAATGCCTCACGCGGCGGCAAGGACTGGATCGCCCGGCTGCAAGAAGACGAACGCAAGCGCACCGGCATCGACTCGCTAAAAATCAAATTCAACAACGTTTTCGGCTACTTCATCGAGATCACTACCAGCCAGTTAGCGAAGGTCCCGGACGACTACACTCGCAAGCAAACCATGTCGAACGCCGAGCGCTACATCACCCCGGCGCTCAAGGAAATGGAAAACAAAGTGTTAGGCGCAGAAGAACGCTCCAAGCAGCTCGAAGCCGAGCTCTTCTCCCAGCTCCGTGCGCAAGTCATCACCCACCTACCCACCCTCCAAGAAACCGCCGCCGCCGTCGCGGAAATCGACGTGCTCTGCGCCCTAGCCGAAGTTGCGCAATACCATCGCCACTGCCGCCCAGTCCTCAATCAGGAAATCGGCTTTTTCGTCACAAACGGTCGCCACCCTGTCCTCGAACAAACCCTCACCGACGTCAAATTCGTCCCTAACGACACCGAGCTCGATCCAGCGACCGCCCGCCTCCAGATCCTCACCGGCCCGAACATGGCTGGTAAATCCACCTACATTCGCCAGATCGCCCTCATCGCGGTGATGGCCCAGATCGGAGCCTTTGTCCCAGCCGAGTCTGCTACTCTTGGCCTCGTGGATCGGATCTTTTGCCGCGTCGGTGCCTCGGATGACCTCTCGCGCGGCCAATCCACCTTCATGGTCGAAATGAGCGAAACTGCCCTCATTCTCAATCACGCCACCGACCGCTCACTCGTCATCCTCGACGAAATCGGCCGCGGCACCGCCACCTTTGACGGCCTTTCCATCGCTTGGGCCGTCGCCGAACATCTGCACGACACCATCGGCTGCCGCACGCTATTCGCCACCCACTATCATGAGCTAACCGACCTCGCAAATACCAAGCAGGCGGTGGCGAACTACAACGTGGCCGTGAGAGAATGGAATGAGGAAATCATCTTCCTCCACAAGATCCTGCCCGGTGCCGCAGACAAGAGCTACGGCATCCAAGTCGCTCGTCTCGCTGGGCTACCCAAACCGGTCGTCGAGCGCGCTAAGTCCATCCTCTCTCACCTTGAACTCCACTCGGTCAAGCCAGAGGCGAAAACTCAAGGCCCAAAAGCTAAAAATACTGACCAACCCACGCTGCCCAGACCGAATGCTCCACAAATGGACCTGTTCGCTGAGTTCTAACGGTGGAAAAAGTTTCGAAGTGCGTGGTGTCCTTGAAGCAGGCTTGATTTGGAGATTTGCCTCAGCCTCGACATCACCCAAGTCACCACTCACCGTCGTTTCCGTCTTCATCCACTAGACCCACCATGGCTTCTTCGTTTCTACCTCAACCTTTCGCCCACCACTACGAAATCGCACCCGAGTATGCGAAAAGTGCGGCCTATTTCTCCTGTGAATTCGCCATCGACCAGAGTTTCAAAATCTACTCCGGGGGACTCGGTTTCCTCGCAGGCTCGCATATGCGGGCCGCCGCAGCTCTCCGCCAAAACCTCTGTGGCATCGGTATCCTCTGGACTTACGGCTACTACAATCAAGCCCGTGGCGAGGATCGCGAACTCGCCGTGCAATTCAGGAAAAAGGAATACGCATTCCTCCAAGACACCGGCATCCGCTTCACCGTCCCTGTCCACGGCCACCCAGTCTGGGTGAAGGCGATGTTCCTTCCCGGCGACATTTTCAACACCGTGCCGATGTTTTTCCTCAGCACCGACGTCGAGGAAAATGACAGCCTTTCCCGCGCCATCACCCACCGGCTCTACGATCACGACCACCTTCGTCGGATCGCCCAATACATCATCCTCGGAGCCGGCGGCGCACGCCTGCTAGACGAACTCGGCGTTGATCCCGCCGTCTGGCATCTGAATGAAGCGCACGGCCTCTCCGCCGCCTTCCATATCTACGAAAAACATCGTAGCTTGGATGAGGTGAAGAAGCGCCTCGTCTTCACCACCCACACCCCGGAGGAAGCAGGAAATGAAAAACACGCGTTCAACTTACTTCGCGATTTTTCGTTCTTCGGCAGCGTGCCCGAGGATGAAGTGCGGAAAATCACGGGTATCGAGGGTGACGAATTTAACCACTCACTCGCCGCCCTCCGCCTCGCTCGCATCGCGAACGGCGTCTCGAAGCTTCACGGCGAAGTTGCCCGGCAGATGTGGCAAAATTGTCCTAACATTTGTCAAATCACTCATGTCACCAATGCCCAAAATAAAAAATACTGGGCTGATCACGGCCTCGAACACGCCCGCAGCCGCGGTGACATTGAGGAGCTAAAACACCGCAAACGCGAGCTCAAGGAGCGCTTGTTCCGCGTGGTCGCCGACCAGACCGGCAAGCTCTTCAAGTCGAACGTCCTCACCCTCGTCTGGGCACGCCGCTTCGCTGGGTATAAGCGCCCAGACCTCATTGCCCGCGACATGAAACTCTTTCGCGAACTGCTCCATAACAACCAATACCCGATCCAAATCATCTGGGCAGGAAAACCTTACCCGTTCGACTACTCCGCCATCGACACCTTTAACCACCTCATCCGCCTCACCAAGGACTACCCGAACGCCACCGTCCTCGTCGGCTATGAATTGGAACTTTCCCGTTTTCTGAAAAACGGCTCGGACCTTTGGCTTAATAACCCCGTCGTCACCCGCGAAGCTTCAGGCACTTCCGGCATGAGCGCCGCGATGAACGCCTCCGTCAATTTCTCAACCTACGACGGCTGGGTCTGCGAATTCGCCAAGGACGGGCATAATTCCTTCATCATCCCACCCGCCGATTCCACTCTCGGCCACGAGGACCGCGACCGCAGCGACCTGCTCGGCTTCTACAAGGCGATGAACGAAAAAATCCTGCCTCTCTACTACGACCGCCCGGACGAGTGGAACCAACTCGTCCTGAACTCCATGAACGACGTCGTTCCATACTTTGACGCCGACCGCATGGCAGACGAGTATTATAAAAATATCTATATCTAATTGGGTTCGCAGTTTTTGACTATCTTGTCGATGCCACACTCCATGGTTTTGATCCGCGTCAGCGAAACTGGAGGCATCATAATCTGTCCTCGCTGATGCCGCTGCGCCCAACCATCGACTTGAGTCCCGCTGTGTTTACTAATTTCGTCCGCCGAAAAACCTTTGCCGACTGATCCGGCTCAGGCTTGGTGAGTGGTTCTAGGTGCCTAGCGCGAACTCTATTTATGTGGGTGTTAGTGGTTGTCTCTCGAAGTAAGTTTTTATTGGGTTTAATTATTTTCGAGGAAGTAAATGTAGCGAATCAAAGGAGTTACTTCTCTTTATTTTTAGGAAGTTATGGGTGTGAAAATCATCTAATTGAAAAAATAGATGGCATCATTCTCTGAGAGGATGAAGGTCAGCCAATGTCACCCATCGCACCTTCATTTGAGCAGCGGCTCGCGCTCCGTGAGCATCCACGCAGCTTCGCTATCATGCGGCAACGATGGGCTGGGTTACTTTTCTTGCATTGGGCGGTTGACCCATCGTTGATCGCGGAGCGACTTCCGAAGGGGCTGCATGTGGATACGTTCGACGGGCAAGCTTGGTTAGGAGTAGTTCCATTTTTCATGGCTCGGGTGCGGCCAAGGGGACTGCCGCCCCTACCGTGGCTTTCTTGGTTCATGGAGTTGAACCTGAGAACCTATGTTTACGACGACGATGGCAACGCTGGGGTGTGGTTTTTTTCGCTGGATTGCAATCAACCACTCGCTGTTGAGATCGCCCGGCGTTGTTTTCATTTACCATATGAACATGCGGTGATGCGTTCGAGCGTTCGCGATAACTGGATTGAATATAATAGTCGTCGAAAATCAATCGAAGCGACCGATGCAGAGTTTGTTTATGAATCGCCCCTCGTTCATCAGCCCGCTGAGCCGGGCACACTGGAGTGGTTTCTCGTGGAGCGTTACCTCCTTTTCTCCAGCAATCCGGCGGGTGCCATTTTCACGGGCCGCGTGCACCATTCTCCCTATCAGATCAGTCATGGAGGGTGTAGTTGCATGTCCACTGAGCCGATCCGGCTTAGTGGCTTCCCCGCGCCGACCGACCCTCCTTTTTCAGTGCTTACGGCAGCGGCGGTGGATGTGAGCATTTTTCCACTGCGGAGGAAGCGGTGACGATAGGCGAAAACTTGGGAGATGAAAATACGGTGGGCGCTAAATTTCTGTGGGGGATTTCCCCTATCAGTCCCTGCGTCCTGTGGCCATCATTAGGAAATATAGGAACTGAGCGATGGAGCCGACGGCTGCGGCGACGTAGGTCATTGCTGCCCAAAATAGCGCATTTTTCGCCCGCTTGTGATCGATGTGTGGAGCGATTCCGCTGCTTTCCATCCAGATCAGTGCCCGGCGACTGGCATCGAATTCTACTGGTAAGGTGACAATTGAAAAAAGTGTGGTGACGCCAAATAGTGCCACCCAACCCCAAAGCATCATCGGCGAGTGGAATAGGCCCATCCCGAGTAAACTCGCCCACATTAGGTAATTCAGAAGATTGCTGGAAAGTTGAACTGCTGGGACCATTTTTGAGCGCAGGCCAAGCCAGACATAGGCCTGCTTGTGTTGCACCGCATGGCCGCATTCATGAGCGGCGACGGCGGCGGCGGCCACGGAATTTTGGCTGTAAACGCCTTCACTCAGATTCACTGTCCTCTTCACTGGGTCGTAGTGGTCGGTCAGTTGACCTGGCACACTGATGACTTGCACGTCGTTGATCCCGTTTTGACGGAGCATCATTTCCGCGACTTGGGCACCTGTTATGCGGATCGGGATTTGCGAATATTCGGCAAAACGCCGCTTGAGTGTGCTGCTAACTAGGAAACTAACGAGCAGTGATCCGCCAATGATTACCCAGTAAATCAAGCCGAAACCAGCGCTTGTGCCGTTGTTGGACGTGACTTGGGCGAGTGAGAGAAGTTCTAGATTCATAGAGGTAAGGGTATGGACAATGGAGGTGATCGCAACGGATTTCGGGTTGGAAAACGGGATGGATTTTCTATGGGTCAGGAAGTCTCAGCTTCGCTGGGAGCGTGCTCGTCAGAGGGATTTGACTCGCAAGGTCAAGGTATGGGTCGTGCCGGTGGCGGGGTCTGTCGCGGTGACGATATGAGTACCGGAAATAAGGTGGATGATCGGCTCAGGAGTGGAGGGTTCAATCTCCAAGGTTTCGGAACTCCAGACGGCGGTGCCGGGGAGATTTGTGACGGGTCGCAATCGGTCGGAGCCTGAGGGGATCTCTGGATCTAGCAAAAAGGTCGTATGGTCGGCAGGACTAATGACTCGGAATGGCTCTTTGGCGACCTCGTTTGGATTCAGCGCAAAGTCATTGCGGCGCAAATTGTAGCAGCTCGCAAACCACTTTACGTAGGTCGGATCGAGCAATGCCTTGCCTGAAGCGTCGTAATCCGCAGCGGTAGCAGGGGGTGGAATGCTGTCTGCCGGAACGATGTCGCGGCGGGAATCTTTTTCACTAACCAACATTCGTTTGCCATTTCGGGGATCGATCGAGACATCGACAAGTTCTGACTGACGCTCGAACCACGTAGGTTTCGTGCTTTTATGAAGGCGGAGCATGGCTCGGTGGAAAATGGGACCCGCACCGGTGATGCCTGAGATGCTTTTCATGGGCTGCTGTTCAAAATTTCCAGCCCACACGCCGACTGTGAATTGCGGCGTGTAGCCGATGCACCAGTTATCATGAAAATCTGACGATGTCCCGGTCTTCACCGCACAGCGGAACGGCAAATCGAGTGGGCCACCGGGTTGGAAGGATGGGGCACGGGCATCGGCGTCTGATAGAATGTCCGCGATTAGCCATGCGTCGCGGCGGTCAAAGACTTGATTTTCGACTTCTAGTTTTGAAAGGAAAAGGGCGGGTGAGCGATGGCGTCCGAGTCGGGCGAGGGTGGCATAGGCGTTTGTAATTTCCAGTAGCCGGACCGGAGCGTTCCCCAAAGTAAGTCCGAGGCCGTAGAGGTTAGGGTCGGGATCGAGGGTGGTGATGCCGAGTGTTTGTAAGAGTTCGTAGAGTGGATTTGCGCCGCCTAGCAGATTGAGTTCGCGCAGTGCTGGAACATTCAGGGAGCAGGCAAGGGCGGTCCGCAGGGTGACGGGGCCACGGTAGTTGCGATCGTAGTTTTCGGGTAAGTCGAGTCCTTGGGGGGTGCGGAATGGGGTGGGAATATCTGCGAGGATGGAAGCCGGAGTGCGATGGTTCTTTTCCATGGCTAGCAGATAAGTGAACGGCTTGAGAGTGGAGCCGGGGGAACGTGGGGACAGTGCGCCATTGAGCTGGCCGCCACGGGGGTCGTTCCAATCTGCGGAAGAAACCAGTGTGAGGATTTCCCCAGTGGGATTGTCGAGGACGACGACAGCGGCATGGCGGAGATTCGCCTCGCGCAGTTTGGAAGTTTCCTCGCGAACGATGGTTTCGACGTCCCGTTGGAGTGGGAGGTCGAGAGTGGTATGGACTTGTCGGGTAGGGTTCGCCATCTGGGCGAGCCAAGGTGCCGGGCGATTTTCTATCAGCGGACGCAAGACTACGGGCTCGGCAAGTGCGGTGGTGATGCGTGCGGTGGGATGTCCGGCAGCAAGACGGGCTAACACCGTGTTCCGGCGGACGACGGCTCGCTGGGGGTTACGGATCGGATTGAGCCGCGACGGCGCTTGGGGCAAGCCCGCAAGTAGGGCGCACTCGGCAAGTGACAGATCCGATAGGGGCTTCTGGAAGTAGAATCGTGTCGCTTCGGCGCTACCGATGCGGAGATTTCCATAGTCGAGACGGTTGAGATAGGCGGTGAGGATTTGCTTTTTCGACCACGTCATTTCTAACCTGTGTGCGGCGAGTGCTTCGTAAAGTTTCGTCCATGGACTGCGTGTCGAGGGCGGTGAGGAAATTTTGATCAACTGCTGAGTGATCGTGGATGCTCCTGAAATTACCCGGCGGTGTACGATGAAATCACGGCTCGCCCGCAGCGTGGCGAGGAGGTCGATGCCGCTGTGGTGGTAGAAGCGCTTGTCTTCTGCGGCGAGCGTGCAGGCGATGAAGTCCGCAGGCAGATCCCCTAACGAAAATGCAGTGGCGCGGGACGAATCCGGCAGGGTGAGGTGGGCGATGGGGGTGCCGTGACGGTCTAGCAAGACTGGCGATGCCGTGGGATTTTCCAACAGCCCGACTGGCAACGATACGCTAAATGGTAAGGCGAACCAACCAAGCACCGCGACGACTGCTGCGGCTCCCACCCAGCGGAAAATTCTGCGACATTTCTTCGATTTGAAGTTCAAGCGGCGCAAGTTGGCTTGAAACGATTAAGAAACAAACTCGAAAAAACCGATTGGAAAGGGCTGCTGATTTCGGTCGTATCCACGGCGTATGAGAAAACGATTATTTTTGCTCAGTTGTGCGGTGGGCCTGATGTGGGTGCCAGCGAGGGGAGAGGAAGAGAAGGATCAGACCGAACTCGGTAAGCACATGGAGGCGATGAATGATGCCTTTAAAGCCTTCCGCCGCGAGACCGATGCGGTGAAAGGCGCGACTCAAGCCCGCGAGGCGGAGGATGCTGTGCTGAAGAGTATGTCGGAAATCCCGGAATTGATCAAAGAGATGCCTGAGGGGCCGGAGAAAGCCAAAGCTCTGGTCGCTTACCGCAAGATGACGGGAAAGCTCTACATCACGCTTTGTGAGGTAGAGGAGGCCTTCCTAAACGGGAAAATCGAGGACGTCACCAAGATCGTGGACTCGCTCAAGGAACAGAAAAAGGCAGGGCATCAGAAGTTCATTAAGGAAGACGAGTGACCGATCGATCGGTCATTTCCGTCAAAAAGCCCGGCTGCTTGTGCGGCCGGGCTTTTTTGTCGGTCTAATGTCGGCCAAATCACTCGACGGTGACGCGGGTGCCGAGTTTCACCTTGGAATAGATGATCGGCATGGTGGCGCTCGGGCCACGAACACAAGCATGAGAGGCAGGCTTGCGTTTGACCGGGCCGATATGGTGGCCGACGCCGTCATTCGTAAGGCGCATCCAGTAGCGCATTTCCGCACCCACGAATTTACCGCCTTCCGGGATGGGATCGAGGCCGACCTCGGCATTACCGTTGGTGACATCACCGGCGGCGTCCATGATGCGACCGTATTTGTTCGAGCGTTTATCGACGACCTTTTCGAGGATGTAGAAGGTTCCGGTGGGTGTTGGGCGGCTGGCGATGCCGGAGCAAATCGGATAGTCCATTACGATTTCCTCGCCGTTCATCAGAAAGGCGCGCTGCTTTTCTAGGCTGATGAGAATGGAAGAGTTCTCGGCGTTTGTCTGGGAGAGGAGTTCTTCGTTTTTCCAAACCGAGTAAGTTTTCGGGTAAGTCGGCTCGGCCTTGAAATGATCGTAAGTGCCAGCGGGATGAGGATTGACGAATTTACCGTCCTTGGTGAGTTCAGCAACGGGCTTCTGATTGGCGCAACTTGCCAATAAAAGCGTAGCAATGGCGGCGACAAACTGGGCGGCGATTCGGAGCGGGATCATGGGTCGAGATACGTGGCGGCGGGAAATAGGACAGATTTTTTAGAATTGCAACCTTCATCCAACTGATGGCCCGTCACCCTTTGATTACGGCGTCTAGCCACTCGATCATTTTTTTCCGGTACGCTCCTTGGTTGTCGGAAAGGGCGGTGCCGTGGCGACCGGATTTCACCTCGAAGAACGTCTTGGGTTGTGCGGCAGATTGGTAAAGTTGCTTCCCTTGGGAAATCGGAACGACCTCATCCTTAGTCCCATGCACCACGAGCAGCGGGACGGGCGAGAGTTTCTGCACATAGTCCTTTGGCGAGAGTTCATCTGTCACGAGGCTGGCTCCGAGCTGGCCGCCGAAGACGCTGGCCATGGCCTGATAGGAGGCGAATGCTCCGTCGATGACGATGGCGCGCAGGCCCTTGACCGCAGATTCTCCAAGTGCGGTCACGGATTGCGCGCCGCCGAGGCTGTGACCGTAGGAAATAAGGCGTCCTGTATCGATGTCGCCACGGCTGCGAGCATAGGCAAATGCGGCTTTCACGTCGTTGATCATCCCGCGCCGATCGACGGTGCCGCCGGATTTTCCGAAACCCCGGTAGTCGTAGAGCAGGACATTGTAGCCAGCCTCCGCGAGCCAAGTGCAGAAGCCGAGGTGATAGCCGATGGAGCCTGCATTCCCGTGGGAGAAGACGATGGTGGCCTTCGCCGCTTGAGGCGTTTTGTTTTTCGCGGGCATGAACCAACCGTGGAGCGGAGTGCCGTCGGTGGATTTGAAATCGACGGTTTCGTATTTGAGGCCCCACATGGCGGGGGTCGAAGGTTCGTCACGGGTGGGGAAATAGAAGAGCTGATTTCCCCCATTTTTACCGCCGATTTGCTGGGCGAGTTTGGCGAGATCACCGTTGGGATTATTAAGTAACGCGCGGATCTCGTCACCGGTCACGGGCGGTGCGGCCGGGT
The DNA here is from genome assembly GCA_043766715.1 of Luteolibacter sp. Taxonomy (GTDB): domain Bacteria; phylum Verrucomicrobiota; class Verrucomicrobiia; order Verrucomicrobiales; family Akkermansiaceae; genus Luteolibacter. The sequence continues at coordinate 61,819 of JAYUHS010000157.1, forward strand.
CCTCGGCAGATGCGAGTGGAATTGCAGCAAGTAAAACACCGAGAGCACGGACGGACATGATGGTCCAATCGACACCGGGATCGCCATTTGTCGAGAGAAAGAACCCGCTAGGATTCTCGTGAGCGGCGGAAAAGGTGGGAATCGACAGCCGCCCGTGTTGCGCTACGGTTTCCGAGCAGATGACTTTGAAAGAACTTGGATGGAACGACGATTTGGAAAAGGCCGCCGCTGCTTTCGCGGGGAAAGGCTGGATTCCTGCGCGGCTGATCCGTGAGACGGTGATTAACTACGGTGCGTTCATCAAAGGAGGAGATGAAATTGACGTCATTCTCTGCGGTCGCGTCTGGCACGAGGCGGCGTGCGATGCCGACCTGCCCGCCGTCGGTGACTGGGTGTTGGTCGAGCTGGGCGATGAAAACCAGCCGTCCGTCATCCGTGCGACGCTGCCCCGGCGCACTTGTTTTTCCAGGAAAATGCCGGGTAACAGCAGCCAAGCGCAAGTCATCGGCGCGAACATCGACATCGTCACCGTCGTCACCGACGCCGGCGCGGATTTTAACATCCGCCGGATGGAGCGCTACTTTATGCTCATCGGTCGCAGCGGCGCGACGGCGGTGGTGTTGGTGAACAAATCCGACCTGCTTCCGATCGAGCAAAGCCAAGCCGCCGCTGCGGAAATCGCCGCGCTCTGGGACGGCGCGAGCGTCCATGTGACCAGTGCCGTGAGTGGGCAAGGGCTGAAGGTGCTGAAGAAATACATTAAAAAAGGTATCACCATGTGCATCGTCGGTTCCAGCGGCGTCGGGAAATCCACCCTCGTAAATCAACTTTACGGCGAGGAGTGGCAATGGACCAGCGAGGTCAATGAGACCACCGGAAAAGGCCGTCACACCACCACCTCACGCGAGCTCGTCCCGTTGCGGAATGGCGGGATGCTCATCGATAATCCCGGAATGCGCGAGATCCAGATGTGGACGGATGAAGCGACGCTGCGTGATAGTTTCGCGGATGTCACAGCGCTGGCCGCCGATTGTAAATTTTCCGACTGTAGCCACCGCAAGGACGCCAAGTGCGCCATCCGCGCCGCCGTGGAAGCGGGAACGCTCGACGCCGCCCGTCATGAAAATTTCCTCAATCTTGAGAACGAAATCGCAGCACTCAGGAAGCGCTCAGAAAAGCGCCAGATGGCCGTGGAGCGCTGGGCCAAGCGCAACAGCGTGAAGGCGCGTAACCTCGCTGATCGAATCCAGCTTGAAAAAGATGACCGTGGCGACGTTTGATAGTTTCCACATCGCCCGCCGCGCGGTGGTGGGTTCCATGGGTTTGTGGCTGTGGATCGTCCTCGGATCGATGTCGTTCGCGCCGCCCGTCAGTGGCCAGATTCCGGGTATTTCTCTGAAGGGCAAAGACGCCGCCCCCGCTGCCGAAACGGTGGACGAGACGGATGCACGCCTGCAAGTTTGGCTCAAGGAGGCGCGAGCTGTGTTCGCCCGCATCAACGCGGCGGATTCGGAGCAGGCACTGCCCGAGGGGATCGATTCTGCCGCATTGATCGATTATCGGCGGGACTTAGAGCAGATCATTTCCGGCATCAACCGCTACCGGAAGATCATCGAAAGCCAGCCGACGGAAGGAAAAGCACTGGCCGCTGCGAGGGAAGCGGATGCGGCATGGCACGGCTTCAACGAGAAGCCGCCTTATTCGATTTTGATGCTCGACGAGCTGATCAACCAGCAGGATGCGATCCGGGGAAAAAACGCCTCCTACCGCTCCTCACAAGCGCTTTTCAACCGCACGTTATCCGGGATTCTGGACGAAGCGCGGGATGCCGGCCAAGCCAGCCGCCGCGCGCTTTCGGCGGCCACCGAGGGTCCGGCAGGTGACGGTGCCGCGAGTTGGAGGCTGGATGCCGACCGCGCGAAATCCCGCCTACTCGCCGTGCGCGCGCAGTTTCTCCGCAGCAACATCGCCCTGCTAAAAGACCAAGCAGAGACGACCGAGCTCCAGCTTTCTCTGCTGGATCGGCAAATCGCCATCGCCCGTAAGAAGGTAGCCTTCAGCACCGAGGATCTGGAAACGGTGAGAAAAGCCGCCGCCGACCGCCAGACCTCGCTGCGCAAGGAGCTGGCCGCCATTCGCAAACGGGAACAGGAGGCAAACGCGGTGAAAAACCGGATGCAAGGCATTAAGGATCAACTTCTTAGTGCCACTCCCGAGGGTAAGCCACTGGAAGAAACGCCGGATCTCGCGCTCGCCACCGTGAAGATGGAAGCCTCGGAAACTCGCGTGGATTCCTTGCAATTTGTCGCGGGAATCCTCGAGCTCCTCAACGAACTCGAAGCCGAAGGAGTCGAGAGCTACGTGATCCGCAGGACGATGCTTGAGGCGAAATCCAATGTTTCGCGCGAAGTCGCCGTCCAAGCGCTGCGTGCTTCTTACGACCGCATGACGGCCCGAGGAATCGTCCTTTCGAACGAACTTGCCGCCGTCAATGCCGACATCGGCCGCCAAGAATCCCGTGCTTCCGCCAGCCCGGCGGATGACCCGCGGCTGCTCCCTCTCAACGATGTCCGCGCCTCACTCTGGGACAAACAGGCGGTCATCCAGCGCGCCGTCCAAGCCGCCACCAGCAAGGCCCGGATGGTGAAACGGTGGCTGGACGACCACGACTCAGCCTTGGACAACCGACCGATCTCGGTGCGATTTTCGGAAGGATTTACGTCTGCATGGACGAAATTCAAGGGCGTCTGGTCAGCCGAGGTCTTCACCTACACCGACACGGTGATGGCCGGCGGAATCGCCACCTCCCAAGAACGTGGGGTGACGCTCGGCAAGTTCGTCACCGGCATTTTCTTTTTCATCGTCGCGTATTTCATCGCCAACCGGATAAAAAACCGTCTGCGCAACACCGTCGTCCGGCGTGGTCACATCGCGGATGCTCAGGCGAAGACGTTGAGCAACTGGCTGATGATCGTCGTGGGATTGGCACTGGTGGCCGCGACTCTGCATTTTCTAAAAATCCCGATCACGGTGTTCGCGTTCTTCGGTGGCGCACTGGCGATCGGACTCGGTTTCGGCACCCAGACGCTGATCAAGAATTTCATCAGCGGGATCATCGTCCTCTTCGAGCGAAAAATCCGGGTGGGCGACATCGTGGACATCGGTGGAGTTTCCGGCACCATCACGGAAATCAACACCCGCTCGTCTGTCTTGCGCGGCGGCGACGGCAAGGAAACTCTCGTGCCCAATTCGCTGTTCCTCGAAAACCGCGTCACCAATCTCACACTTTCCAACCGCCGCGTCCGACGCTTGCTCACGATCCGCGTGCCGACTGCCGCTCCCGTGCAAATGGTCAACACCATCCTCAAGGAATGTATTGAGCGTCATGGACTTATCCTCAAGGAGCCACCACCTTACGTGACGTTGGAAGACATGGTCGAGAACGCGAACATTTTCGGCCTTTATTACTGGACTGAGTTTAACGACCGGACGAATTCAGATGTGGTCGCCAGTGACCTGCGTTTCATGGCGGAGAAACGGATCGGAGAAATCATCCCGCAAATCATCAAGGCGGAGGAAACCGTGGCAAGGACGGGCGATGCCGATGCAGCAGCAGACGCCCCGGAAGCTCTCATATCCACAGCCCACGACGAATGAGCGACGACGCCCGATGGATGGAACTCGCGCTCGCGGAGGCCGCGAAAGGCATCGGCCGCACCGCGCCAAATCCACCGGTGGGCGCAGTGATCGTGAAGGATGGCGTGGTTCTGGGAAAAGGCTGGCACCGTGCCGCCGGCCAGCCACATGCCGAGCGCGAGGCGCTGGCGGATGCCGAGGGTAGGGACGTTCGCGGAGCTACGATTTATATCACTCTGGAACCTTGCTCCACCCACGGTCGCACGCCGCCATGCACGCAAGGACTCATCGATGCCGGAATGGCGCGAGTGGTCTATTCCTGCGTCGATCGGAACCCGGCCCACGCCGGACGGGCGGATCAAATTTTAACCGCAGCGGGCATCGAAGTGGTTTCCGGTGTTTGTAAGGCGGAGGCGGGGAAAATTTTGCGACCATTTTTCAAAGTCCGTGAGACCGGGCTACCGTGGGTGATTTGGAAAACCGCGATGAGCCTCGATGGTCGCATCACCCGTCCGCCCGGGGAAGGCCAGTGGCTCACCGGAGAACTCGCCCGTGCCGATGTGCAAAAACTCCGCTCCACCGTGGACGCCATTTTCACTAGCGGCGAAACCGTCCGCCGGGATAATCCTGCGCTCACCCTCCGCGAGCCAAGACTGTTGGAAGGGCGTCCGCAGCCATGGCGCGTCGTCGCTACGGATAAACCGGACACCATCGCCGCAGATGCGACGTTATTTTCCGATCAATGGCGAGATCGCACCCTGATCCGCCCGCGCCACGATCTGAGGGAAACCTTGCGTCGGCTCGTGGAGGAACAAGGCGTGCTCACGGTGTTGGTGGAAGCGGGTGGGGTTTTTTCCGCAGCGTTGTTTGAAGCGGGATTGATCGACGAGGTCGTTGTTTACTATGCGCCGCTCCTTTGCGGCGGTCCTACGCCGGGGTTGGCCGGTGCCGGTTTACAAGAACCTTTGCACCTTGATGAGGTTAGTTTTCAGCAGCTCGGAAATGACATCCGGTTGCGTGCTTTGGTGTCCCGTGACCTGCAAGATTCATGCGGCGAACCGATCCAGAAATTGGTAGGTGCCGGTGGTCCGGCGGATTGATTTCACAAAATTTCTTCGAGAAATGCGGTTTTCTCGAAAATTGAAAACGCCTCGGGTTCTTCGCCGGTGCCGAGGAAGCGGGGGGGGATGCCGAGCGTGTCGTGGATAGTGACGGCGATGCCGCCTTTACCAGAGCCGTCGAGCTTGGTGACGATGAGGCCGTCGAGCGGGCTGGCTTTATGAAATTCTTTGGCTTGGTTGAGGGCGTTGGAGCCGGTGGTGGCATCGACGACTAGGAGCGTGAGATGTGGTGCGGTTTCGTCTTGTTTGGCGAGGGTGCGGCGGATTTTTCCGAGTTCCTCCATCAGATTATGCCGGGTGTGGATGCGGCCAGCGGTGTCGCAGATGAGGAACTGAGTTTTTTCGGCGATGGCCTTCTGGTGGGCGTGGAAGCAGACGGATGATGGGTCTGCATTGGGACTTCCAGTGACCACAGGGAGATCTAAGCGCGTTCCCCAGTGCTTGAGTTGCTCGACGGCGGCGGCGCGAAAGGTATCGGCAGCGGCGAGGAGGACGGTGCGCTTTCGTTTCGTAAGCCAGAGGCCGAGTTTGGCGGAGGAGGTGGTTTTACCGGTGCCGTTGACGCCGACGACAAGGATGACGAAGGGTTTCCCATCAGCGCGTGGGGTGGGGGGGAGGAAATTGTCGGGAAGGCGTTTGGCAAGCTGGCGGCGTGTGACGGCCACCACGTCGTCGCCAGAAACCTCACGGCCGAGGTCGCGGAGTTCTTCGATGATCGCAGTGGTGAGGCGGATGCCGAGATCTGAGCTGATCAGGTCGGCTTCGAGGTCGTCCCACGCGATTTCCGCGCGGTTGGTGATTTTGTTAAAAAGTGATTTGAAAAAGCCAGCCATGGGTGCGGCGGGAGACTAGTGGCAGGACTGGGCGGGTCAATGGGATTGCGGTGCCCGGTGCGGAGGGCGGAATTGGGGAAGGGAGTGCACGCGTCTTGTGTCTTGTTTCTGGAAGTTTTCTGCGGTTCCTTTTCCCCCCGATGCCTAAAATCCGAGTGCTTTCTGACATCCTCGCGAGCCAAGTGGCGGCGGGTGAGGTGGTGGAGCGCCCGGCGTCGGTGGTGAAGGAGCTGGTGGAAAATAGCATCGATGCTGGGGCGCGGGAGATTCGGGTGGATATGGATCGGGGTGGCACGGCGTTGATCCGGGTAAGCGACGATGGGTGCGGGATGTCGCGGGAGGATGCGTTGCTGTCACTGGAGCGTCATGCGACGAGCAAGCTGCGGACGGCGGGAGACTTGGCAGCGATCATGACATTGGGATTTCGCGGGGAAGCGGTGCCGAGCATCGCCAGCGTGTCGCGATTTCGGATGGTGACGCGGGAAAGGGATGCGGTTTCCGGCACGGAGATCTTCGTGGATGGCGGGAAAGTGCGCGACGTGCGGGATGCTGGTGGTGCACCGGGCACGATGATCGAGGCGAAGGGGCTGTTTTATAATATGCCAGCGCGCCGGAAATTTTTGCGGGCTGAGACAACGGAAGCCGCGCATGTGGAGCATCAGTTGCGGCTGCACGCGCTGGCTGCGCCGAATATCCGTTTCCGGCTGAGACGAGATGAACGCGAAATTTTCGATCTCCCGCCGGCAGCAAAAGCGTTGGATCGGGTGCGGCAATTATTGGGAACGGAGCTTTCGCGAGAGTTGATCGGCTTGCCACTGACGCATGGCGATGGCGTTTCGGTAGAGGGCTATGTCCTGCCAGCAAGCCACGCGCGGAAGGGAAGGCGGCATCAATTTGTTTTTCTGAATGGCCGCCCGGTGGAGGATGGCGTGATTTCCCGAGCGCTGGCAGAAGGTTTCCGTGGTGCAGTGGCAGATGGGATGTATCCGGCTGCTTGGTTATGGATCGCACTGGAGCCGACGCTGGTGGATGTGAATGTGCACCCGGCCAAGCGCGAGGTGCGGTTTCATCGCCCGCTGGATGTGCGAGATGCGATTTTACAAGCGGTGGCGACCGGGCTCAAACCATCTGCTCCGGTGGTGACGATGCGGATTGAGCGGCCCTTGCTGGCGGCGCTCGCCACGGATGCGGTGGAGGTGGAGCCGGCACAAGTCCGTTTCGAAGCGCCGCAACCCTTGCTGGAAGACTTCGGGAAAGGTCGCTTGGATCATGCCATCCCGGGGGAAGCATCTGTGGTGCCAGTGGGAAGCGGAGCGCCGGATTTCCGGCTCATAGGGATGCTGCATCAGCGATTTGTGATCTTGGAAAGCGAAGATGGACTGGTGCTTTTCGACCCCAAGGCGGCGCGAGAAAGGATTTTTTTTGAAAAGATGATGAATCACGGCGACGGCGTCTTGGAGACGCAAGGACTGCTCGTGCCGGTGTTACTGGAACTCGATCCACGGGATCTAGATTTGGTGCTACGCGAGCGGCTGGCCTTGCAGGACGCAGGGATCGAGGTGGAAGCGTTTGGCGGAAATACGCTCCAGATTCGTAGCTTACCGACTTGTTTATCAGTGGACGATCCGCGGTCGTTTCTCGGAGCACTCATGGACGAGCTGCTCCACGAATCCTCGCCAGGCCCCCGATTTGCCATAGATCGCATGGCCCGGGTGCTCGCCAAACGGGCAGCAGCACTGGCGGCCCCAAAACTTGAAGAAACCGGCCCTCTATTGGCAGATCTATTCACTTGCGAGCTACCTTATTGTGCAGCAGACGGACGTCCGACCCTGACCGAGTTTAGTATGCGAGAGCTAGATCGCCGTTTCGGAGCCGCTCGATAAGTGGGAAGATTTTTGATGCTAAGTGTTTTCAAGCAAACGAGCCGGGCTTGCCCCACGAAGTAAACAGACCACTTCGTGACGCGCGAAGCCCGGCGGATGGCCAAGAATCGAGCCTTTCGAGAAACGTCAAACTTTTATCTTGTCAAACTCAATTTTAATTTTATTCTGCAAATCTTGCCACAAAAACTGAAAGAATTATTCCCCTCTAAAAAGTGAAAATCTCGTCAACTATAGTTGGAGTATCCAGCGCAGCCCTCTTGGGGCACGCCGTGGGTGCCCAGTTGACAGTTCGGCTCGCAGAGGCTCACGAAAGGTTCCTTGAGGAGCGTCGCGCAGCACTTCCCTCACTCAGTGATCCTTTTGGAATACCGGCGGCCGCAAGAGTCGTGGTGGAGGAACCCAGAGAAATTTTCCGGAAAGGTGCCGAGTGGAAACGAAACGTGGTCGCGACTGTGTTCTGGGTCGGCGAGCAGCCATCGGAAAATAATCCGACGCCCAACGTCATGAGCGCTTGGGATCAAAATTGGCAAGTAAACTTCGGCGGTTATGATCAACCGGATCGTCGTGAAGGCTACTTACCAGCGGGTTTCATACCCGCTCTCAATCCATTTTACATCGCTCTTCCTTACAACGATGTCGCGAAGGGCGGTGTCCACCGGCCTGAAGCATCGACCGTGATTCCGTGGTTTTGGGAGAACTACCGGGGGGACGGGATTTCCGTGTGCAAAGGCCGCTGGGTCGCGGTCCACCACGCAGGGAAGGTCTGCTTTGCACAGTGGGAGGACGTCGGGCCTTTCGAGGTAGATCACTGGCAATATGTCTTCGGCAAGGAGTCGCCCCGCTCCAACCGGAATCAATCAGCAGGGATCGATCTCAGCCCGGCAGTTCGCGATTTTCTCAACCTCCGCAGTGGCGAGACCGTTGAGTGGCGATTCGCAACGGATCAGGAAGTCCCACGTGGGCCGTGGAAGAATTGGGTTCAAGGGCCTAATTTGCCTCGCTTTTGAAAAGCTCCATCGCTACCACTCCTAAATATTTAGCAACTTTGTCACCGATCAACGACAGAATCAACCAGCCTAAATCCTACCACTGCCTGCCAAAAGAGAAGCTTCTGTCGGACAAATCGGTAGAATACTTCCAACACTCGTCATAATCCCTGAAACTTCATTATTTCTCACCCACCCTTTGCAAAACGTCAGAAATCCGAAGCTCTCGATCAAATTTCTTGAGATACACCAATCAAACATCCAATCATGAAAACGAAACATCTTTCCATTATTCCTTCCGCCGTCCTCGCCGGCTACGCTTTCCTATCGTCTGTTGCCTTCTCTCAGCCAGTTCCTCCGGCGGGTCTCACAGGGACAATCACCGCCGACCAAGTTACTGTTCTCAACGGACAAAAACCGACTTTGAAGTGGTCTGTTAATTACCCGTCAGTGGTGGGAAAGGTTGTGACGATTGATCCAGACAAGATCACACCCATCATTCCTCTTTACGCAGACGTGAGAGTAATCGGACAGGGTGTAACCGCAGGGACGGGGAACGGTGGCTACATTTTTGTGCCTACTCTTGCCTCAATGAGTATCGACGGAGGCTCTTTTAAGGAAGTATTTTTTGGTACCAATCCTAGCGTCAATCCCGGAAATATCATCTCGATCAGCAACATTTTCGGCTCCGCCTACGCCAACAATTTGATTCCAGCAGGCAAAGCTCTGCGTTTCGGTGGGCAATATAACTACAATGGTAGTTTGGGAACCTACTACAAATGTGGCGATGGCACAGACAACGTGAGATTTTTGGTAAATGGCCAAACGCCGCCCACCAACGTGCCAGAATACAATGCCCCTTCTTTGGAAAGCTTTTTGCGACCTTATTTGGACACTACGGGAAAAGTTAAAATCGGTCCGATGGATGTTATCGTGTTTATGGAATTAACACACACAGCAGCTCAAAAGGCGGAAGCTGGCTACGATTTGCAGGACATGGTGCTCTTAGTCACTTTCAGAAATCCATAATATTTTGAATATTCACCCAATAGTGAAGAGGATAGAACGATTGGTAATTTTACCGATGCTTTGTTCGGCTTTGATTGTCTCAGCCAGTGCGGAAGAGCCAACAACTAGGCCTCCCATCCGGGATCTGCCCACAGAGGCGGAGCTCAACCTCACACTGAATCAAAGCCAGCAGCAGCTGGGTGGAACTACCTATGTTCCCCCAGCAGTTACCGAGAAAGCAAAGGAAAGCGCCTCGCAGGACTTGATGAGAAGTTCCGAGATCCTTTGTTTCGCTGGTGCTATGACACTCGTTCCAAAGCATGCAGTGCTTCAAATACCAAAAAATCTAGCTGTCCGTCTCAAGCAAGATCCCGGGGCGCAGTTGGTAACTTGGAGCGATTTTTATCCAGCCAACCGGAGTTGGATCACCACCATCGAGGTGACTGCCGAGCAAGCAGAGGGCAAAGTGCCCCTATCGGCACAAACAAACGACTTAATGACAAAATCCGGCAAGGTTATAGTGGCCACCTACAACGGGAATCCGATCTCGGTGCTTACCACAAACGTCGCTGCCACCACTACCACTACCACTACCGTCCCTACCAAACCAATATCCCAACCATGAAAACGACCATCTACCACCTCATACCAGTCTTGTTCACAGCAAACTCGCTCGCCGCACCGATTCCGGCTGATTACACCAGCTTCCTCCGCCAAGTGCAGTTGCCGAGTGGGGTGACTATGGATGTTTCCCTGAATACCACGACAGCTCAAGTGTCGCCAGGGACAGCCGCGTCGGGGAATTCGCTCTCGCCACTTGCGCTCGGGATCGGTGGCGCAAGATATGAACTTTACAGTGTGCTGAAGTCAGCGCCGATGACTTCTTACAAGCTGAGTACCGCCTACGTGGGTGTCACTGTTCCGCAGGCGGCGGTGGTGATTGATACCGAAGATCCATACGGGAAGGCACTACCTGCCGTTTCTTACGAAAATCCTACGTTTGCCACAGCAGCTGTTAAATTGTTACCCGTTGATGTTCCATCCACTGTGAGACGGACTCGTATTGACAGACCGATCAAGGTTTATGTCACCACCTCCGGGCTTAGCGGAGTTGCAAGTGCCCCAGACAGTCAAAAGAGAGTCGATTTTCGTCGCCAAGTTCTTTCGTATGGTTCGAGCAACACGGGAGAGGGAGTTGATCGTTCCACAGCAACCTATGCAGCGGCTTCGCCCTCCCAGTTCTTATCTAACGGTATCCAGTGCACGACATTCCTCGCGAGTGTAATCCCGGGTTCCCCGCGCACTTCGGTCCGCGGCGAGGAAACGTTTTCTGTCTGGACGCTGAATGATACCCAGATCCCCCTGCAGCCGATCGCTCCAAATATGCTAACGTCGCAGCGCGTTGAGATTTGGCCTATCACAACGGGTGGCATATCGGGGATCAGCGAAGGTCAACAAATTCGGTTCGCGGTGCCTAAAGTCACTTTCCAGTATAACGATACTTATCCGCTATCCACCACTTACGCTCAGGTTTATAAAGGTGAAAAACGTGCAAACGTCCAAGGCCAAGTCATTCCAGGCACTAGAAAGGTTAATACAACCACTCACTCAGAGAGTTATCTAACCACGACAGGTGTGGACTTTGGTGCGTTATTCACTTCCGATGGTATATGGACTGTCGAAATATTGACGGACTCTTGTTTTGGAATCGAACGTTTGGGTTCCTTGTCCTTTGGCTCTACAGGGACCACTCCTCCGGGTGGCACTACGACCACTCCTCCAGGTGGGACTACGACCATTCTTCCACCCATCGTTACTGTTAATGTTGATACCCGATCAATCAAGGTCAACGCTAGTGTCACAACGATCGAGTGAGTTGACAACTACTGGTTCATCCACGCCTTCATGCAGTTATCATTTTGATAGACAAGTGAAAAGCGTGCCTCTTTGGACTTCCGTAGTAGGTCTTCTTCACTGGTAAAGGTAAGGAGTAGATACAATCCCTTCAAAGCTTCCCGATGAAACGAAAGGGTGCGAGTGACGAATTGATTCACCACAACCCGCTGTTGCTGATCTGGCAGCAGTGGGCCATGGTTCAAAATCGTTTGTTTTCGGAGGGTATTGAAGCGAGTGTCCATCTCGTCGGCGGTGGCGCTGGAATCGAAGTAGTGGATGGTTATTTGATAAAGTTTTCCCATGACGAAACGGCCCTCCAAGGCAGAGGCTTGTGTCTCAGGCAGAAACCCTCCCTCCGGTTGGATTTTCAAGATACGCAGCGTCGGTTGGGTCCCAGGCAGGGTAATGGTTACATTCAGCGACTGACGGGAAGCCCAAGCGATCAGCTTCTCAGGGGAATCTCCCCAATGCAGTCCAAATGGCGGCTCGAGAACGGCTTGAGCGACCAACGTGTTGGTAAGGGGAAAAGACACACTGGTAAAATAGACCCATCTACAGAATTGATTCCTCATAGCCAGAGGCTCAGAGATATCCCTAAAGGACGCAAGGTTGCATCGCGACTGCGGGGATTTGTTCTAGTCGAGGCGATGATTTCGCTTTCCATTCTGACGGTTCTTGGGCTGGTGCTTTTGAAGATGGCTCTCAATGTGTTGAATCCAAGACAATGGACCATGCAGCAGTCAGTATCCGATGCATACATGACTTATGAACGTGCTCTTGCTGAAAGGGTGCCCTTTGATGTGCTGACCGCCCCGGCACCAAATTCTCCTTGGCCCATTTTCCCGGCCACTACCTCTACGGTGGTGGAAATAGGTCGGATGCCGAGATACGGCGCAGCTTTCCCGAATGGGGTGCCCATTATGGGTACGGTGGTCAGGAGCCGCTCTCCAGACCCCGGAAATTATCCAGCCGATGGTGGTGTGGGTTCATTGGACACCAACCCAGCATCCATCAAAATTTGGAAAGCCCAAAGTGTGCTCACTTACAGGGTGGGAAATCGTACCTACGCAAAATCTCGAACGGTCATGCGATCACAATGAAGGTTTTTCTCAAACACACTCGCAAGGGTTTCACGTTGATCGAGCTGACGATCGCAATCATGATAGGCATGGCGACTGGAGGCATGGTTCTCACTCTGTTTAACCAGCAACTCGCGTTCCTAAAAATGTTCAGGAATCAAGGATTTCTCGCTGAGGAGGCACCTATGATCAACAGCCACGTGAGCCGACTAATTGCCAAAGCGGATCGTTTCCGATTACACGCAAACAGAAACGATGCGATAAGCGGGAATAACCCCATGAATGGTGATCCACTTAACACTGCGCGGGTATTGGTGCTAAATTTTCGCCAGCCAGATGGCAGTATTCGGGCCGCCATCTTGGAATATGCCGATCGAGGTGCTGGATTTGCCTTAAACTACTATATCGTACCTGCTAACGGTGTTCTGGGCGCACCACAGTGGGCAGTAACAAGGGCACCAAGGGATGTAACCTTTCAAGTGACTCAAGGGGTGTTGCAAATGGTGCTCACTGGACCCAACGAAGAACGAATCACTTATTCGGGAGCCACACAGTAATGAAAATATCTTCCTTCAAACGCCACCGTGCTGGCTATATCTCGTTTTTGCTAGTTCTTACGACCGGCGCTATTTTGACTGCGCTGATGTTTGGAGCATATCGCCGTGCCCTTGGGGCGCAGATTACTGAATCGAAAGTCCAACTGCGCACGGATTACGGCGAGAAGGAGGAAGCGATTTTGCGGGCCATCGTCGCGATCACTCCCAATCGGGCGATCAAAGCAATGAAATCGAACTCGGCCAGCGCAGCCGAAAGTGAACCGTTAGCTTGGTCTCGTATATTTGCTGACGCCCTCGCTCTCGCAAACTCACAAAATTCGTTATCTCCGGGGATGGTAAGTTCACTGAACATCCCCGGTCTCAAGTCTTCGAACACCGGGGACGGAGTGTTGGATAATCCCGCGTTAATCTTTTCCACCGTTCCAACTAATCCTGTGGAGCTAGGTTTGATATCACCTGGGATTAATCGAGATTTGGGTGGCGTATATCCACCGCCACTGACTTCAGCGGATGCTGTAATGAATGATCGCGATCGCAATTTTCCGATCATTTCGGAACTCAAACAGTATGGCCCAAGCGCGCAAGTATATTTGAATTCTGCGGCACTCAACGGCAACTCCACGGGAGCGTATGGCCTGCCGGTCGGCACTTACTCGAAATTTAATCGTCTCAAATATCCTGCCATCAATTTCGGATATGCAAAGCCGGGCGATGCTTTTGTCGCAAAACGGAATTGGTGGGCGTTTTCGATGAATGTTGCTGATCACGACCGTGTGCGAACCGGGATCGTGCGACCTCGGCGAAATTTTGTGCTTTCGATCTATGAAATTCCGACGCAACTCCCGATTTCGGCAGCATCTTCTATGACCCTAGGACAATACTCAGGGGGTGCCGCATGGCAAAACTACACGATTGATGGGAGAATATCTGTTGGACAGGCTACCGTCGTCGGAAACGCTGCGCTTGTTGACGGTTTAGCGTTGCGGCGTGGAATGACCATGGCTTCTGGTACTACCGTCGGAGGGCAGTATTCTGCTGACCCATTTGCAGCAGGAATTCGCGAGTCTTATCAATACGCGGAAAATGCAAAATCTACAGGATCGATACCGATTACCAATCAGTCGTCCCTTGGTGCGTTTTTTCCGATTTCATTGGCCTCCGAAAGTGGTCGCTCCGCGTTTATTCCTATTAGTCGCGGCAGTGCGTTTTTTGACCGATTCGATAATCTTCAAAATAGTTATGACCCTACATATAATAATGACCCAGTAGAGCCAGCAGGAGCCCTAAATCATGTTGGAAACAACACTCTTTCAAGCACCAGTTGGAATAATTACTCCACCGGGGCACAGCAGTGTGCGATGCGTTTAGATATCATCGGGGGCGAAGCCAACGCCGACCCTACTAAGTTGCGATTTCAATATAAAAAGGGTGATGGAACCCGCGGCAGCAAAGAAATTCTATTGGGAAAAGGAGGAATTATCACCGAACTCCCCGCAGAGTATGTGGATGTTGATGTGGTGGAGGGCGGAAGTATTAATTTAGCCACAAGTAGCGACATTGCCTATGGAGCATCGGGGGGGTATTCGATTTTTTATGGAGTCCAAGGCCCAGTTACCTTCAATAATGCTACTTTTGGGGATCCCCGACCAGGCGTTGTGAAAAAAGGTTATGTACGCAAGAGCGGAAATGGGGTCATCTTGACACCTTTTGGTCAAAATATCAGGGTAAATAATCGAGCGTGCATCGTAGTGTATCCAGAACGAATTCCGGCATATTTGAGATCCCTAGTAGGGGCCGCGCCTCCTGTTACCAACAACTCACTAGCCGTCAATGTCGATTATACGATTACCGGTTTGAATGCCCCCTCAAGAAAGCCGTCGATTCCTTGCGGACCTGCCGACTACGGAGTCGTGCTGAAAGAGTGCGGCAATTTGACCGAGTTTCCCTCCGGCTTTTCGCTAGTTACTAATATGCGACTTTTTGTGGGGGATCATTTTAATCAGGTAAGGACCGCTGATATTCCTCAGGGTTTCGTTCCTAGCGTCACTCCGGCAAATCCCCTCGGTCTTTATCTTCCGCCGTGTTCGTTATTCGCTCCCGAGAAAAGGTATGGATCCGACGCGGCTGTTGCTGGTGCTCAGGCTCTTACGGTGGAGCTCAATGGTCAAATCGGTTCGTTAGCCAAGGTGGACAAAGTCGTGGCTACGGAAGCGGACGTGCCCTCAATCCGCCCTCTCGATGCCAAAGGACTGGACGAGAGCTCGATTGCGGCGAGTGATATCACTACCAAGCTAACCCAGATCCGCCACCCGGCGGAACTGCCACCGATTACGATGATGAATTGGTTAGTGCTACTGGAGGAAGTGGGGGGACTTTAGGAGACAAGAATCTATTCTTCCAAATAGAGGATCCGGCCGCAGTCTTCGCACTGGGCGATTTCTTTCGCGGATTGCACCTTGATGACGGTGGAGGCGATAAGCTTCATGTGGCAGCCTTCGCATTTGCCGTCACGCAGCGGGGCGATTGCGAGGCCGTCCTTGGTTTTCATCAAGCGGTTGTAAAGCGGGACGATGTTTTCTGGCGCTTTGGCCAATAGGGCCTCGCGTTCTACAAGGATTTCCTTGCGGTCCACTTCCATCCGCTGGTGGCGCTGCTGAATTTTCCCGAGATCGTCTTCCACTAATTTGGCAGTCAACGCAAGAGCTGACTCGGCAGCCTTGTGAGCGGTGCGAAAGCCATCGACTTCTTCCATTGCTTCTAATTCCTTGGTTTCGAAATCGTCGAGATCCTTTTCGTAGCGGGTGATCTCATGGCCGAGGGCGACGAATTCCTCGTTCTTGCGCGTTTCAAATTGCTGGGATTTGAGGCGCTTAATGGTGGTGCGGCGGGTCTCGGCATCGAGCTCGATTTTTTTCACCCGTAGTTCGCAATCGAGCAAGGCTTGGTGTGCCTTAGCGACAGCAGCCTTGTCGCCAGCGAGTTTCGCCTTCGCTTTCGCCTCGTCTTGCGGGAGTTTTTCGAGGTCTTTCGCCAGTGCCAATAGGCGTCGGTCACGGTCTTGGAGGATCAATAGCGCACGGACTTCAGTTTGCATGGGAATGGGGTATCCGTCCGGGTGGAGCCCGGCAAGGATTGCTTGCGACGATGTCAAGTGGAGGGGTTTGGTTTCCTGCGTGCTACTGCATCCGCCGCGTAAATTCCGATGGCGATCCAGATCAAGCCAAAGGACCACAAACGTGCAGGGGTCATCGGCTCTTGGTATAGTTTCCAGCCGATGAAGAACTGGATGGTGGGTCCGAGGAATTGCAGAATACCCAGAGTGGTGAGCCGGATGGTCCGCGTCGCGTAGCCGAAAAAAAGCAGAGGGAGTGCCGTGGCAAAGCCGGTACCGACGACCAGTGCCGCGTGTGCCGGGCTTCTGCCGAATGCTGCGGCGGGGCTCTCGTAACTCACACAGAGCCATCCTAATGCGAACGGTGCCAGCAGGCTTGTCTCTGCGGCAAGACCGACAAGCGATCCGAGCGGATCCATTTTCCTAACGACTGCATACAGAGAGAACGTCACCGCGAGCATCACGGCGATCCATGGGAAATGTCCTGCTGCGGGTATTTGCAGCGCGACTCCAGAAAACGCCAATAGGATGGCGACCCGTTGCCAGCGGCTGTTATTATCGCCGAACCAGAACAAGCCGATGATCATGTTGAAAAATGGATTTAAATAATAGCCTAGTGCGGCCTCGGTGATGTGGCCATTCAGCGTCGCCCAGACGTAGAGCAGCCAGTTGGAAGCGAGGAGTGTGCCGGATAGTAAATGCCAGCTGATGACTCTTGGCGATCTCATCGCGGCGATCAAAGTGCGGTCCTCGCCTCGCCAGAGAACAATCGCGAAGACGAGTAATAACGACCACATCGTCCGCTGTGCCACAATGGATGCTGGCGGTAGAAATCCGAGAAGCTTCCAAAAAATCGGTAAAATCCCCCACAGAAAAAATGCTGCCACTGCGGCAAGAACTCCGGAATGGCTTCGATCCACGAGCAGAAAATGGGAGATCACCAGCGCTCCACAAAGCGAAAAGTGATCGGATTTCGTCGTGATGGGTCTTCCACTGTCACCACAGATGTGGATTGAACACACGGGTCTGTCCCGGCAGTCTCACCGCCATGTCCGCTGGCCGCCTTTCGATTCCCCAATATGCCATGGCGCTTGCTCATGTCGCCAGCCTTCGCTCGGAAGATCCGTATCGCAAAGTGGGTGCGGCAGCGCTGGATTTTGACAATCGCGTCATTGGCACGGCTTACAATGGCCTAGCGCCCGGCTACGATCCACCACCCGGTTTCTGGGACGACCGCGAGGCACGGCAGAAATTCATGCTCCATGCGGAAGTGAATCTGTGTAGCCTATTTCGCCGGGGTGAGGCGAAGATCGTAGCGACTACCACCATGCCGTGCACCGCCTGTATGCAGACCCTTTGCGCGTATGGCATTAAGGAAATTTACTACCGTGAAATCTATCACGTTTCGGATGCGCCGGAGATCGCAGCGCTATACCAAGTGAAGCTGGAGCAGGTTTCCGATTTTCCGTTCGGCTAACACTTCCTTGAGTGCCTACCATAAACCCACTCGAAAATCGGGCTAGCCATCAGCGTGGTGACGACTGCCATGATGACGAGGATGGCAAAAAGCTTGGGCCCGATCACACCTTTTTGTAGGCCGATGTTGATGATGATCAGCTCCATCAAGCCGCGGGAATTCATGAGCGCGCCGATGGCCAGTGAAGTGCGGTTGTCCTCACCGTTCAGCCGGGCGGCGGCCCAGCAAGCGACGCCCTTGCCGAGAGTGGATGCCAGCAAAACGACGATTGCTACGAGCATGACAGTGGGTTCTAAAATCACTGCCAAGCGCGTATTCAGGCCGGAGAAGGTAAAGAACATCGGCAGCAGGAAAATGACGGTAAATGGCTCCAGTTTTTCCGTCACTTCCTTCGTCAAGACGCCGCGTGGCATGGCGATACCGAGGATGAATCCGCCGAACACCGCGTGGATGCCGATGGTATCAGTAAACCAAGCGCTCAGTGAAAACAGGATGAGCACGATGGCTAGCAGAGTCGAGCTGACGCCGCGTTCGCG
This sequence comes from Luteolibacter sp., assembly GCA_043766715.1. GTDB lineage: Bacteria > Verrucomicrobiota > Verrucomicrobiia > Verrucomicrobiales > Akkermansiaceae > Luteolibacter. The sequence continues at coordinate 79,943 of JAYUHS010000157.1, forward strand.
CTCGGCCATCGTTCCCAGACGGGCTAACAATTGCTTGCCAACGGTGAGCATGAAAACGGCGTAGGCGGCGCCGCCAACGATGGCTAAAACCGCTGGGTTGACGTGCATTCCGAGGAACACACTCTCGCCGCCACCGAAGCTGGCGAGGACGATGGCCAAGACGCACCATGCGGCGGCATCGTCGATGGCTCCTGCGGCCAGTGTGAGCGTGCCGAGCGCGGTGCCGGAAAGTCCACGTTCGTAAATAATCCGAGCGAGCATGGGGAATGCGGTGATGGCGATGGCGGCACCCATAAATAACCCGGCTTGATAGATTTCGGTTTTCTCAGCGAACAATCCCGGCACCTTGAGCAGCCACGGAGCAAGCAAGCCACCGAGGATGAAAGGCGCAATCATCCCGGCGATGGAGATGCTGGCTGCGCTTCTCGCCCGGCTGCGGAACAGGTCGATTTTGAATTCCATGCCGACCAGAAACATGTAAAGCCCGACTCCTAACTGGGCTCCGACATAGAGGACTCCTCGTGTTTCTACGGTGAAAAGTTTCGCGCTGGCTTCGGGAAATAAGAGCCCTAGCAATGACGGGCCGAGTAGCACCCCGGCGATCATTTCACCCACCACCTGCGGCTGGCCTATTTTTTTACCCAGCCATCCGACGACTCGGCAAGCGAGTAGGATGACGGCCATTTGGAGGAAATAAGAGGCAGCGAGGGCTTGCATGACCCGCGTTTTCTATCCGCCGGAAGCAAGTTTGCAATCTCGAATGGGATCGGAATCCGATGGGTTTATTTCGCGCTTCCATCGCCTTCCGAGTTCTTCATGGTTACCTCCGATGCGCCGCTTGGAAATCGTCCACACCCGCTTCCAATCTCTGGAGATCTGGAAGTCAGCGGTGGCGGCAGAGTTCCGTGTGGAGGGAGCCACCCATGCATTCTATCATCGGAGCCGTTTGCTTACCGGACTCGCGTGGGATTTGATCGCGGCATCGGCACTGCTACGCATGGATGGGCCGCCGAAGTCGGTGCTCATGCTCGGGCTGGCGGGCGGGACGGCTTACCGAGTGCTGCGGCATCTTTTGCCAGATTGCAAACTAACCGCCATCGACATCGACCCTGAAATCGTTGCTCTCGCCAGGAAACACATGGATCTCGATGCACTGAATACCGAAGTCCACATCGCCGATGCCTATGGATGGTTAGAGAAAAATAAACGGCAGTTCGATGTAGTTTTCGACGATATTTATCTCGCAGGAAAGACCGACGTCTTTCGGCCACGGGCTTGGAATCCAGAGCTGTTGCAGCATCTGCGACGCGCCATCGCCCCGGGTGGTCTTCTTGGCGTCAACCTCGTAACCGGTGCCGGGCACCGCACGATGCAGTCGCTCACCCGGAAGATTTTACGCGAATCCTTTCCCTGTGTTCGAAGTCTGACGACTGAAGAAGGGATGAATGAAGTGCTCGTCGCAGGTGATGCGGTGACGACAGGCCGGCAGCTCGATTCCTATGGAACCACATTCGAGGACTGGCGTGACCGGATGTATTGGAACCGAGTGAAGGTCTGTCGAATTTCTTGAAATCTCAGACCCATGCTTGACACCATCCATCAGCTCTATCAGCAGCAAGTCTATCCACCGATGAGTCACCCGCTGGCGGATCCGGCGGTCTCGGCGGTAGCGGCAAAAATCGGTGGGCTGGACGTGCCGCATCCGCAGCGGGCGAGGATTTTGGAAATCGGCTGCTGCTCAGGCCACCATTTGATTCCGCTGGCCATGCGGTGGCCGGAGAGTCGTCTGGTCGGCATTGATTTGGCAGAACGGTCGATTCATGAGGCTCGTCACCGCGCGGCAGTGGCTGGGGTGGAGAATATCGAATTTCACGCGGTGGATTTGCGAAACTTCGACCCGACAGGTGGACCGTTCGATTTCATCATCGCCCACGGATTTTTCTCGTGGGTGCCAAACGAGGTGAAAGCTGCATTACTGAGATTCTGTTGCGAGCATCTCAGTCCGTCGGGCATTGCCACGATCAGCTTCAATCTCGCTTGTGGCTGGAAACCACGGCTACCGGTGATTGCGAAGGTCCGGGCGATCCAGCAGGCGAGGGGAGGCAGCGAGGTCGAGGCGCTGGAAATTCTCAGGTCGCTCATGGTTGCGGGTGATCCTGAGATTTCCATCATCGACGACATGTTCGCTAAGGGCGCGGCGATTCTGGCATTCGATGACTTCGGCCCAGTCAATGATCCATGGGCTTTGGACGATTTCGCCTGCGCGGCGGCCGGGGCGGGGCTGCGCTGGCTGGGGGAATCTGATCCGGGTGAAAATATCCCGTCGAGTCTCGGTGACGAAATCCTCGGTGACTTGAAATGCCGTATTCAAGATCCGCTGGAGTTCCAACTGGCCCTTGACGAGGCCGCTGGCAGGACTTTCCGGTCTGGCGTCCTCTGTCGTGACGATGCACCGGTGGCAGAGCGGGTGTCGCTGGGCTTCATCATGAATCTTGCGGTGAGTGCGGGGCGGGTCCCGTCTGAACTCGCGGCGGACGAACTTTTTCAAGCGATCCAAGCGGTCACCCCTCGGTGTGCGGCGATGAGTGAAATCGTCGGACTATTGCCCAATTGCGATTTGAAATCCGTGGCGACTCAAGTTTTCCAAGGAATCAGCCGAGGCTGGATTCGCCCAAGGATCGAGCCGGTGGAGTTTGAATCCACGCCGCCTGATTTTCCGAAATTGAACGCATTCCGGCTGCTCTGTGCGCGGGAATGCTTACCGCTGGTGGATTGTTGGCACCAGCCCTGTGCGTTGCCAGAAGCCCACTATCAGGTGCTTGTAGCGATGGATGGAAGCCTCAGCCGTGCCGAATTGGCGGCGGTTTCAGAAAAAAAATGCCCGGAGCTGGCGTTCGAGCCGTGGCTCCGGCATCTGGCTGAGCGTGGGATGTTCGCCTGAAGCGAGACTACTTCGTGCCGCTCACGCCATGGCCGCAGCAGCTCCCGTCTTGCTTGAAATGTCCGGGCAGGCATTTGCAGGACTGCTTCATCGTCATCGGGTCAAGCGGAGTGATGGTGCGGCAGGAACTGGCAAAAAATGCGGTGGCGAGGATCGGAAGGAGGATGAGAAATTTCATGAGGTTCGTCAGGTGTTGGGGACAATTAGCAAATCTGTGTGGGCGACTCCAGCATTCTCTTTGGGGTGGAAATCAGGCGATCGGCTGAACATTCGGCACAGATGGACCTTCCGCTTGCTTGAAATGGGTCCGAGCGCGGGCCATGAAAGTCCCTAGGCAAAGGTCCGCGACGGGCAGTACGACATTGAAATTCTTGTGCATGTAGCGGTGATGCAGCAAGTGGTGGCCATTCAAACGGCGGAACCACCATGGCTTCTCCACCCGGCGAGCCTTCGGTAAATGCATGCACCAGTGGATGTATTCGTAAAAGCAGTAGTAAGAAGTGAACGCCAGCGCACCGCCGACCACGAAGGCCCATTGGCCGGTCAGCAACGACAGCAGAGCGAATGGGATCGCGCCGATCAGCACCAGCACCGGGCCATTCCACCACGCCATCGGGATGGTTTCCTTGTCCTTCTCATCGAGTAAATGGTAGCTTTTGTCGGCTTTAAACGTGCCGTGGTGGACGATTGCGTGGGCCTGGAAGGCGTAGCGGAATTTCCCGACCGGGCGGTGCATCACATACTTATGGAGCGTCCATTCGAAGAACGAGGCGAAAACGATGCCGACAGCGAGGCCCGTGAGGCACCAGAGGATGAAAAAAGTCATGTAGGAGTGTGTGGAAATGAGGCGAAGCCCCGCGAGAGCTATACCTCGGAACGGGTGAAGACAAGCCCCATCGTTTAGCGGATCGCATCGCTTGCTCGGTGCGAGTGCAGCATCTAAACATGGGGAAATCATGCCGCTGATTCAGGATTCCAGCTACCGTGCGCCGTCTTGGCTTGCGGGCGGCCACTTGCAGACGATCTATCCTGCCCTGTTCCGGCGGGTCGCGCAGGTCACGCGGCGTGGCGAGCGGCTGGAGCTTGCGGACGGAGATTTCATCGATCTGGAATGGGCGGGAAACAGTAGTACGCGGCTGGCGATCCTTTCCCACGGCCTCGAAGCCAACACCCAGACCGAGTACATCCAAGGCATGGCCGCCGCGCTGATCCGCCGGGGATGGGATGTGCTGGCATGGAATTTCCGGGGTTGTAGCCGGGAGCCGAATCGCCTGCTGCGGATGTATCACAGCGGCGCGACCGAGGATTTACAGGCAGTCGTCGGTCATGCGCTGAGAAATCACCCGGCGAGTTCCATCGACCTCATCGGCTTCAGTCTGGGCGGAAATCTCACCTTGAAATACCTTGGCGAGCGGCCAGCCGAGCTCCCGCCCCAAGTCCGCCGGGCGGTCGTTTTCTCCGTGCCGTGTGATCTGGCGTGCTCGTCGCGGCAACTCTCCCTCCTGTCGAATCGCATTTACATGGAGCGTTTCCTGATCGCGATGCGGGCGAAGATCCGGGTAAAAAAGCAGATGTTTCCCGAGCAGCTCGATCTCACGGGGCTGAATCGGATCCGGACTTTCCAGCAGTTCGACGACCGCTACACCGCGCCGATCCACGGATTTCGCGACGCTGCGGACTACTGGGCGCGCAACAGCTCCCGCCAATTTCTCCCGGCGATCGACCGGCCGACCTTACTGATCAATGCCGCGAACGACCCCTTTCTTGGCCCCGGCTGCTACCCATTTCCCGAAGCGGCGGCGAGTGATGTCTTTCACTTCGAGTCCCCGGCGACGGGTGGCCACGTCGGCTTCCCCACCTCCCGAGAAAATGGCGAATATTGGTCAGAAATCCGCGCGACGGAGTTTCTCGAAGTTCATTAGAGTTTTACCGAAACAGAAAATACACCGCCAGTGCGAAGAAGCCAAACCACACGAGACCGATGTGGGTGACGCCAAACGAGCGTGCGCCCGCTGTTTCCGCTGGGTCGTCACGATGCGGGCCAAACAGAGCACTATATTTCGCGACCATCCAGATTCCAAAAATCGACCATGCGAGTATGAAGAGAACGAGACTGGTTTTAACGATGTAAATCATGGCGATTGTGGTTTTTCTGAGGGGTAATTTACCCTTGCAAATAGCCTATTGAATCCGGAACAGGTGGGATTATTCTTCCGCCCTTACTACAAAACCATGAAACCTACCGCGCTTAAACAGCTTAGCAACCTCTGCTTCATCCTCGGATTTGCCTCCATCATCGGCTCGATCGCCATCTGGTTTCTCACCGGAGGCACCACGCCGGAGACCCTAGCGCACGCCGAGCGTTTCGGGATCTTCGTCGGTCTGTGGTCGCCGACATTTTTCATCCTCTCGAATCGGTTTGACCGTTACTCGGAAAAGCGGGCGTGAGTTTTTGCTAGAGAAATACCCGAGTATTTTCGATGACCGTCACACTGCCTCTGACCCGAGCTGCTGCCCTAGCGGCGTGGGGTGAATTTCTACCACAAGTCGCGTCCTATGGATGGCGGCGGAACCAAGTCGAGGTCGGCCATCGCCATGTTTCACGGCTCAGTGCCGCCCTGCGCTACCGGCTGATCACTGAGGATGAAGTGCTCGCCGACACCCAGCGGAAATATGATTTTAAAGCGGCGGAAAAATGGCTGCAAGAGGTCTGCTGGCGGCGCTACTGGAAGGGCTGGCTGGAGACGCGGCCGCAAGTGTGGACCGAGTGGCAACAGCGGGTGACGGAACTGCGGGCGACTCTACCACAACGAGTTCTGGATCATGCTGACGCAGTAGCTGCGGGGAAAAGCGGCGTTGCGTGCATGGACTTGATCGCACGGGAACTGATCGAGACCGGCTACCTTCACAACCACGCTCGGATGTGGTGGGCGAGCTTCTGGATCCACGCGGAAAAACTGCCGTGGGAGCTGGGTGCGGACTTCTTTTTTCGCCATCTTCTCGATGCAGATCCAGCGAGTAACACGCTGTCATGGCGCTGGGTTGCGGGCTTGCAAACGCCGGGGAAGACCTACTTGGTGCGGCTCTCCAATCTCGAAAAATATGCGACGAAGTCCCTGCTCGGGGATCGCACCGGCAGTGAGCGCATCGCCGATGGTGCGGTGAGGCCAGCCTCGCAAACGGCATTTACGAAGCCTGAGCGCCAGCCACTTACCCACTATCCCACGGAACTCCCCGCCACCGCTGGCCGGGTGGGATTGTGGCTGCACTCGGACGATCTTTTACCGGAAATCGGTCCGCTGGCCAGTTTCGCACCAGTCGCCGTGGCCGGTTTCAACGGTCAGAAATCCTCGCTCAGCGAGAAACGGCTTGCCTCACTCGACACGGTGATGGGCGACGGGCTCGCCCGGGCTGCCGCTCACTATCGCTGTCCCGCAGAATTATTCGCCGCCGAAAATCTCGCGGAATGGGCGGCCTCGCAGCAGTTATCGGAAATCGTCGCCTTCGCCCCGACCGTCGGGCCTGTCCTCGATCTCTTGCCGCGTTTAGCCGCAGAACTTCGTGGAAAGGGGATCAAGCTGACCTTGATCCGCCGTGCTTCAGACGTTCACGCCTTCGGCCTCGCGGGTGCGGGCTTTTTTCCGTTTTGGGAAAAAATGAGTAAGCACCTTCAGCAGCCACGGACTTGAAGCACTGAATCGCCATCACCGGCTTGCCCATTTCACCAAGCGACTCACCGGAGACTGTCCACTTCTCAGCAGCCGCGGCGGTCTTTTCAAATCAAGGCCTTGGCGGATTGGAGGGTGTCGATGTCGGCGAGGGTCTTGTCGCGGCGGATGGCCTTGATTCGTGGGAAACGCAGCGCCAACCCGGAATCGTGGCGGGGCGATGGCCGGATCGCATCGAAGGCAATTTCTAGCACGATGTCCGGCTCCACATGATGTTTCCGCCGTTCCTTGCGGAGGGTGTGGCGGATGAAATGCTCGGTGAGTTCCTCGATCTCAGCGTCGGTGAGGCCCGAATAGGCCTTGCCGAGGATTCGCAGTTGGCCGCTCGTTTCATCCCGCACCGCGAAGGTGTAGTCGGACAAAACGTCCGAGCGCTTGCCGTGGCCTTGCTCGGCGGCGACGACCACGCAGTCGAGTGTCGGCATCACGCCCTTGAGCTTGATCCACGATTTACCCCGCCGTCCGGGGGTATAAAAACTGGCAGGATCCTTGGCGATCAAGCCTTCGTGACCGTTCTGGAGCGCTTGCTTGAAGGCAGTTTCGATTTCTGCCGGGTCCGCTGCCGGATGGATGGCGATGGTCTCGAACGGTGGGGCAAGCGAGAGTGATTCGAGTTTCGCCCGGCGTTCCGAAAGCGGTTTTTCCAGCAGGTCCTCGCCAGCGTGCCACAGCAGATCGAAGGCGATGAACCGCAGCGGCACCGAGCTGTCCTGACCCTCGTCGGTCATAAATAAATCACCGTCCGCCATTTTCCGACCGAGGCGTTTCTGTAAATCCGCGAAGCCGAGCTTGCGACCCTCGGCGAAGGCGATGAGCTCACCGTCGAGGATGAAATCGCCAGCCAGCTTACGGGCAGCGGTGAGGAGTTCGGGAAATTCTTGATCCAGCGGCCTCAGATCTCGCGAGAACAACGAGGCCTCGCCACCGCTTTTGTGAAGCTGCGCGCGGATGCCATCATACTTCGGCTCCAGCCAGATCGGCGGGGGAAATGGCAGTTTCTCGAACATCGGTCGGTCGTCCTCGGCGCTGCGTTCCAGCGGTGCGGCGAGCATGCACTTGATCGGCACTGAAGGGCGCAGGCTGGCTTCTGCGAGTTTTCCGTGACGGGCGAGGAGCGCCGTCTCGCCGATGTTTCCCGTCAGCATGTGGGCGTGCCGAACTTCCGCCGCATCGGCACCGAATGCCGTGGCGATCGCGTCCTCGACCAAGCCTTCCTTCAGGCCGATCCGTAGATCTCCGGTCAGCAGCTTGACCACGGTTTCGCCCTCCACCGGGTGTAGATTTGCGAGCCGGGCCGCCAGCCTGCCGATGCGATCCAGCGAGCCGGTGGCAGCGAGTAGCGTCTGGAAAAACGCCTCCAGCCCGGCTAAGTCCAGCGGTTCCGGCTTGAGCGGGATTTCCTGAAGCATCAGCCGTGCGGTGCGGGCAGTGTCGTTCTGGCTCAGGGAAATTTCCCGGTAACGTTCTTCTTTCGCATTCGGCAGGGAAACCAGCGCCCGCCGGATCGTCGCGGAGCCGACGTGGAGTGGCCGCCGTCCGGCCTTCCTTGGCAGTGCCTCGCCGGTCAGCCAAACGGCGGCGAGTCGGAGATCGGCATCGCTGGTGAGGCTGTGCAGATAGTTGGCGAGAAATTCTGTTTTTGCGACGCGGCTACTCGTTTCGCCGACGAGGCGGCAGAGATCGCCGAAGTCGGCCAGCGCACAGATCGCCCGGCTGTGGCGTGGCCCGCCGGACGATCCGGAACGCGGTGCGGCTTGGTGGATCGAGAGCTCGAGTTGGTCGCCGCCCATCGCGCACCATGCATCCATGCCTTTTCCCCGTAGCTCGGCGGCGAATTCCTTGGCATAGCCGTGGACGGTGAGGATTTTCTTGGGCCGGACGCGCTGGATGCACTCCATCAGTCCGGCATGATCGGCGTGGTCGGAAAGGGGGATCACGTCATCGACCCGGTAGCGGAATTTCGATCCCGGTTGCAGTGCCCAGCCGGTCAGCATGGCGATGCGCTTGGATTTCAAGCCACGCAGCAAGTTCGAGCGCACGGCCTTGGGCGGGGCGATGATGACCTGCCCCGGAGCCGCGTGGCCTTGGAATTCAACGGGTTCCGGCAGCATGTCGAATCCCGCCGCGCGGCAGGCCACGGTCATCGCGGCGACAGTGGGATGTAGCAAGGCGGGGATGCCGTGGGCGGTCACGATGGCAAGTGCCTCCTGCGCTTTACCCAGTGAGTAGCCGAGCAGCACCGGCGTTTCGCCATCGGCGAAGGCATCGTGAACGAAGCGGAGGACGCTTGCCTCGATTTCCATGGGGTTGGGAAATACGAAATTCGGCAGGCCGAAGGTGGTTTCGAGGATCAGCGTGTCGGCGGTGAGGAAACTCACGGGTTCTGCCGTGCGACCGCGGCGGGTCTTGAAATCGCCGGTGTAAAGCAGCGTCGCACCGTCCTTGATGCGGGTGACATGGAGCATCGCCGAGCCGGAAATGTGACCGGCGGGAAGAAGTCGTAGCCGGAAGCCATCCTGCTCGATCGGCACATGGAACGCCACGGCTTCGATGCGATTCGCGGCGAGGTGGAAGCGTTTGTTGACCAAGGCGGCCGTCACCTCCGAGCACAGCGCCGATTCGTGGCGGGCGAAGTGGTCGGCATGGGCGTGGGAAACGAAAGCACGGGGTTTCGCATCCCATGGGTCCAGCCACAGGTCGAGCTCAGGCAAATGCAGGCCGCGTTGGAAACGAACTTCAATCAAAGTCGCGGAGGCTAACTCGAAGTGAGGCGAACCGCCAACGGAAACCGGCTGAGAGGTGAGGAAGATCGGCCCTGCTCCAAGACTCTCATTTCAGCTCTAAAAAATCAGAACTCGGGCCATCAGACGTTGCGGCGAGACGCCACAACCACGTTTTTTCCCTACCCCCACTTCAAACCTGCGATCGACCACTGATGAACCGCGATTGAGCAGTTCCGAACTGCTCGGTCGGAGTCCAGAACCGCGTGATCGGAGTTCGGAAGTGGGGGGGGCCACTTCGGAACTCGGCCATCCGAGTAAAAAGCTCCGATTTCCGAGTTCCGAACTGCGACATCCGAGTTCAGAACCGCGTCATCGCAGTTCGGAAGTGGACCCCCCCACTTCGGAAGTGGACCCCCCCACTTCGCAAGTGGGCCCCCCCACTTCGGAAGTGGGGGTCAGCGGCGGTTGAGAAGGGCTCTTTTCCCCAAAAAATGGAGCTGCCCGCCGGTAGAAAAGTTCGGCAGAGGGCCATCGTAGCTGGAACATCCTGTTCCAGCACCTTGCTCCAAGTCCGGGCGAGGGTGGTTTGGATCGTTTGCTCGAAGCGGGTGATCCGTTCGCGGTTGGCGAGTGAGGGATGAAGATTTTCTCGCGCAAAGCCGCAGAGACGCAAAGGAAGAAGGGGATTTGGTCGGGAAGATTTGGTGTTTTAATTCTTAAAACTTTGCGCCTTGCTGCTTTGCGCGAGCATTTATTCGGGCAGGTTGTTGACGGCGCGGACGATGCCGTCACGCATGAGCGGTGCGCCGAAGTTCAATAGAAGGCCGAGCTTTTTATCAGAGAGTCGGATGTAGGTCTGGATCTGCTTGCGATGAACCGGAGAGATGTTTTCAACGGACTTCAATTCGAGGATGACCAAGTCATTAACAACGATGTCGGCGCGGAAGCCTTCGTCAAATTCGAGGCCATCGTAGCGGATGGGGATAGGAAGCTGGCGGACACAGGAAAGCCCCCGCTTGAGGAGAAGATAGGCAAGGGCGGTCTCATAGACGGATTCAAGCAGCCCGGGACCGAGGTCCTGATGGAGCTTCACTGCGGCATCGACGACGATTTTGCTGATTTCGTTTTCGGTCATGATGGTGGCTTTGGTTGAAGAAGGGAATCGCGCAAAGGCGCAGAGACGCAAAGGAAGAGAGGGGTCGGCTTGTTTTGATTCTCAAAAAGCTTTGCGGCTTTGCGCGAGTCCTTCTTCCTCCAGTGCTTCACCCCACACGCGGGCGAGGGTGGTCTGGATCTTTTGCTCGAAGCGGGTGATGAGTTCGCGGTTGGCGGCGACCAGCGCTTGCTCGGCTTCGATCTCCGCGACGATGGCCTGCTGCGTGGCGAGAGGTGGGAGGGGGATGGGAACACGCTCGACGATGCCTTGATTGATTTTCGGCATGCTCCCTGCCGCGCCTACTGCGTTCCGAGTTAGAAAATCCCGGACGGGCTGACTCTTCAGGGCGGCCAAAAGGTAGCGAGTGATAATCTTCGTTTCATCCGCCCGAACGCGGATCATAAGGTCGGGATAAATATAGTTTGCATCGTCCACTTCATAAAGTGCCGCCGTACCAACAAGTTCGGCTGTGTTCCCGCGTTGGAGATAAATATCCCCATTTCGGCAACGGCACGGAGCGTTGAGCGGGATTTCCTCGTCCAGATACTTGGATTTGGAAAGATCAAGTGTTCCAGATGTTGTGGCGCTGAGTGATAGGACCTTGATATCCGTCACGCGATCCACGGGTTTTCCAGAATAGCCGTTCTTCGGCTTGGACTCGATAACCTCACTCAACACCACCATCGGCCAGTCGGGGTGGATGGGGATGTGGGGGCGGTAGTGGTCGAGGACGGCGCGGGCTCCGTTGATGACTTTCTGGTAGCCCTCGATCTCCGCCACGATCTCCTGCTGCACTGCAAGCGGCGGGAGGGGGATTTCAAACTTGTTTACGTTGGCGACGGTTATCATCGGAATGCCCACGCCCTCGGTGACTGTTTTGAAGTCAAACGCCTTCAACCAGTGATACAGGAATTCAGGGAGAATTCGCTCCGCGGCTACCGTGATTGCGATGGTCGTTTGAGTGCAGGTGAAGCATTCTATGTTTGGGAATTTCACGGAACCGATGGTGCCTCGAGCACCAATGACCAGAGTAGTTTTTCCAAACGATAGACGGGTTGGCTCGCTGAAAGCCCACGGTTCGTCAGACGAGTCGGCACTGAAAATGGGTTTCCCTTTCCCGGTCAGATCGCTCTTGATCAAAGTTTCGCCCATGCGGACTTTGGCGATCCCCTCCAACAAGACTCGCGGGTAGATCGAGTGCTGCATAATGCCCTCCCGATACCTCTCCCCGCTCAGATTGTAATCGCCATTCGCCGCGATCTTTTCCTTAGCCACGATCAAGCCGCAGGTGAATTCAGCGCCAACGGCGCGCTCTATGTCAGCCTGGGGCATCGCCCCAGGTCCGGGGTCCGTAAAATGATTTGAGAGCTGAAGGCTCGAGCCATTGGCGGATGCACGGTTGGGCCGGGCCTTCAGCCCTTGAATATTTTCTACGTCGGTGACCTGGGGCGATGCCCCAGGCTGGAATGAGGCCGGGCCGTTGGCCCTGAAGTCCACCGGGCCGTTGGCCCTGAAGACGCCGGAACGAATCGCTTGGAGGAAGATGCCGATTTCGGTTTTGACCTGCGTGAGTTCTTCGCCCCCGACGGCGCGGCGCTGGGCACCGAGGCCGTAGCCGTCGTTTTCCACTTTGAAGAAGCCGATGCTGTCGCTCTGGCGAGCGAGGGATTTATCGAGGATGAGGATGCTGGTTTTCACCCCGGAGTAGGGTTGGAAACAACCGGCGGGAAGCGAGATGACGGAGACGAGGGAGTTTTCCACGAGCATTTTGCGCAGCTCTTTGTAGGCACCTTGGCTTTGGAAAATGATGCCCTCGGGGACGATGATGGCGGCGCGGCCGTTGGGCGTGAGATGCTCGGCGATGTAGTCCACGAACAGGACCTCGCTGCGCTTGGCCTGGATGGAGAAACGCTTGTGCGGCTTGATGCCACCCTTGGGCGACATGAAGGGCGGATTGGCGAGGATGACGTCGAAGGTTTCGTTCCAGCGGTCCTCGGAGGTGAGGGTGTCGTATTCGTAAACGTGAGGCTCGGTGAAGCCGTGTAGGTAGAGATTCACCAGCGAGAGGCGCACCATGTCGGGCGAGATGTCGTAGCCCTTGAAGTTGGCGGCGAGGCGGGCCTTGTCGTCGGGCGTGAGCGTGACGTGGCCCTTTTTGTCGGTATTGGCGCGGAGGATGTGCTTGAAGGCGGAGATCAGGAAACCGACGGTGCCGCAGGCGGGATCGAGCACGGACTCGGAGTTCTTGGGGTCGATGATGGCGACCATGAAATCGATGATATGGCGCGGGGTGCGGAACTGGCCCGCATCGCCTTGGGAGCCGAGCACGGAGAGCAGATACTCGAAGGCGTCGCCGAGTTTCTCCGAGTGATCGTAGGTGAACTCGTCGATGATCTTGAGGAAAGCGCGGAGCGTCTCGGGATCGCGATACGGGAGGTAGGCGTTTTTGAAAATGTCGCGAAAGAGCGCGGGGATGCCGGGGTTTTGCGGCATCTTGGTGATGGCCTCAGCGTAGAGGGCGAGCGTTTCATGGCCGCCCAGCCCGGAACGCATGAGCTTGGCCCAGCCGTAGCGGGCATAATCTCCGGCGAAAAACGAACGCGCGCCGCCGAGCTCTTCCGCCTCGGCGTCCATGTCGTCCATGAACTTGTAAATCATGGCGATGGTGATCTGTTCGACCTGGGACTTGGGATCGGGGACTTTGCCGACGAGGATGTCGCGGGCGGTGTCGATGCGGCGTTTGGTGTCGGTGTCGAGCATGGGGAATCAGTCGGAGTGGGGAGCGGCTTCGAGTTCGAAAAACTCGTGGAGCTTGGCTTGGAGAAGTTTTTTATCGGGAAGCTGGAGCTGATATTGCGCGACAAGCGCGGGTGAGGTGATGCGGCTGAGGGCGTATTCCACAACCTCGTCATCCTTGGTCTTGCACAGCAGAATGCCGATGCTGGGGTTCTCGTGAGGCTTGCGGATGTCGCGGTCGAGCGCTTCCAGATAAAAGTTGAGCTGCCCGATGTGGGCCGGCTCGAAGGCGGTGATTTTCAGCTCGATGGCAACGAGGCAATTCAGCCCCCGGTGGAAAAATAGCAGATCGATCAAGCCGTCCCGAGTGCCCACTTGAATGGGGTATTCCTCTCCGATGAAGCTGAAATCACGGCCCAATTCGCGCAAAAACGACCCGAGGCGATGAACCAAGGCACGGCGGAGGTCCGTCTCGGAATGGGCGACAGGCAAATCCAGAAACTCAATGACGTAGCTATCCTTGAAGTGGTGGAGGGACTCTTCGGGAAAAACTCGCGACAGTGTCGCGAGTTTTTGATCGGCCAGTGCGACGCGCTCAAAAGTCGCGGTGTCGATGGCGCGGCGTAGTTCGCGCACCGAGTGATTTTCCCGGATGGCATGGCGGAGGTAGAATTCGCGCTCGGTATCCGTCGCGCAACGCCCGAGCAAATCCACATGGCCGCTCCAAGGCAATTCTCGCAACAATGTCGCGATTTCCTGCGGAGCATCCCGCCATGTCTGGTAAAACTGCCGCATGCGCCAGAGATTCGATGCGGAAAAACCACGCAACCCCTTCTCTTGACTCAGAAGAAGATCCGCCAACTGGCGAATGGTTCCTTTACCCCAGCCATCCGAGTCGATCCGTTCATTGAGGTGTTTGCCGATTTCCCAGTAGAGATCGATCAATTCGCGATTGACTAGGCGGGCAACGCGCAAGCGGCGCTCCCTGATGAGGGAAACAAGACCCGAGAAATCAGGCTGTGGGCTGAGATCGCTCATTGGCTCAAGCGACGAACTGGTTGAGGGAAACGTAATCCTTCACGTAATCCGGGATGAGTTTGCGGTATTTCAGCGGGACGGCTTTGAGGTCGGCCGTGGTGAAGGCGGAGGTGGTGTAGAGCTCGGTGAAGCGCTTGGACTCGATGATATCGCGCACTTGGCCGTTGGTGACGTAGGCCTTGAAAAACTGCTTGAGCGCCGGGATGACGTTGGCTTCTTCCGGTTTCTGGTCGGCGATGAATTTGGCGAATTCCTCTTCGAGCAACTCGTCCTTGGATTTGAAGCGCGGGATGAGGCCGAAGATTTTTTCGAGGATTTCGCGGAGTGACAGTCGGCGGTCCACGGAGGCGGCGCGGCGGAGTTTGTCGAGGGTATAGTATTCCTCGGGTTTATCAAAGACCTCGCGGTTCACGTAGTCGATGACGCGATCCCACTGCCCGGCCTCAACGGCGGCGGCGATAAAGTCGTTCTCGCGGATGGATTCCTCGAAGCGCTGATAGAACATGCGGTCGATCCTCATGCCGTCGTGGCCGATTGCCTCCTCGACGATGGAATCGAGGTAGTCCGGTCCGTCATGCTCATGCCACTCGCCGGGTGGCGGGGGCTCGCCGCCGCCGCCCGGGCCTTCGCTTTTGGGCTTCGGCAAAGGGATGACTTGGTCGTAATCAAACTTGTCCTCGAAGTATTCGCAGTTGGCGAAGAAATCGAAGAGCTTGTAGGCAGTTTTTTGTGGTGTCGCGAGGGTCGCCTTGAGGTCCTCGTCGAAGAGATCCGCGCGGAAATCGTGTTTTCGGGTGCCGCGGCCTTTGATCTGGATGAAATCGGTGGGCGAGAAGATCGGGCGCATCAGAGCCAGATTGAGGAGGTCCGGGCAGTCGTAACCGGTGGTCATCATGCCGACGGTGACGCAGACGCGGGCCTTGCTGGTCTTGTAGGTGTCGAGGAAATTGGCCGAGCCTAGCAGCTTGTTGTGGGTGAAGTTGATGGTGAATTGCTGCGCGTCGGTGATATGGGAAGTCACTTGGACGGCGAAGTTGGATTGGTATTTCCCGGGGAACATCCGGTCGGCCATTTCATTGAGGATCTGGGCGATCTTGGCGGCGTGGTTTTGGCTGACAGCGAAGATGATGGACTTACCGATTTCCCGGGTGACGGGATCGCGAAGGGCGTTTTCGAGGAAGGTTCTGCAGAAGAGTTGATTGGTCTCGGGGGAGAAGAACTTTTTCTCGAACTGGCGTTGTGCGTAGCTTTCCTCGGATGTGGTGCCGTTTTCGTCGGTGGTTTCTACGATGAATCCCTCGTCGGATAGAAGCTGAGTCGTGATGTCCGTGCGGGCATCGACGACGATGGGATTGATGAGGAAGCCGTCTTTGACGCCATCGAGCAGGGAGTAGCGGAAAGTGGGCTGGCTGTCCTCGCAGCCAAAAGTGCGGTAGGTATCGAGCAGCAGCCTGCGTTCCGCCTCGCGGGGATCGCGGGTGGTGGGATTGGTGCTGTCGAATTTCTTGAGGTAGTCCTTCGGCGTGGCGGTGAGGCCGAGCTTGTAGCCGACGAAGTATTCAAAAACGGCACGCGAGTTTCCGCCGATGGAGCGGTGGGCTTCGTCTGAGATGACGAGGTCGAAGTCGGTTGGCGAAAAGTGGCTCTGGTATTTGTTGTTGAAGAGCAGCGACTGGACGGTGGTGACGACGATCTCTGCCTTCCGCCAGTCGTCCTTATTTTCCTTGTAGATGACGGTTTTAAAATCGTTCTTGAGGTATTCGACGAAGGCCTTCGAGGCTTGGTCTTCCAGTTCGAGGCGATCCACGAGGAACAGGACGCGACGGGCGTTGGCGGTGCGGAGGAAGAGTTTGATGACGGCGGCGGCGGTGAGGGTCTTGCCGGTGCCAGTGGCCATTTCAAACAGGAAGCGGTCCTTGCCGTCCTTGATTGCCTGGATCAGCGCGCGGAGGGCGCGTAGCTGATAGGGACGGAGGAAGCGGAGTTTGTTAGCCTGGATGAAAACCTCACGTTCAATTTCACTGATCCATGCGGCTTCCGAGGCGTAAGTGGGGCGCTGTGTGAGAACGACGTAATCCTCGGCGACGCGTTCTGCGATGATCCGTGTGCGGTCAGGAACAATCTTCGAGGCACTCGCCACGGACTCCGGTGTGGGGAATGTGGTAATGATGTAGGGATTTCCCCGTTCCAAGTCCCAGAAGTAATGGAGGTTTCCGTTGGACAGGATGACGTAGCGGCAGTTTTGAGACCGGGCGTATTTCCTCGCCTGCTCCTTGCCGACGAGTGGATTTTTGTCCTCAGCCTTGGCTTCGAGCACGATCAGCGGAAAGCCTTTTTCGTTGAGCAGCAGGAAATCAATGAAGCCCTTGGTGGATTTCTCGAAGTTCTCACCGAGCGCGTCGAGGTCTTGGGTCTTAAGCGTGACGCTAGGCTCAAGCTGGATGTTTGCCGGGCCTTTCGCGTCAGCAAAGAAACGCCAGCCCGCAGTTTCCAGCAGCTTGTTGATTTTGATGCGGGCGGCGGCTTCTTTCATGAAGTGGGTAGAGCGGAAGAGACGGTTTAGTTAGAAGGCAAGGAGTCTCCCGCAGCCTCTTACTAACTTCAGAGGGTGGTTGAATCAAGCGAGCACTTGGACCGGTGACTCGCACTTAGAGACGCAATGACTACTTTCATCAGTTATCACAGCCCTTATTTCTTCAAATACAAAATTTAGCGGACGTGCTGGCACGTTAGGGTCCTCAACCGGTGGTCCGCAGGCCGGAGGCGATGGCGTTAATGGAGAGTAGAAGCTTGGGCAGTAGTGCATCTGCGGCGTCGGTTCGATCTGCTGCGAGGTGGCCGCGCCACTCGCGGAGCAGGGCGATCTGCTGCTGGTGGAGGACTCGCAGCGGCGCTTCGCGGATGTCGAGCGTCTTGGCCATCCGCGGGCGGCGGACTTTCATTTCACCATCGAAGAGTTCGGCTAACAGGTTTTTAGTTTTATCAAACTCACCGATGATTTCTCCGAGGAACTTGTCACGAAGTGCCGCGTCTTCGACCAGACCGGCGTAGTCGCTCATGAGTTCCAAATTGGCGGAGGCGAGGTTGGTTTCTACATTCGTCAGCACGTAGCTCATGAAGGTGGACCTCGGAAGGGCTTCTTTAAATTTCGCGAAGCCAGCGGGGTCGTCCTGCTTGAGTGACTGTAATGCACTGCCGACGCCGAACCAGCCTGGCAGATAGAAGCGGGCTTGGGTCCAGGAAAACACCCATGGGATGGCGCGGAGATCGCTGATAGAAAATCCTTTCTTGCCGGTGCGGCGGGCGGGCCGTGAGCCGATGCGCGAGTTTTCTAACGCATCGATGACGGTTGCTTGTCGGTAGAATTCGATGAAGCCGTCTGCCTTGAGGAAATTCTGATAGGCGATCTGGCTAGAGTCGCCGAGGCGGGCCATGAATTCTTGGCAGGGGTCCTCGACGGGCGGCAGATGGCGGTGGTGCGCGGTGGTGACGGCGGCGCCGGCAAGCAGTAGCTCGAGATTGTAAGTAGCATTCGCGAGGTTGGCATATTTCTGGGCGATGGTCTCACCCTGCTCGGTCATGCGGAAGCCACCGCTCATCGCGCCGTTAGGAAGTGCCGCCATGAACCAGTGGGTGGGACCGGCGCCGCGGGAAATGGTGCCACCGCGGCCGTGGAAGAAGCAGAGGTTTACCCGGCACTCGCGAGCGACTTGGGTGAGGGCAGTCTGGGCGCGCTGGAGGGCGAACTGGGCGGCGAGGATGCCGCAGTCTTTGTTCGAGTCGGAGTAGCCGAGCATCACTTGCTGACTTTTGAAATTCCCGGTGGCCTGTGAGAGCTGGGTGAGTGGGTGGCCGAGGAAGGCACGCAGAATCCCCGGCGAGCGGTCGAGGTCGTCCATCGTCTCGAACAGCGGCACGACTTGCAGCGGACAAACGAGCCCTGCCGGGGTGAGATCCATCAGCCCGGCCTCGCGGGCGAGCAGATAGACTCCCAACAAATCAGAAAGCTGGCGGGTCATCGAGACGATCAACGCACCGACTCCCGCGGTCCCCCAATTTTCTCGGTGCTTCACTAGCACCCGATAGGTGTCGAGCACGTCGTCCGCCTCGGTCCCGGCGTGTGCACCGTCATGGAGAAATGGCCGGGTGGATTTTAATTCAGCATTGAGGAATTCGAGCCGCTTTGCCTCCGGCCACGCGCCGTAGTTTTCACCATCCGCGATTCCGGCGGCGGTGAGTAGCTGGCTGATCGCCTTGTCGTGAAACTCGGAATTCTGCCGGACATCAAGGGTTGCTAGATGAAATCCGAACATCTCTAACTTATGTCGCAGCGGGCGGATCGCATCCTCCTCCAGCATGTGGCAGCCGGCCTCGGCGAGGGTGCGGGAGAGCAGATTAAGATCGTCTGCGAGACAGAGGGTGGTGTGGTAGCCGGGCTTGCCTTTGATTTGCTCGCGCAGCCTCAGGGCCATGAGCATCGCCATTTGCCGCCATGGCTCCTCCTCGTGACGGTCGAGGATTTCGCGCACGGCTTCCGGGGCTTCCACGGTCTGGGCGAGGTGATCGATGCGGGCTTGGAGCTCGGCGGGGACGGGCGTTAGATAGCGGGAAAGGGTGAGCTGGGAAGCGAGGTCCAGCAGCTCGCGCTCCAGCAGCTTGAAGGCGGAGTGGCGGAGTTCCTTGAGGGTTTTTTCCGTGACCTCGGGCGTGACCAGTGGGTGGCCATCGCGGTCGCCACCGATCCAGGTGCCGAAGGCGAGGCGCGGGATATTTCCGGCGGACCGCAGCATTTCCAGTGGTAGTCCGGCATCCCGCCACGCCTCGGTGAAATGCAGATCCAGTCGATTAAGGGCCGCCGGGAAAAGGTCGCGCAGGTAGTGGCTGGCATTTCTCAGCTCGCTGGTGATGTCCGGCCGGACGAGGTGGATTTCCGCAGTCCGCCAGAGGGTTTCCAAGGTGGTGACGACTCTCTCACGGATGCGGCGGCGTTCGCGCTCGGTGTATTTTGGGAACTCGTTACGCACCATTTCATTATACAGCGCGCGGTGGCGTTCGCGGACGCTAGAGCGCTTGGCCTCGGTCGGGTGGGCAGTCAGCACGGGCTCGACTTGGACGTCCTTCAATACCGCGAGAATCTGCTCCGGTGTCAGCCCGATCGCTTTCAAATCTCGCAATGCCTGCGGCCACAAGCCACGGATCGAATCAGCGCCGAGCGCCTTTTCCCGCTCGCGGCGGATCTCGGCAGCCACCCGCTCCTCGACCATGTTGAGAAGCTGGAAACCGATCGAGTAAAGCTGCGGCAGTCCCTCCGGCGCCGCACCGATTTTCGGCTCGCGGCCCGACCATGGCAGATAGGGCAGCAATTCCGTTTCGCCGGTGCTGACGAGGGCTTCTTCCAAGCAGCCGAGTAGATATTGGAGCCGCTCGTCGATGAGGTCGAAGCCTTCGAGTCTAAGTTGTTCACGGGTGGAAATGCTAGCAGTGTCAGTCATACGCACCCGGTTTTAAGCACAATCCAAGCCGAATCGAAAAGGGGATAAAAATTGTGCCATCACCCGCTGGGACATTCGCATTGAGCGTCAGCATTTCCCAGAATGCCAGATGCGTGCCTGCAACTACCGGGCGCTTTTGGCGGCTTAGTGTTTTAAGTTCTTCTCTAATCTGAAGAATGCCATGATCAGGATCTTAAATCTGGGCATGGTGTTTCAAAATCAAATTAGATTCCACTTTACTGTAAGGTTTGCCACGCATCAGAGTTCCTAGCAAGTCAAAATAATAACATCACCTATGAGAATCAATACCTTTGCTTGTTATTTATTCATTTTCAGTTTCGCTCCGCAACGTGGAGCGATTGCCGCCCTCGTTGCACAATATGGCTTCGAAGAAGGCTCTGGATCGATTGCCGGAGATTCCAGTCTGATGGATGGAACACTAACTCCAAATGACAAGGGGACCATTGTCGGGGCGACACACACTCAGGGAGTCGTCGGGAATTTCTCTTTACGTTTCGATGGAATTAACGATTACGTCAACTTGGAATCCGACGGGATTGACAATGACATTTTAGGTTCTGCTGCGTCCGTAACTTTCACTTCGTGGTTACGACTTGATTCCTACCCATCTGATGTTGCGTCTGTCGCGTTTTTTAGCGTGCCTTCAAGTTCACTCAATAGTCGTGGTGGAATGTTTATTTCAAGAGAAGGATTCATCGAAGTTGCGGGACGGGCTTCGGACACGGACTCATTTCAATCCAGACTTTCGACAACAAGTTTACCGCTCAATCGGTGGATACATGTCGCAGGTGTTCTCGATTATTCGACTGAAGAGGTAGAAATATATTTTGATGGATTACTTCAGCCATTAGCATCAGGTAGCATCAATTTTTCTGCTTCAAGCACACCCGCAACGCTTAGTCGAGCTTCGACATTGGGATCCACGGGCGGTGTATTTGAGTTTTTTCATGGTTCTATGGATGATGTCAGAATCTATAATGACCGACTCGATGGTAGCAAAATAATGGCCCTAATTCCTGAGCCATCTTCACTATTTTTAGCGTCGATTAGTGCTATTTATGTTCTGAGGCGCAGGAGAGAAGGGCACTTCCAAAAACCACGTTTTCTCGGTTTGAAATTTGAGATTCCTTGCAGTTGCTTGATCGGGGAGATTTTTTTGGGGTGTGTAGGAGCCTTT
>JAYUHS010000158.1:0-25853 GCA_043766715.1 Luteolibacter sp.
CAACGAAACTGACGCGCGCACCGAGATTTTCGACTACATCGATTCCTACTACAACAATCACCGCAAACACTCCGCCCTCGCCTACCGGACCCCCGCCCAGTTCGAGGCCAAAACCCATTCTCTTATCTAAACAAAAAAACGGTCCAGAAATCGGTTGCACCTCATTCCGACGAGCAAGCAATCATCTCCACGAAGCAATTACGCGGCATCATGGCCGCCGGGGGATTTACGGACTATCGAATGGCGACAAGGGAACTCTTGGAGCGTGGGGATCAAAAGACAATCCTCCGGCTCGTTTACTCGATGAAACATCCTTGGGGTCAGGCCGAGCATTCCTTGGGGTCACGAGCATTCCTTGGGGTCAGGCCGAGCATTGAAACAATTCCTTGTTCCTTGGGGTCAGGCCGAGCATTGAAACAATTCCTTGGGGTCAGGCCGCATTCCTTGGGGTCAGGCCGAGCATTGAAATAATTCCTTGGGGTCATAATTCCTTGGGGTCAGGCCGAGCATTGAAACAATTTGATTGGGGCTGAAATTGAATCTGAAAGTTGTCATTCAGCTAGGGGGGCTGTGGGGTTCATGGCTTGCGTGTCGCTGCTTGGGTGTTGATGGGGAATCGTTTCCATCTGTTGCTCGGAACGCCGCAACCCAATGTCCAGTCTGGTGGCGGATAGGAACCGAGGACTGGGGGGGGAAGAAATCCGCACCAGCTTCCGTCGCGCGACAACTGCCGGTGCAAATTTCCACACCTGCTCCTGTCACGCAGCAAGTGCCAATGAAAATTTCCGTACCTGCTCCTGTCGCGTGACAAGTGCCAGTGCAAATTTCCACACCTGCTCCTGTCACGCAGCAAGTGCCAGTGCAAATTTCCGTACCTGCTCCTGTCGCCTGACAAGTGCCAGTGCAAATTTCCGCACCTGCTTCTGCCGGATCGCAACTGCCAAGGGACGCGGAAGAAGAAAAAAGATGCGCCTTCAGCCCGTCCTTGGGGTCATCCTTGGGGTCACATCCTTGAGGTCAGGCCGAGCATTGAAAGAATTTGATTGCGGCTTAAAGAGACTCTGAAGGTCGTCATCCGGCTACCTGCGCCCATGGACGTCCAATCCTGTCATTTTAGGTTTGAAGAAATTGAACCGCAGATCGAAGGGATGGACACAGTTGCAGAAGATCAAAACTGGGCAGAATCACCCGGGATGCGAACAGACGAACCCGGGGATGCGAAACCGAGAGGGTGTCAGTGTGCCATCGCGACGTTCCAGCATGCGTGAGCGATGCTCCAGCCTACGTGAGCAATGTTCCAGCATACGTGAGCGATGCTCTAGCGTGCGTGCGCAATGCTCCAGCTCGCGTGAGCGATGCTCCAGCGTCGATGAGTGGAGTTCCCACCCGCATGAGAGATCTTCCAAGGCGATTGAGACAGGCTCCAGCGGTCATGCGCGAGCTTCCCATCGGCATTTCCCGATCTTAGTGACCCTAGTGCATTTCCCGAGAAAATTTCCCCGTTGCCAAACGGATAGAACTTCTTCCAGCTTGCCCACGTCATTCGTAATGACCTCCATGCACATTTCTTAATTTCACACACAACTGCTTTTGCGACCAACAAAAGCTCATAGACGGGTGCGGCGGAAAAGCGGTCCTGAATCGCCAAGCCTTCTCGCAGAATCACCTGTGCTAACGGATCGCTCTCAAACGACGGAGTAGATGGTGTTTTTTCAGGCATCGGAGTATTACTACCAGCCGCCAGAGCAATTGGCACGCTGGTGCTGGATCTCCCCGTTCCTTGTAAAGACTGCTTTCTTCTCTTCACTTCGATGTTCGATGTTCAATCGAGGCGGACGCGGTAAAACTGCTTGGGCGAGCCCGCGGGCGCAGCGGTGTCGGTGAAGCTGGTGTGACCGGGCTGGCCGGCAAGACCGGTGGCGATTTGGCTCCAGCCAAGCAGACTGGTGCTGCGCTCGATGCTGAAGGTGGTGCCGGTGGCGCTGGGCCAGGTGAGGGTGGATTGGCCAGTCGCATTCATGGAAATGAGCGGGTGGAAGTAGTCGCTGGGGTTGAGTGGATCGATGCCGAGCCGGGCTTCCACACCGTCGCGGGTGCCGTCGCCATCGGTGTCGGTGGCGGCGGGATCGGTGATTTTCCCGCGAGGATCGGTGGCGGTGGCGGGATCATCGATGCCGCTGGATTCCTCGAGATCGGTGAGGCCGTCTGCATCGGTATCCGTGCTGGCGGCGAGGGCGGAGGTGGAGTGGATGATTTGAAAAACATCGTCCGCCGCGAGGGTGATGTCCGCAGGTAAGGTGCAGCGCAGGGTGCTGCCAGTGAGGGTGAAACTGGCAGCGAGGGCGGTGCCATTCCGCCGGGCTTGGGCGAGAAAGCCGACGGTGCCAGCGGGCAGGGCGCACTCGAATTTCCGCAGGCGGAGGGTGCCGCGCTTGAGGGTGATGGTCTCGGTGGTGCGCTGGCCGAGCTGATTCCGCTGGTAACTCCCCCACCCTTCGGCAGTGGTGAAGGCGGATTTAAATGCGGCGGGAGTGAGCATCGGCGCGAAGCCGATCATGCCGTCCGGGCCGCTGTGGCGGAAACCGCTGGCGGTGATGAGTGCGGCATAGCTGGCCATGGCGCGGGCATAGTGGTCGGAATACTCGATTTCATTGAACGGATTCCGCTTGGCGGGGTGGTAGCGGTCCGAGACGGCGCGGATGATGGTGAGGCCCTCATCCAGCAAGCCCTCGGCGAGGCAATGCGCGCCGACTTGATACTCGAAGCCGGTCATGCACTCGGCGAAGTATTTTCCCTGCCAGTTCTTATCCGGATCTGGCCAGAGGTTGCCATCATTCGGGAAAGTGCAGATGAGCAGTCCTGCCTCACCGGATTTCTGGTAAATCCGGCCTTGGGTGATGACGGTGGAGGAGAGGAAGGTCGTTAAATTATGAGAATAGTTAAACCGCCAGATGCTGCGGAGGGCGGCGCGGCCTTGGGTGGGATCCGTCACTCGCTCCAGGCCGATCATGCGGGTGTAAAACTCGCCCATCACTTGGTCGATGTAGCAGCCCTCCGCGTGACCGAGCGCCCCGATATTGGCGACCATGAGCTGGGTGTAGTAGCCCTCGCCGTAGTCTGCGGAGTTCACAAAGCGCTCGGCCAGACGGGCCATGGCGGCGGTGGCGATGGTATTACAAGTGGTGGCGTAAGCGGTGTCGCCGACGATGGTGGCCATTTCCCGACCGGCCTTGAGAGCGGCGGCATACAGGCCGATGTGCTCCGGGACGCGGCCAAACCAGTCGGCATCCAGCGTGTTGTGCTGACTGAGTTCGCTGACGCCGTTGCTGTCACCGTCTTGGGCAATGAGGAAATTCAGGGCTTTTTTGACGTTGGCCCAGTTCGCGTTAAGGAAGGTGGAGTTCGCACTGCCGAGGTGCTCGCGGTAGCAGCGGAGGACCACGCCGCACTGGCCGTCCCAGGCCCAGATATCGTTATATTCACCGCGAAATTTGATCGAGCCGTTACTATTGAGGGCGATGGCAGGGTTGAGATCTACATTTTGGCGTAGCCCCCGCTCGATGTCAGGAAAGAGCCGGGCCACAGTCTGGGCGTAATACCAAACGTGAGTGCAGGTGCCATCCCCCGCTCCGACGCCCTCGGTGGCATAGAAGCGACCGGAGCTGAATAAAAAGCAGTTTTTCGTGGCTAAGGTGCAACTCGTAGCAAGCGCCCGGTCCAGCAGCCAATGCGGCAGTGACGAGTCCTTCCAAGTGTCCACCCACAGCCGGGTATCGCCAGCGAGGCGAGTGAAATTCGCGGAAACATAGTCGGCCACTGCGAAGGCATCCGTGAAGCGGTTCAAGTATTCGCGGCGGGTTCCGGGCAGGCCGCTCGGGAGATTTGGGAAATGCCATGCCACCACAAATCGGACCGTGGCACTGGCCCCGGGCGCGAGCGTCAGAGTGCGGCCGATGCCACCGGTGTCCGCAGATTTCCCGGTGAGCCATGGTTGGGCGGTGGAGAGATTATTTTCAGCGGAGATCCGGCCCGCTGCAGCACCAAGCTCGGCGATGCCGATGGTGCCGCGATCCACGGCGTTGGTGAAATCATTCACCGCAGAAGGCGGATTCGGATTGTCGCTGAACAGGAATTGATCGACCCCGACATTTCCCCAACCACCCGTGCCTAGGTCCTCGACCGAAATCCGCACTGACTGGCCGACGAGATCCCGGACGTCGAATTTCCGCCATGTCATGGCGTTGGTGTCATTTCCCGTCTGGATCCGCAGCTCGACCCCATCCGACGCCCGGAGCAGCCGGACCCGCTCCAATGCGGGATTACCGCCACCCCCTTGCAGGAAATGGATGTAACCCTCGGCGACCACGAAGTTCGGACTGACCAGCTTGCCGACCGGGACATCCTTGCCATCGATCGGCACACCCGGCGCACTGGCATGGGAGTTCACCACTCGGGTGCCCACGCCATTCACATTGCCCTGATAGCCCGGCAGATCCGCGATCAATATCGGCCCGCTGCCGAAGGCGGTGTCGGTGGTGGTCCACGGCGCGTAAGTCGCACTCTCGAAATCCGCAAAAACCCTGTAGCCCGCCGCCGATGGAGTGCCCTCGGCGCGGCACTCGAGAAAGGCGTGGCCGCTGCCAGTGCGGAGCTGATTCACCCGCGACATGCCGAGCGGCAGCACGCTGTCCAGCAGCACCGGATTCTGCATCCAGCCCAGCACGGTGGCCTCGACCGCGACGCTGCCGGGATTCGTCAGGGTGTATTCCATGACCGTCGCAGGCAGGGTGGAGTCTGGCGTATTCAGCGGGATAAAAATCGGGTGGGCACACAGCTCGACGGTGAGTGGACACGCGGCATCGGCGTATTTTACCTTCGCCAGCGGGTAGCTGCCGCGGAAGGAAATGCCCGAGAACCCTTTTTGATCGAGCGTTTTCACGACCGTCGTGCCATTAGCCACCGTCCGCAGCACGAACCCTTGGTCGAAGGGGAATGGCTTCTCATCCACCGGCGGAGTTGGATTCCAGACATCGATGGGTGCGAAGTAATTCGTCCCATCCGTGCAACTGCGGTTGTAGCTATTTCCACCGCCACTGGGGTGGGCGTAATAGCGGCTCCGTGGTCGGATACCCTCGCCGCCCCGGTGCCAGACATCCCAGAGCCAGAGCTTACCGTCGCCCCCCAGATAGAGCGTGCCGCAAGCGATCCCGCCGACCGGCATCCCGATGTAGCGCAGTTGGTTCGCCGCCTTGGTGAAGGTCGGCTCGCTGGTTTCCCGGACCCGCAAGGAAGCCAGCCATGTCGCATCGATCCCCTTCGCAGCCGCCGTCGCCCCCTCCGGGACGATGCTGCGATAATGGGAACCCTGCGCCCCATAAGCGAAGCTCGCCGCCGGTCGCCCCCAAGCGGCGGCAAAGGCGGCGGAACCGAGACTGAGCTTGAGGAAATGGCGGCGATCGAGAGCTGAGGAGGACATGGTGATGATGAGGGAGAACCCGCCATTGATTGACGGATCATTCCCTTAAAAGCCCTCATTCTTCTCTTCGATCAACCCATTTTCCTGAGACAACTACTGCCAAGATTGGACAGGCTCAGCGTCCGTCCGGCGGTACTGTCGCTAGGGAGCAAATGCCCCGCCGGATGATCGCTCGGCTTACTTGCGGGTGATTTTGATCACTTTGCGCAGGCTGCGAATGCCATCCACGTCGGTGGCGATGACCGTGACGGTGTTTTTTCCTTTTTTCAGATTCACCCTGAAGCTCCATGCCGTGGTGCCGGTGGCGAGCTTGAGCGGGCCTTTTCCGATGCGGTATTCCACCTTGGAAATCCCGTAGGTGTCAGAGGCGGTGCCTTTCACCGTGATCTTCGGTTTCTTCGTCACCTTCGCCGGGGCGGTGACGACGAGCAGCGGCGGGGTGGCGTCTGGCGAAAAGCGCAGCACGCGATTGTTTCCGGTATCTGGCACCCAGAGGCTGCCGCTTGGATCGACGAACGGCGCGTAGTAGGGAGATGCGAACTTCTGGGCGGTGGTTCCTGCGGAGGAGGTCGTGAAATCCGGTTGGCCGAGGAAGCCGTCCGCTGCCGCACCCGTCACCTTGGTCGCGGCGTTTTTGAAACTCACCATCCGGCGGTTCCCATAGTCGGTGACCCAGAGATTATCATCCGCGGTGAGGAATACCCCTGCCGGGTATTGAAGCTGATTTGCGCTGCAGCCGCTTGTTGCCGTGATGAAATCTGCTTGGCCGAGCACTGTAGAAGCATTCACGAGGCCGCTAGCGGCGGCGGCATTCTCGAACCGTAAGATCCGGTGATTCCTGAAGTCTGCGACGTAGAGTTGGCCTGTGGCTGAGACGGTGACGGATTCTGGGTTGTTGAACTTGTTGACGGCAAGTCCCGTGGTGGTGGTAGTGAAGTTCGGCTGGCCGAGCACTCCATCTGCGGCGGAGTTCACGGCCGGATTATTACTCACTGAGTCAAAACGCAGGATTCGGTTGAATACCTGATCTACCACCCACAGCCGGTCGTCCTTGTCCAGCCACAGGCCGGAGGGGGACTTCATCGTCGTCGCGCTGGCTGCGACCGAGGCGGTGGTAGTGAAGTCTGGCTGACCGAAGACTTTATCCGCATGTGCCTGGGTTTCGCGGACATCTGCGGCGGTGAACATCAAGACCCGGTGGTTCGATTGGTCCGCCACCCACAGCCGCTTGAAGCGATCGAAAAATAGGGCGCATGGGTAGTTCATGCCCAAGCTACCTGCCGTGTTGGAAGTCTTGGTGGTGAAATCTGGCTGACCGAAGACGGCCTCCGCCGCAGCCCCATTCTGGAGGGTGGCGGCACTTGCATAGCGAAGGACACGGTTATTTTCCGCATCTGCGACGAAGACCTTGCCACTTACCGGGTCCATCGTGATCGCCTCGGGATCGTCTAGGGAACTGGCGGTGACGGCTGTGACGGTGTAGCTGGTGAAGTTCACCTGGCCGAAGACGAGGTCCGCCGCGGCGTTGTTCGGGATGGTCTTGCCGGAGGCGGCAGTGGCGGTGGTGAGGGCGAGGCCTGCGAGCAGGCGGAGTGTGTTGGTTTTCATAGGAGTGAGTGGTGATTATCTCCTGAGCTGGTAGCTGACGTTATAAATGGTGATGGAGGATCCGGTGCCTTCGACCTTCTGATAGGTGATGAGCATGCTGGCTGGCTGGCCGGTGGCGGTTTTGAAACACCCCGCGCCTTGGACATTCAAGCTGCTGGCGGGGACGGGATTCAGGTAGTTATTCACGTTCCGGTTGCCATTTCTGAAGGCGAGGTTCAGGCCGCGTGCCGTGAGTTCGCCCCTGTTGCCAATGGTGAATTTCACCCGCTGCGCCAGCCGGTAGTTGGGAATCCCAGCGGGAATGGCGGCCCCGGCCTCCACGGTGCTGCCGGTCCTTTTCACGGAGGTGACCTTGGTGACGGTGAGCTTGAATTTCTTCTGCGGCTCAAAGCCACCGAAGGTCCGTGCTTGAAGTGAACTGAGCGGCAGCAACGCAGCGCCGCAGATCAGGAGGGATTGGAATGGTGTTTTCATGGGAAGAAGAGAGGTGGGAGCTTGGAGGTGGGAGATCTGAAATTTCCGATCTGAGACGAGCGCGGTTACTTGCGGGTGATTTTGATGATCTTGTTCGCACTGACGTCGCCCCAAGGATCGGTGGCGATGACGGTGATCTTGTTTTTGCCCTTTTTGAGTCTAGCCCTGAGCTTCCATGCGGTGGTGCCGGTGGCGGTTTTCAGTGGGCCGGTGCCGACTTTGTATTGGACCCGTGAAATACCATTTGGGTCCTTAGCCTTACCTTGAAGAAGGATCGATTTCTTAGTAGTCGGCTTCTGGACCTTGGTGGTCACGGTCAGGACTGGCTTCGAAGACTGTGCGGGAAATCGTAGAACGCGGCAGTTGTTATGATCCGGCACCCACAAGCTGCCAGAGGCATCGACGCAGGGGCTGATAAATGGGAAGTGTAACCCTCGGTCGGTGGTGGCCAGTGCGTTGGTGATGAAATCCGGCTGACCGATGATGCCATCGGCCGCGGCACCACTCGGCTTAGTGGAGGCATTACTGAAGCGGATGAGGCGGTTGCTATAAGAATCACAAACCCACAATGAGTCGTCTGGAGTGACGGTCAGGCCGTGGGGACCATTCATCTGGACCGCACTAAGGCCAGGCGCGGTGCCGCTGAAGTCTTGCTGACCGAGGATGATGCTCGCATTCGCACCATTTCCCAAGGCTGCTGCATGATCGAAGCGGACGACGCGGTGATTATAAGAACCGGCGACAAACAGTGCCCCACTCGGCGAGACGGCGAGGCCGGTCGGGTAATACAACGCCGCCACGCCACTACCTAGAGTGTTGGTCGTGAAGTTCGGCTGACCGAGGACGCCACTCGCAGCGGCTCCGTCGGGTTTATTACTAATATCATCGAAGCGCAGTATCCGATTGTTATTGGAGTCCGCGACCCACAGTCGGTCGCTGGTATCCACCCACAGTCCACGGGGGAAATTCATTTTAGTAGCAGAGACGGCGACCGAGGCGGTGGTGAAATCTGGCTGACCATAGACATGGCTTGCGGAGGAGTTAGTCCCGATGGCACTGGCAGCGGCGAACATTAAAACTCGGTTGTTGTCACTATCCGCAACCCAGAGCCGTCCCTTCCGATCCATGAATAAGCTACTTACAAAATTCATGCTCTGGGCGGTGGGAGGAGAGGACAGCGCCGAGGTGGTGAAATTGGCTTGCCCGAAGACCGCCTCGGCCGCAGCGCCGGTGGCGAGTGCGGCGGCACTGCCATAGCGCAGGACTCGGTTAGTTGACTTATCTGCGATGAAGACCTTGCGGGTCACGGGATCAATGGCGATTCCGCTGGCAGAGGTCAGTCCAGTCTGAGTGATGGCGGGGGTATTGCTGGTGAAATTCGGTTGGCCGAGGACGAGGTCCGCAGCGGCGTAGTTCGGGATGGTTCTGCCGCAGGTGAGCGCGGTGGTAAGGGCAAGCGTGGCGAGGAGGTGGAGTAGGGGTGTTTTCATGGGATGTGGGAGCTTGGAGGAAAAAGAAGAGTTTACCGCAAAGGCGCGGAGGTCGCGGAGAGACGCGGAGTTGATATTGTAGTTACGGTAAAACATAGAGAACTGAGGGGGTGGTGGGGTTGCCTGCCTTTATTGTTCTGCTTCTAGATTAGAATGCTTGAGTGTTTGGCAACTTCTAGCCGAACTCCCCCCACTCGGAAAGTCGCGATCAGCCGGATCGATCTCGGATTCGGCGACGACAAGGATCGGCCTCCAGAAGATCCGCTCGATCAGGCCGCTTATAACGGACGACCAGCCTATATAGATCAGAAGCCCGTAAAATAATGTGTCACCGGAATGGTCACTTAAACAAACCCATATAAGGAAAGCTGAGTAGCTGCCGATGTCGATAACCCACTTCAATATGGGTCTAGCTGGTTTGAGGCGGAGCGATGTAAAACAACTGTAACACCTTCGTGAGTCTCCGATTGGAATCTCGAGTATCGGAGACAGCAATACGGTTTGCTTTGAGTCACATATTGGACAGTTACCAATAAGAGCTTTCTTCATTTCTTGCGGAACAGATTGGAGATTGGAGATCGGAGAAGAGCCGACTACTTGCGGGTGATCTTGATGACCTTGCGGAGGCTTTTGATGCCGTCCACGTCGGTGGCGATGACGGAGATGGTGTTCTTCCCTTTTTTCAGCCTCGCTTTGAAACTCCATGCCGTGGTGCCGGTGGCGAACTTGAGCGGGCCTTTTCCATTGCGGTATTCCACTTTGGAAATGCCGTAGGTGTCAGAAGCGGTGCCTTTCACCGTGATTCTCAGTTTTTTCGTCACCTTGGCTGGGGCGGTGACGACGAGCAGCGGCGGGGTGGCATCTGGGGAAAAGCGCAGCACGCGGTTGTTGTTCCCATCCGGGAGCCAGAGGCAGCCTGCCGCATCCACAAACGGCTTGATGAATGGCACCGAGAATTTGCGAGCCGTCAGTCCTGAGGATGAGGTGGTGAAATCCGGCTGGCCCACCACGCCGTCCGCTGCGGCACCGCTCGCCTTAGTGGAGGCATGGTCGAACCGCAGCATCCGGTAGTTAAATCCATCACAAACCCACAGTGAGTCATCTGCCGTCAGAGAGCTGCCATACGGGACATAGATCTTTGACGCACTGACCGCATTCGTCGTCGTGGCGAAGTCCGGCTGCCCGAGCACTGCCGTGGCGGCTGCGCCATTTCCCAAAGTCGCGGCATCGTCGAACCGCAGCACGCGGTTCTGGGAGGTGCATGAAACAAAAACTTCTCCCCCAGCGGAAACGGTCACCCCTCGTGGGTAGTTCATGCCAGCGGCTCCTCCTGTGGCAGTATTTATGGTGAAATTCGCTTGCCCGAGCACGCCATCCGCATTTGCCCCATTGGGCTTGTTACTGATGTCGTCGAACCGCAGCACCCGATTGTTCAGCGAGTCCGCCACCCATAGCCGGTCCGTGCGATCCACGAAGAGATCACTCGGGAAATTCAGCCGATTCGCGGCAAGCCCGGCCGCACCATCGGTGAAATTCGCTTGGCCATAGACTCGGTCTGCCGCCGCGCCAGAACTCCGTGCAGCCCCGGCGTCGAACATTAAGACTCGGTGGTTTCGTAAATCTGCGACCCATAGCCGACCCTTCTGGTCCACACAGACTCCCACCGGGGTATTCATCCCGGTATGGCCGGCGCCTACCACACTCGTGGTGAATAGACTCTGCCCGAAGACCGCCTCCGCCTGCGCCCCGCTGGCGAGCGCATCGGCACTGGGATAGCGTAGCACCCGGTGGTTGTTCGAATCCGCCACGAAGACTTTCCGGCTTACCGGATCGACTACCACCGCAGAAGCACTGCTGAGAGAGCCCGCACTCGGCGGGCTAAACCCGAGATTAGAGGTGAAATTCACCTGCCCCAGCACGCGGTCCGCCTCGGCGTAGTTCGGGATGGTTTTGCCGAAGGCGGCGCTGGTGAGTAGGGCGAGGCTGGCGAGGAGGCGGAATGGAGGAGTTTTCATGGGAGATTGGGTATTGGAGATTGGGGATTGGAGATTGGAGATGGGAGATGGGAGATGGGGATTTACCGCAAAGGCGCGGAGGTCGCGGAGAGACGCAGAGGAAGAGAAGAAGGATTGGGGAATGGAGAACGCTGGTTTACTTAAACTTCGCGACCAGCGAGCGGTTCTTGGTGAGCTTTTTGATGACGAGCACCGGCTTCTTGGTGATGAGTTTCTTCTTCTCATACCAACCGAGGAACTTGTGACCCTTCTTGGCCTTCGCTTTGAGAGTGACCTTGCTGCCCGTGGCGAAACTGCCGCTACCGGTGATTTTCCCGAATTTGGTATTACTCACCTTCACCTTGACTAGGTATTTCACCACAGCGGGCGGAATGATCGGCGGTGGCTCGGCGACGGGGAGGGTGAAAATGTAAGCTGCACCGGAGTTATCTGCTGTGCCGGTGTCATTCGGCACGGAATTGATGCCGGTGGTGACGCTGTCCTCTTGGTGACTGCCCGAGATGATAGTGCCGCCAGAGACGGACACTGAGTTTCCGAAGGTGTCGGTCTCTCCGGTGTTGCTGGATTTTAAATACGCCTGCTGGCCCCAGATGCCGCTGCTGCGGGTGAAGACATAGGCGGCTCCTGAGTTCTCGGTAAGGTTGTTCGTCTGATTTCCATCCACCCCCACCGCATTGCTGTCTTCTTCTAAAGCTCCGATCACGACTGCATCTTCCGAGACCGCGACGGACCAACCGAAGTAATCATTTGCCCCACTATTGCTAGATTTAAGATATGCCTGCTGGCTCCATGTGCCGCTGCTCCGAGTGAAGACATACGCAGCTCCTGAATTGGTAGCGGAATTGTCCGCCTCGTTGCCATTGACGCCCTTGGTATTGCTAGATTCTCCACTCGCTCCGACGACGACTGTATCCCCCGCGACCGCCACAGAGCGGCCAAACTCGTCGAAGCCCTGGCTGTTACTGGCCTTGAGATAGGCTTGCTGACTCCAAGTGCTGACGCTGCGGGTAAATACATAGGCCGCGCCTGCGTTGGTGGAGCTGTTGTCCATCTGTGCCGTCGCATTTGCATTGACGCCCACTGCACTGCTGGCCTCATGGGTAGCCCCGACGACGACAGTATCGCCCGAGACCGCCACGGAGAAACCGAAGAGGTCAAACGTCTCGGCATTACTGGCTTTGAGATACGCTTGCTGGCTCCAAGTGGTGCCGTTACGTGCGAAAACATAGGCCGCACCTGAGAAGCTTGCGCTGTTATTTCCCTCATCACCATTCACACCTACCGCACTGCTGTCCTCTCCAATCGCTCCGACTGCGATCGTGTCGCCTGAGATCGCCACAGACTGACCGAAGTTATCACCCGCCCCGGTATTGCTCGCTTTGAGATACGCTTGCTGACTCCAAGTGCTGAGGCTGCGGGTAAATACATAGGCAGCGCCTGCCGTGGGGGCGCTGTTATCCGCTTGGCCACTGCCATTTACACCCAGCCCGGCACTTCTCTCGGCGTAAGCTCCGACGACGATCGTGTCGCCCGAGATCGCCACGGAATAGCCGAACTGGTCAAAGCCCCCAGGATTACTTGCTTTGAGATATGCCTGCTGGCTCCAGATACCGCCGCTGCGTGTGAAAACGTAGGCAGCCCCTGAGTTCGTCGTCCCTTCATTCGGAACGCTATCTACCCCCGTAGTCGAACTGTCTTCACCGGAAGCTCCGACGACGACCGTATCCCCGGAGACTGCCACGCAAAAACCGAATTCATCATACTCTCCAGTATGACTGGCTTTCACATAGGCTTGCTGGCTGGTAACGCTGGTAGCGTAGGCGCTGCGGATGTTGGACCAATCCGCCGTGCTCAAGCCTTCCGGTATTTGGTCCGGTGAGGTGAGTATTTGGGATTTCCCCGGCTCGATGGCACCGGCGGGGAGAAGTGAACTCGCAGCAAGGGCGAGGAGGAGGAGGTGGCGATTCATGGCGAGCTGGGAGGAGGGTTAGCTTACTTGCGGGTGATTTTGATGACCTTGCGGAGGCTGGGGATGCCGTTGTTGTCAGTGGCGAAGACGGTGAGGATGTTTTTCCCCTTTTTCAGCTTGGCCGTGAAACTCCACTTGGTGGTGCCTGTGGCCTTTCGTAGCAGACTTTTACCAACCTTATATTTGACGTTGTTGATTCCACTGAGGTCGCTGGCAGTGCCTTTGATGGTGATGGATTTCTTGGAGGTAAACTTCGGGGTCTTACCGGTCTGAGTGAGCAGCGGCGCGGTGACATCCGGCAGGACGTCATCGAGTGCTGGGAAGCGCAGCACGCGGTGGTTGCTCAGCTCTGCCATCCACAGGCTGCCCTCCGCATCCACAAAGGGCTTCAGGTAGGGGAAACTCATGCCTTTGCCGGTGGTAGCAGGTAAATGGCTGGTGAAATCCGGCTGACCGAGCACGCCGTCTGCCGCTGCCCCACTTAGTTTGGTGGAGGCATGGTTGAAGCGGAGAAGCCTGTGGTTTTGAGCGTCTGCGACCCACAGTGAGTCATCTGGGGTGATCCATGCCCCGGCGCTGCCATTCATTTGAGCGGCATTGAAGCCAGTGGAGGTGCTCGTGAAGTCCGGCTGGCCGAGCACCACCGTCGCGGGTGCGCCATTCGCCAGTGACGCGGCATTATCGAAGCGCATCACGCGATTTGAATTAAAACACGTCACATACAACGCCCCATTTCCACCCACCGTGACGCCCGTAGGAAACTGCAGCCCGCTGGCGCCGCTGCCTGCGGCGAAGGTGGTGAAACCGGCTTGTCCTAAGACGCCGTCCGCAGCGGCACCGCTCGGTTTAGTGGTGATCGAGTCGAAGCGCAGCACCCGGTTGCTGATGGTATCTGCCACCCAAAGTCGGTCGGCGGAGTCCACACATAGATCGTGAGGGCCGTTCATCTTGGCAGAGGTCGTGGCAGAAGCACCTATGGTGCTGGTGGTGAAATCCGGCTGACCATAGACACGGTCCGCAGCAGCCCCGGAGCTGATCTGACTTGCCGACTCAAACATCAGCACGCGATTTCCATCCCAGTCTGCGACCCACAGCCGCCCTTTAGAGTCGAGAAAGATGCCGGATGGCTGGCTGATCCGATTCGCCGCCGCCAGTGAGGGTGCGGCACTGGTCAAGTTCTCATTCCCAAACACCGCTTCCGCAGATGCGCCATTCGCGAGTGCATCCGCACTGGCATAGCGCAGTACGCGGTAATTCCCAGCATCCGCGACGAAGACCTTACGGGTGACTGGATCCACCACGACCGATGAGGGCTTGTAGAGCGAAGCCGCCGTCGGCGGATCTGGCGCGAGGGCGGAGGTGAAATTCACCTGCCCCAGCACGCGGTCCGCCTCGGCGTAGTTCGGGATGGTCTTGCCGTAGGCGGCGCTGGTGATAAGGGCGAGGCTGGCGAGGAGGCGGAGTGGAGGAGTTTTCATGGGAGATTGGGGATTGGAGAACGCTGGTTTACTTAAACTTCGCGACGAGCGAGCGGTTCTTGGTGAGCTTTTTGATGACGAGCACCGGCTTCTTGGTGATGAGCTTCTTCTTCTCATACCAACCGAGGAACTTGTGACCCTTCTTGGCCTTGGCTTTGAGAGTGACCTTGCTGCCCGTAGCGAAGCTGCCGATGCCAGTGACTTTACCGAACTTGGCTTGGTTCAATTTTACCTTAACGAGGTATTTCACCACTGGTGGCTCTGGCACAGGGAAGGTGAAAATGTAAGCCGCGCCGGAGTTATCCGCTGCTCCGGCATCGTTCGGGATGCTGTTGATTCCACTGGTGATGCTGTCTTCGTAATTGGACCCGACAACGATCGTCGCACCAGAAACCGCTACGGAAGTGCCGAAGGAGTCATCCGCCCCGGTGTTGCTGGCTTTCAAATACGCTTGCTGGCTCCAAGCTCCTGCGCTGCGGGTGAAGACGTAGGCCGCCCCGGAATAGGCTGCGCTCTCATTCGTCTGATTACCATTGATGCCCGTTGCACCACTAGCCTCTCGAGGCGCTCCGACTACAACCGTATCGCCAGAAATTGCCACGGAATAGCCGAACTGGTCACTTGCCCCGGTGTTGCTAGCTTTCAAATACGCCTGCTGGGACCATGTGCTTCCGCTACGGACGAACACATAGGCCGCTCCTGAGGTTTCCGTGCTATTATCGATTTGGTTACCATTGATGCCCGTTGCATTGCTGTCTTCATTACCGGCGCCGACGACCACCGTATCGCCAAAAACGGCCACGGAAGCACCGAACTGGTCACCCGCCCCGGTATTACTGGCTTTTAAATACGCCTGCTGACTCCAAGTGGCGCCACTCCGCACGAAGATGTAGGCCGCCCCTGAGAAACCCGAGCTGTTGTCGATTTGGTTGCCACCGACACCCGTCGCATTGCTATCCTCGCCAGAGGCACCGACGACCACCGTATCGCCAGAAACGGCCACTGATTTCCCGAACTGGTCTTCGGCCCCAGTGTTACTGGCTTTTAAAAACGCCTGCTGAGTCCAGGCTGCTCCACTCCGCACAAAAACGTAAACCGCTCCTGCAGCCAGCGCACTATCATTGACCTGATTGCCATTAATGCCTGTCGCAATGCTGGACTCATTCACAGCGGCAATAACAATCGTGTCGCCAGAAATCGAAACTGAACCGCCGAACAAGTCAAGGATTCCGGGATTGCTGGCTTTCAAATATGCCTGCTGGCTCCAAGCTGCGCCGCTCCGCACAAACACGTAAGCCGCTCCTGAAGCAGGCACCGTGTTGTCAGCCTGATCGCCATTGACGCCCGTTGCGCCGCTGTACTCTGTCATAGCACCGACGATGATGGTATCGCCAGAAACCGCCACGGAATAGCCGAAGTAGTCACTCGCTCCGGTGTTGCTGGCTTTTAAGTACGCTTGCTGGCTCCAAGCTCCTGCGCTCCGGGTGAAGACGTAGACCGCTCCGGAATCGGCTGCGCTTTCATTCGCTGGGTTGCCATTGACGCCCACCGCATTGCTGTCCTCTTGAAAGGCCCCGACGACCACGGTGTCGCCAGAAACCGCCACGGAATAGCCGAACCGGTCATCTGCCCCGGTGTTGCTGGCTTTCAGATACGCTTGCTGTGTCGTGAGTCCGGCGTTCACCGCGCTGCGGAACTGTGCGGCGTGGTAGGCTTGGCGGATGCTTTGCCAATCGGATTTCTCCAGCCCCTCCGGCACTTGGTCCGGCGAGCTGAGTGCCTGTGATTTCCCAAGCTCTGCGGCGTGGGCGTGGAAGGTGCAGCCCGCTGCAAGAGCGAGGGCGAGGAGTTTGTTTTTCATGGTGAGATAGGAGATTGGAGATTGGAGATTGGAGATGGGAGATGGGAGATGGGAGATGGGAGATGGGAGATGGGAGATGGGAGATCTGAGATCCCCGATCCCCGATCCCCGATCCCCGATCCGTGATCCAAAAGAGTCAGAGGCGCTTCTTCGTTCTCTTCTCTTCACTTCTCTTCCCTTCGATGTTCGATGTTCAACGTTCGGCGTTCGATGTTCACGAGGCGGTCCAGTTTTGGACGGGGCCGGGGGTGCTGCGGCCTTTGCTGTTTACGGCGCAGAGCCAGAGTTGGTAGAGGCCGCCGGGGGTGAAGGTGAGGGTGGCGGGGATGATGATTTCCGTGGCTCCGGGACCGGCGGTGAGGAGGAGCTCGGGCATGGCACCGGGGCCGACGCGCCAAGCTTCCAGCCGGGTGGCTCCGAGGGGGAGGGCGGTGGTGGAAAGGGTGCGGGTGGCGGGGACCCAGGTGGTGTCGAGCGGTGCGGGTGGCACGAGCTGGGGGGCGTTCCGTAAAATATTTACGTCCCAGAGGGTGTCCACCCGGGCGGGATTGGTGCTCCAGGTGACCATGCCTTGGCCGATGAGGGCGTAGAGAGCGGCGGCGGCGGCGAGGCGGCGCGGTTCTTGGGCGAGGCGGGCTGCTTCGAGCGCGCCTTTTGCATTCGTCTGGGCGGTGCGAAGGGCGCGGGCGGCAGTGGCATAGGTGGTGACGGTGGAGCCGAGGGTGACGAGCACGGGCTTGGCAATCTGGGCGGTGAGCCGCTGGCCGAAGTCACGGATCGCATCGAGCTGTTCCTCACGAGTGCCGGTGGTGACGGTTTCCCGGCCGGCGGGGAGCAGGGTCATATAAATCGGCCCTTGGTAGGCGACTTGACTGCGGATGGTGGTGTCCCAGCTTTCGAGCAGGCTGGCGGTGTCTGCATCTGGCCGGCGGGTGAGGGCGGCGATTTTATCGTCGAAGGCGAAGGTGGCACCGGGAAGGGCGGCGTCGGCATTGGCGATGAGGGTCTCGCCGCTGTTCCAAGTGCTGGCGACGGTGGCGAGGGCGGTGATGACGCTGCTGAATTCCGGCATCCCGGAGGTGATGGTGCTCGCCCGTGGTAGGGTGTCGGCAAGGATCTCACTCATAAGAGGGAAGCTGCGGGCGGTGCTGCTGAGGAATTGGTTTTCAGCAAACTTGGAAGGCTCGGTCGTGGGCATGGGGCGGGTGTTCTTGGGTGTGGGGTGTTGTTTTAAGGGGAAAATGGCGGTGGTGAGGGTCCGGCAGTGGTGTCGGGGATCTGATACAGCGGTGGCGTGGGTCCGGCGGTGGTGTCCGGGATCTGATACAGTAGTGGCGAGGGTCCGGCGGTGGTGTCCGGGATCTGATACAGCAGTGGCGAGGGTCCGGCAGTGGTGTCCGGGATCTGATACAGCGGTAGCGTGGGTCCGGCAGTGGTGTCCGGGATCTGATACAGCGGTAGCGAGGGTCCGGCAGTGGTGTCGGGGATCTGATACAGCACCGCCGGATGGGGAACGGGCTTACTTGCGGGTGATTTTGATGATCTTGCGGAGGCTTTTGATGCCGTCCACGTCGGTGGCGGTGACGGTGATGGTGTTTTTGCCCTTTTTCAGCTTAGCCTTGAAGCTCCAAGCGGTGGTGCCGGTGGCGAGCTTGAGTGGTCCTTTACCGATGCGGTATTCCACTTTGGAAATGCCGTAGGTGTCGGAGGCGGTGCCTTTGAGTGTGACCACCGGTTTCTTGGTGACCTTAGCCGGGGCGGTGACAGCGAGCAGCGGCGGGGTGGCGTCCGGGGAAAAGCGCAGGACGCGGTTATTACTACCGTCTGCGATCCAGAGGCTACCGGTCGTGTCGACGAATGGCCGGTAATACGGTTGATTCATCC
This sequence comes from Luteolibacter sp., assembly GCA_043766715.1. Lineage (GTDB taxonomy): Bacteria > Verrucomicrobiota > Verrucomicrobiia > Verrucomicrobiales > Akkermansiaceae > Luteolibacter. Next base: position 18,256 of record JAYUHS010000158.1, read on the forward strand.
CTTGGCGGGTGACGGCTGAGAGAGACGAGGTGAAATCTGGCTGACCGAGCACGCCATCTGCGGCGGCACCGCTAGGCTTGGTGGAGGCATTACTGAAACGTAAGACCCGGTTGTTTCTAGTATCCGCCACCCACAGTGAGTCGTCTGGGGTGATCCATGCGCCGCAGGGTTCGAACATTTTCGCTGCGGTGGTTCCTGAGGTAACGGTGGCGAAGTCTGGCTGGCCGAACACTGCACTTGCCGGAGCATTCGCCCCTAATCCGGCGGCGTTGTCGAAGCGCAGGATACGGTGTGCAGTATTACAAGTGACATAAAGCGTGCCGCTGGCGGAGACGGTCACACCGGTTGGGAATTGCAGCCCGTTGTTTCCACTACCCTCAGTGTTGGTGGTGAAGTTCGGCTGGCCGAGCACCCCATCCGCCGGTGCACCACTGGGCTTGGTGGTGATGGAGTCGAAGCGGAGGACGCGGTAGTTTCCCGAATCCGCAACCCATAGCCGGTCGGCGGAGTCCACGCACACATCGTAGGGGTGACTCATCTTCGCCGCGGTGACGCCAGCGGTGCCGGTGGTGAAATCTGGCTGGCCATAGACGCGGTCCGCGCTGGGGGAGGAGTCTCGGATGGCGGCGAGGTCGAAGCGAAGCACCCGATTCCCGTCGAAATCGGGGACCCACAGCCGGCCTTTCGCATCGAGAAAGATCGACTCAGGGTCGTCACCGAATTGATTGCTCGTCACGGCGGTGGTGTCAGTCGTGAACAGCGCTTGGCCGAAGACGGCTTCTGCCTGCGCGCCATTGGCAAGGGCATCCGCACTGGCGTAGCGCAGGACGCGGTCATTTCCCTCCTCGGCGACGAAGACCTTGCGGGTGACGGGATCGACAATGACGGAAACGGGATCATAGAGCGAAGCGGCATTCGGTGGAATGGGCGCGAGCTTGGAGGTGAAGTCCACTTGGCCGAGGACGAGGCTCGCCTCGGCGTAGTTGGGGATGGTTTTGCCGAAGGCGGAGGCGGTGGTGAGGGCAAGTCCTGCGAGGAGGAGAGATTTCGAGTGCATCGTTTTCGGGGTTCAGTTTTTAGGGAAGAGGAGAGAGGTAGGCTTACTTGCGGGTGATCTTGATGACGCGGCTGAGGCTGGGGTTACCGGCGTTATCGGTGGCGATGATGGTGATGGTGTTTTTACCCTTCTTTAGATTCGCCTTAAAATTCCATGAGGTCTTGCCGGTGGCGAGGGTGAAGGGGCCTTTGTTCACACGGTAGCGGACGTTACGAATGCCGCTGGCGTCGCTGGCCCGGCCTTTGATTTTGACGAACTTGCTGGCGGTGGACTTGGGAGTTTTCCCGGTCTGGGTGAGCAGCGGCGCGGTGACATCTGGCAGGACGACTGGCAGCGGTGCGTAGCGCAGGACCCGGCGGTTACTCTGGTCTGGCACCCAGAGGCTGCCGGTGGAATCGACAAATGGGCTGCGGGACGGGGCGTTGAGTCCTTTGGCATTCAGGGTGGTGAAGCCGCCACTGACTAAATCTGGCTGGCCGACGACTCCATTTGCTGCGGCACCGCTGGAGCGGGTGGAGGCTTGGTCGAAGCGGATGACGCGGTTAGTCGAAGTATCACAGACCCAGAGTGCATCGCTGGAAGTGACGGTGAGTCCACGGGGGCTGGTCATTTTCACGGCAGTGGCGCTGCTGCTGGTGGTGGTGAAATCTGGCTGGCCGAAGATGACAGTGGCGTTGGCCCCATTGGCGAGGGCGGCGGCATTATCAAAGCGGACGACGCGGTTATTTCCGGTGGAGGCGACGAAGAGTGCGCCGGTGGGGGAGACGGCGAGGGCATTGGCCACATAGAGCTGCGCGGCAGTATTTCCGGAGGCACTGGTGGTGAAATTCGGCTGGCCGAGGACGCCATTTGCTGCGGCTCCACTGAGCTTGCTGGTGATGGCATCGAAGCGGAGGACTCGGTTGTTCGAGCTATCTGCGACCCACAGCCGGTCGGCGGAGTCGATCCAGACGCCGACGGGATTGTCCATGGCGACGTCGGTGGTGGCGGAGCTGCTGGTGGTGAAGGTCGCTTGGCCATAGACGCGGTCTGCTGCGGCACCACTGGCGGCGCCGACGGCTGCGGTAAACATGAGGACGCGGTTATTTCCATTATCCGCGACCCACAAGCGACCTTGCGGATCGAGGAACAGACCACTGGGAGCGACCATGCTCTGGGCGGTGGGAGGGGCGAGATTCACCGCAGAGGTGAGATCTGCTTGACCGAGGACGGCCTCTGCCGCGGCCCCACTGGCCAACGCGGCGGCACTGCCGTAGCGGAGGACGCGGTTGTTATTTTCATCTGCGACGAAGACCTTGCGCGAGACAGGATCGACGACGACGGCGCTGGGATTGTTCAGTCCGCTTGCGGTGGTGGCGGCGGCGTTGGTGGTGAAACTGAGCTGACCGAGCGTGAGATTCGCAGCGGGGTAGTTCGGGATGGTTTGGCCTTTAGCGAAACTAACGAGGACGAGGCACAGTAGGCTGGGGAGGGTAAATGGCTTTTTCATAGCGTCTGGTGCATAGGGAATGCCCCCGGTGATGACAAGCACTTTCCTCGCCGTGAACCGGGGGGTCACGCCGCCATTCTTGACAGCGGAGACGGGCTACGGCAGGAGTCATCGCTCATGAAACCGTTGCACTTCATCCCCCTCGGATTGGCACTGGCCGGACTCGCCCTGTGGAGTTTTTTCCAACACCAGTCCACAACTGCGCTGGCCACTCAGTCCCAAGCGCTCCACCAGAAGATCGCGACAGCCGAGAAGACTCACCCACCCACGGCCACTTCCGAGAAACTCAAGACCGGGCTGAAGTCTGCGGATCAACCACTCGACTGGAAGAACCTCGCCCAGCGGATGACCGCCGCGCAGGAAGGTGACAGCGCCACGGCAGACCCAGCACTAGAAAGCTACGAACTGCGCTTGGCAAAAATGACGACACCGGAGCTGCTCGCCGCGCTGGATGAAATTTCCGCACTGGGCCTGGATGCGGAAGCGAAGTCCCTGCTGGAGGAGTCCCTCGTGGAGGCTCTGATCAAGCAGGATCCGGCGCTGGTATTGGCGAGATTTCCGGACCGGATCCAAGACGAGTCGGACAAGGTGGGCTGGCAGCTCGCCGGGGCGCTAGGCGAGTGGGCGAAGCGAGATTTAGCCGCAGCCAGTGCTTGGCTCGACCGAGAAATCGCGGCGGGTCGGTTCGAGAGTAAGTCGCTAGACGGGCAGAGTGAAGCGCGGCTGGAGTTCGAGGCAGCCCTGCTCGGCCAACTGCTCGCCACCACCCCCAAGGCCGCCGCCGCCCGGCTCGCCGCCCTGCCAGAAGACCAGCGCCGGACTGCCATGGAGCAGATGGATACGGAGGGGATGGGGCTTCCCGGCCAGCAAGCCTACATGGATCTATTACGCCAACTGGTGCCACAGGCGGAGCGCGGAGAGGCCCTGAGCTATCTGATTTCCCAAGTGATCCCCGGTGGCGACTCGCCGGAAGTCATCCAGTTTCTCACCGCCATCCACGCCACCCCCGAGGAACGCGCCGTGGCATGGGGAGCGGCAGCCGCGAGCCAGCTCGAGGAAATCGCCAGTGAGCGTGCCGTGACCGGCAGTGATGTGGACCAGCTACGGACCCTGCTTACCCAGCAAACTCCCACCGCCGTGGACCGCCTCACCGGGGAAGCCCTAGCCCAAGCGATCCAAGACGACGGTGAATTCAGCTTCGCCCAAGCCGCAGCACTGGTCGCAGATTACCACCAACGCGGTGGAAATGACGACATCATCACCGGCTTCCTCGCCAGCACCGGGGCGGGCGACTCCAGCCCAGAGGCCATCGCGCTCGCCGGAAAAATCAAGGACCCCAAGCGCCGGGAAGCAGCCCTCGCGGATCTGAAGTAGCACTCATTTCCCATGCCGATGAAAAAGTCTGCCGCGATTTCCCTGCTCATTTTCGGCCTCGCCGCCGTGCCCTGTCTGCTCCAGCAGCGCAGCCTCTCCAGCGCCCAAGCCCACTACCAATCGCTCGAAGTGGCCGCAGCCAAGCTCGGTATCCTCCCACTCTCAGGCGGCTCGAGATTGACCAAGCTCCAACGCGAGGACTTGGAAAAACAAGCCCACGCCCAAGCGGCCCAAGTCAGCGCCATGGCCGCGACACTCGCAGAAACCGCCCAGACCCACGGCCGGAATAGCGAGGAATACACCAAGCAATCCGAACTCCTCATGGCGAAACTCGCCACCCTGACCGAGTCCCAGCTCCGCACCACCCTCACCGCGCTGCGGAAAAACCCACAACTCCCCGAGAAGGCCCTGCGGGAAATCACCGGCCTCGCCATCCTCCAGCGCGTGGCCACCGCCCCCGAGTCCGCACTCACCCTGATCCACGAGTGCTCGGATCTACTGGTGAAGAGCGACCTGCGAAGCGACTTGATTTCCGAGGCACTCAGCCATCTCGCCGCCACCCAGCCCGCCGCCGCCCGGGAGTGGCTGCGCCAAAACACCGCGAAATTTCCCGAACTCGCCGAGGATCAAATCTCCTGCGAACTCATCCGCGGTGCCGCCAAGTCCGACCCACGCGGAGCCTTCAAGCTCACCACCGAGCTGGCACTCACCGACCCGGACGACGCTGTGAAAGCGATCATGGAAGCCGGAAGCACCAACCCCGAGACCCGCACCGCCGCCCTCACCGCACTCCGCGAGCACCTCGGGACGCTCACCGATCCCGCAGAGAAGGGGGAAATCCGCAGCAGCGCCCTCGCCAGCCTTGCAGAAAACCTCGGCACCCAAGGGATCGAGGCCATGGCGGGCTGGATTTCCAAGTCCAAGTTCACCGCCGAGGAGAAGACCGAGTTTGCCAGCGGCCTGAGCTATTTCTCCACCCGCGAGGATACGGGGCGGTGGGTCGAGTGGCTTGGGAAAAATCTACCGGCGGATGGCGTCGCGAAGCCTGTGGAAGAACTCATCGGCCAATGGACGCGGCAAGATTATCATGGCGCGGGCACTTGGCTGGCCACCACCGCCGAGAGTCCCGCCAAGCAGGCCGCCGTCCACGCCTATGCCGAAGCCGTCGCGGAATATGAGCCAAAAGTCGCCGAGCAATGGGCCATGACCCTGCCCACTGGCCCACTCAAGGAGGAGACCCTGCGCGTCATCTATCGGAACTGGCCCAGCAATGATCCCCAAGGAGCCTCCGCATTTGCCACCGCCCACGGCATGAATTGAGCGCTTGCCTCGGACAGCCCAGAGGTGAGTGAATGATCCCGCCGAACTCACCGTAAAGGGAGTTTCTGCATTTCTACCTGACCCATCCACATGAGTGAAATTCCTTGTTCTCCCGCCTCCGGCTGCTGCTCACCGACGCGCCGTGATTTCCTGCGCTTCACCGGCCTCGGCACTGCCGCACTGCTCTCGCCACGCGCCTTTGCTGGGCCCTTTTCCGCAAATGCAAACGTCGGTCTCGGACTGGACTCGAAGCACCCGGTGCCGCTGGATAAAAAACTCAGCGCCTCATGGCTGGCCTCACTGACGGCGCGGGGGAAACCCTCGGCATGGCAGGACTGGGCAGCGCTGGAGCACATCGGGATGCCGGTGGCGGGCATCGGCACGGGCACGGTCTATGTCGGCGGCGATGGCCGGCTGTGGGGCTGGGATATTTTTAACGTCCCCCACGAAGGCTGCATCCCGAACGGCGGCACCAAGGAACAGCCGATGCGCGAGCGAGACGGCGCGAACTACATCAATCCCTCGAAGATGGTCTCGCCATGGAACATCCGCCAAGGCCTCGTCCTGCACATCAACGGCAAGCCTACCCCGCTCGACCACAGCGGATTTCCACAGGTGAAATTCACCGGCCAATTCCCGATCGCCACCATCCAGCTGCGAGACCCCGCCAGCCCGATCTCGGCGGAAATCGAGACATTTTCCCCGTTCATCCCGCTGGATTACGACAACTCCAGCCTGCCGGTGACCGTCATGGAAATCACCCTGAAAAACTCCGGCACCGCTGCCGTCAGCGTCGGTCTCGAGGCATTTCTCGAAAACGCCGCCATCCGCGAGGCAGCAGCCGCCAGCGAGCTGCGGCGAGTCGCCGAGGTGATCCCCCTGCCAAACGGGGCCATGGTGATGGGCCGAGTCGCCCAGCCCGCCGGTGCGCCCGAGTCCACGCCCAAGCTCGAAACTCTCCGCGATTGGGGCTCGATGGCGCTGGCGATTCTCGGCGACAAGGCCCAAGCCCAAGCCAGCCGTGGCAGCGAAATGGCCAAGGCGGACACCCCACTCAGCGAGGTCCAAGAAATGGCCGTGCGGGTGCCGTTGGTCATTCCCGCCCGTGGCGAAATCAAGACAACCGTGGTCATCAGTTGGCATTTCCCCGGCCTCCACCCCGACATGGCCGGGATGCCGGACCCGCGCCGCTGGGTCAGCGAGCGCTTCACCGACGCCGCCGCAGTCGTGACGCATACTGCCAAGGAAATGGCCCATTTATCCGGCCTCACCCACCGTTTCCGCGACACTTGGTATGGCAGCGAGACCGGCGACGACCGTGGCACGCTACCGCATTGGCTACTCGAGCGCTCACTCTGGACCGTCTCCGCCCTGAACACGAATGGCACCTACCGCATGAGCAAGGGCCGGGTCTGGGGTTGGGAAGGCACCGGCTGCTGCCCCGGCACTTGCACCCACGTCTGGCACTACGGCCAGAGCGCCGGACGGTTATTTCCCCAGCTCGAGATCGACCTCCGCGAGCGCACGGATTTCACCCCAGAAGTGATGACTGCCGCTGGAAGTATTAAGTTCCGTGGCACCTTCGTCCACGATGTCGAGTGCATCGACGGCCAAGCAGGCATCCTGCTCCGTTGCTACCGCGAGCACCTCAGCGATCCCACCGGTGAGTTTCTCAAGCGCAACTGGCCCCACATCCAGAAGGCTACCGAGTTCCTCGTCACCGCCGAGGCCAAGGACAAACCCAGCGGAAATGACGGCATCTTCACCCGCCGCTTCGAGAACACGCTAGACGCGAAATGGGGCGGCGAGATCCCGTGGATCGTCGGCATTTATCTGGCCGGACTCACCGCCGCCGCCGCGATGGCAGAGCAAGTCGGCGATACCGGCCTTGCCACTCGCTGGCGCGAAATCGTCGCCAAGGGCAACACCGCCTACGCCGGATATTTCGACAAGGCCGCTGGATTTTATAAGGCCAAGGTCACGGAGGCCGAGCTGCTGCCGGTGCATGTCGGCCCTGGCAGCCACATCGACATGTGCCTCGGGGATTTCTGGCTCGCCCAAGTCGGCCTGCCACCCATCGGCGACAAGGCCCAGCTCCGGCAGGCGATGACTAGCCTCTATAAATACAACTTCGTGCCCGACATGGGGGTTTTCCGGGAAAAAATGAAACCGCACTCCGGTCGCCATTACGCCCTCGCTGGCGAGGGTGGCCTCGTCATGGCCACCTGGCCTCACGGCGGACTGCCCGAGGTCTGCAAGAGCTTCCCGACGTTCGGTTATTTCCAAGAATGCATGAGCGGCTTCGAGCATGCCGCTGCCGCCATGGCAGAGCAAGTCGGGGATACCGGCCTTGCCACT
>JAYUHS010000159.1:0-10123 GCA_043766715.1 Luteolibacter sp.
CTCAACCGCATCGGGCCGGGTAGTGGTTGGGATTGGCCGAAAAATCGACTCAAGCTTGCGATCTATCTCATCGTTTCAAGCCCTGAATTCGCCGTCCAAAGATGATTGGACTAATGGAAAATTTCTCTGAAAAGTGCCGCAAGTCCGGCCTTATCGAGTTCATGTTTCGCAATGGCGATCATGGCGTTGTAGAGCCGCTTTTCGATGATCGGAGTTCCGTGAGCTGCGATCATGTTCAACTTCAAAAACAACAAGGCAGCTCCAATGCCAGTTCGTTTGTTACCGTCGAAGAAGCACTGCGATTCGGCGAGGTGAAAAGCGTATGCCGCTGCGATATCAAATTCATCACCGCCCGTGTAGAGGAAGGTGTTGAGTGCTGCGGCCAGAGAAGAATCAAGCAAGCCAGGCTCTCGCAATCCCGTTGCTCCTCCATAGCGCTTCAAGGACTCTTCATGAATCCCATGGACATCTTCGACTTCCAAAAACTCGAACTTCATTGGAGCCTATTTTGCGAGTTCACTCAGCAACGAATCGTATTCAGTGAAAATCTCCTGCTGTGCCTTCGCTACGCGTTCTGCCCGACTCAGCGGTTGTGGTGCTTCTTGGGCTGGGAGCACAATCGTCGCGAGCTTAATTTTAAGGTCTTGAAGCTCGGTCTGCACTCGGGCGAATTCTCCTTCCAGCTTCTGAAATCTATCCAGAAGTATTTGAACCGGCTCTTCGTGGTTTGTCGCAATCACTTCCATAGGCTACCGGAATTCGACTCGTCTTCAAGCCGGATTCTCAATCCCGCATTCACCTTATGAAACGTCGCTCATTTCTCGGTTCCTCCAGTTGTGCTGCTATCAGCTCGATCCCGTTGCTAAGTACACTCATCAATCTCCGGCTTGCAGGCAGCATCGCCAATGCTGCGCCGCCACTCGCCGGGGAATATCGGGCGATTATATGTCTATTTCTAAGTGGAGGAAATGATAGCTATAACTTACTCACGCCTTTCAGTGGACCCTCCGCCACCCATGTGGACTCCTATCAGGAATATGCGAACAGCCGTGGTAATCTCACGTTGAGCAAAGACCCGTCGGCGTTGCAACACCTTCACGAAATCCACCCGCTCAATACACCGGGCCGGACCTTTGGCGTTCATCCGTCGATGCCAAATCTCGCGGCGCGTTTCGCGGCAGGGGATGCGGCGTTCGTCGCGAATGTCGGCACACTCATCGAGCCAGTACAGAATCGCAGTCAAGTCATCGCTGCGGCTAAACATTTGCCGTTAGGTTTGTATTCCCATTCCGACCAGATTGAGCAATGGCAAACCAGCGTCCCGCATAGCCGTTCTGGTATCGGCTGGGCTGGGAAAATGATGGATCTCATTAAGGACATCAATCCGAACCAAGCCGTCTCCATGAATATTTCCATGGATGGTAGTAATGTGTTCCAGAGCGGCGTCACTGGTGCCGAATACGCAGTCGATCCAGGGAACTCCAGCGAACCGGAAGGCGGGGCTGTCGCGCTGGAAGGCTATGCACAAGACTACCTAGCAGACCAAGGATTTACGAATGCTGCCAGCGCTGCGGTCGATGGTCTGCTTGCTAAAAATTATAGTAACTTACTCCAGCAGACCTATCAGCAAAAACGCCGCACCGCACAGGAAGCTTACTCGCTATATCACGGAGCTACCGCCGGAACCTTACCGGGAAATATCATTTTCCCTAACACCGTGCTCGGTCGTCAGCTCCGGCAAGTTTGCAAGGCCATCATGGGCCGCACGACGCTCGGTGCGGTGCGGCAGACATTTTTCGTCAATCGCGGTGGCTGGGATCACCACAGTGACACGCTCGCGCTCCAGCTTGGGATGCTAGAAGAGGTCGATGACGCAATCGGCGCGTTCTGGGCGCAGCTCGTCGCGCTCGGCGTCGAGAATCAGATAACACTTTTTACCGGTTCGGATTTCGGCCGGACTCTGACCAGCAATGACCAAGGCTCCGACCACGCGTGGGGTGGAAATCACTTCGTCATGGGCGGCAGTGTGGTTGGGAAAAAAATCTACGGCCAGTATCCCAGCCTCGCGCTCAATCCAGAAAGCGGCCCGGAAATCAACCCGCTCGACACCGGTCGCGGCCGCCTGATTCCCACCACCAGTTGTGACCAATACTTCGCCGAGCTCGCGCTCTGGCTGGGCGTCCCGCAGTCCAGCCTGCCTCTCATCCTGCCGAATATCGGCAACTTCTACGCCGCTAACAGCGTCACCCCACCGCTGGGGTTCCTAGGGTGACAGCTCGCGAGGTTTTCTCTCTCATTGAGGCGTGACCGGGAAATCAGAAATCCAGCCCCGCGCTAGGTATTGACCCTCAGTCTTCGCGGGCTTAGGCAGGGGTCACACGAATTTCTTTACTATGGAACCCACCACGACGGCATACGGCACTTGGAGCGGCGGACGCTTCATGCACTTCGGCGAAACCCTCTCGGAGGCTCGCTTCATCGGCTGCATTGAGACGGCCTACGAGGCGGGAGTCCGCACGTTTGTCACCTCCGACGTCTATGGAAATGGTAAGGCGGATGAGCTGCTAGGCGTCGCCCTACGAGGAATAGATCGCAGCACCTATAGCCTTGTGGGAATGATCGGCCATGATTTCTACGAAGGTCAGCGCCAAGGGAGTAAAGGCTACCCGCGCTTCACCGATCCTGAATTGCGCGGCCCAGAAGGCTACGCGGACTTCGTGAAAATGGCCTGTTCCAAGGAACTCGAACGCTGCGGCACCGACCATTTTGACCTACTCATGCTTCATAATCCTGACAACAGCGGCTTCACCAGCGAGCCGCTCTGGGAAGCACTCGCCGCCGCGAAGGATCTCGGTCTAACCCAGCGCCTCGGCATCGCGCCCGGTCCGGCGAATGGATTTTCGCTCGACCTCGTCGGCTGCCTTGAAAAGTTCGGCCCGCTAATCGACTGGGCGATGCTGATTCTCAACCCGCTAGAGCCATGGCCCGTCGGACTGACCTTGCCGATTTGTGAAAAACACGGCGTCAAGGTGATGACCCGCGTCGTCGATTATGGCGGTATTTTCCATGATGATCTCGATGGCCCCGACCACGCTTTCAAACCCGGTGACCACCGCACCTATCGGCCAGAAGGCTGGGTGAAACGCGGGATGGAAAAGGTCGAATCCATGCGGCCGCTCGCCGAGAAATATGGCTTATCGATGATCCAATTCGCCTCGATCTGGAATCTCAGCCATCCGTCCGTGGAAAGCGTCGTCCCGACCTTCATCCAAGAAGCGGGCGAAGGGGCACGCTTGATCGAAGACAAGATCCGTGAGTTCGGGAAAATGCCGGATGTCCGGTTCACTGCTGAAGAAGTCGAATCCATCCGCCGAATCGGCGACAACACCGGCTGCATGACGCTCAAAGGTGCCAGCAAACGCCACGAAATCAGCGAGCGCCCGGATGAGTGGCCGATGCGGGAGGAGCTACTCGAACTGGCAGGCCGAAATGGCTTGGGCACGGACTGGTAACCCGCCGCTGCCCGATGAATGCCACTTCGCCTCTCGCACCCATTTCGAGCGGAGTTGTCTTCCAAGCCCGGGGGGTGAGCAAAGTTTACCGCACCGGTGAGTTGGATGTCGTGGCGCTGCACGGTGTGGACATCGAACTCCGTGCGGGCGAACTCGTCTGTCTGCTAGGTGCATCCGGCAGCGGGAAATCCACCCTGCTCAACATCTTCGGCGGGCTCGACGTGCCGACTTCTGGTGAGCTGATTTATAAAGGCTGGCCGCTCAATGGGGCGGAGGAGAACACGCTCACGCTCTTCCGCCGGAACTGCGTGGGCTTCGTGTTCCAGTTCTACAATCTCATCCCCAGCCTGACAGCGCGCGAGAATGTCGCACTCATCACCGGCATCTCCCGCGACCCGATGACACCGGAGGAAGCACTTGAAATGGTGGGACTCGAAAAGCGGATGGACCATTTCCCATCCCAGCTTTCCGGTGGTGAGCAGCAGCGGGTCGCCATCGCCCGCGCCATCGCGAAACGACCGGAAGTGCTGCTATGCGACGAGCCGACGGGGGCGCTGGACGTCACTACCGGCATCGCCGTGTTAGAGGCGGTGGAGCGCATCAACCGCGAACTCGGCACCCTCACCGTCATCATCACTCACAATGTCGTGATGGCGGAAATGGCGGACCGCGTGCTGCACCTCTCGGATGGGAAAATCATTCATTCTTACCGAAATGAAACCCGCCTTCCCGCCTCCGCGCTGAAATGGTGATACCTCATAGGTCCTATAAGCCCCATAAGTCCTATCCATTTCCATGATCTCCCCACTCGACCGCAAGCTGCTGCGCGATCTAGCGAAGATGAAGGGCCAAGTCTTCGCCGTGAGCCTAGTGATGGCCTGCGGCCTAGCGATGATGATCATGACGCGCAGCTTGATTCTAACGATCGATAGCACGCGGAATGCTTACTATCAAAAATATGCGATGGCAGATATCTTCGCCACGCTCAAGCGCGCACCGCTTTCCGTCGCGGGGCAGCTCGCGATCCTCCCCGGCGTCGCCACCGTGGAGACCCGCGTGGCAGTGGATGTAACGCTGGATTTACCCGGAATCTCCGAGCCTGCCACCGGCCACATCATCTCGCTACCCGAGGACGGCGGACCACAGAAGCTCAACCGGTTATTTCTCCGCACCGGCAGACTTCCCCGCTCCGATGAACGGCGCGAGGTCGTGTTAGGCAAATCCTTCGCCGAGGCTAACGGCCTGCACATCGGGGACTCGCTCGTAGCAGTGATCAACGGTCGCCGTGAAACCCTAAACATCTGTGGCATCGGGCTTTCCCCAGAATACGTCTTCGAAGCACGGGCCGGTGAAACCCTACCGAACCACAAGCGCTTCAGCGTGATTTGGATGAACTACCGCGCACTGGCCGTGGCCTATCACTTAGATGGTGCGTTCAACGATGTCATCCTCGACCTTGCGCCGGGTGCTGCGCCTGAGCCGGTGATCGAGGAAATGGATCGGCTGTTAGAGCCGTATGGTGCGGGTGGTGCATTCACCCGTGGGGAACAAGCCTCTGCGCAGCGGCTCAACGACGAGCTGAGGGTGCTCACCTCGCTGGCGGTCGCGTATCCGTTAGTATTTCTCAGCGTCGCGGCGTTCATGGTAAATGCGGTGCTGGCGAGGATTGTGAGACTCCAGCGCGAGCAGATCGCGCAGATGAAAGCGCTGGGTTATTCCTCGTGGCAGGTCGGTGGCCATTATATGAAATACGTGCTCGTCATCGGCATGTTGGGGACGGTGATGGGTGGAGTCGGCGGGCGTTTGTTAGGCGCGGAGCTTGTCGGGATGTACACGTTGTTCTTCCGGTTTCCTGCGCTGGTTTTTCAAATGGACTATAGCGCGCTCTGGCTTGCGCTTTTCATCAGTCTTGGTGCTTCGGTGCTTGGGGTGCTGACGGTGGTTTGGCAGGCGGTGAAACTCCCGCCCGCCGAGGCGATGCGGCCGGAGCCGCCGGCGGATTTCAAGCCATCGCTCTTTGAGCGCTTGGGGCTGACGCGGTTCTTCAGTCCGGTGTTCCGCATGGCGCTACGCAACATCGAGCGCCGCCCGTGGCAGGCAGTTTTCACTTCGAGCGGACTTGCGCTGGCGACGGGGTTGATGGTTCTGCCTGGGGCGATGGCGGACAGCATCGACTACTTACTCACCTTCCAGTGGAGCAGCCAACAGCGCCAAGACGTGGCCGTTTTTCTCACAGAGCCGGGGTCGGGCCGTGGGTTTCATGACCTTGAGCACCTGCCCGGGGTCATCCGTGCCGAGCCGATCCGCAGTGTCCAAGCACGGCTAAAATTCGGCCACCGCCACCGCAAGCTGGCAGTCACTGGCATCGCAAAAGGTGCGAATCTCAACCGCCTGCTCGACGACACGGGACACGCCATTTCCATGCCGGACGACGGCTTACTGATGTCTGCGATGTTAGCAAAAGTGCTCGGCGCGGAAATAGGCGACGAGGTAGAAGTGGAGGTCCTCGAAGGGCGGCGTCCCACGCTCCGCATCCCGATCCGGGGTCTGGTCACCGACTTCGCGGGGGTGGCGGCCTACATGGACATTTCCGCGCTACGGCGGGAAATGAAGGAGGGTGACACGGTAAATGGAGCCTACCTAGCGCTGGATCACAACCGGTGGGACGAGTTCATGCGGGCGCTCAAGGACACACCTGCCGCTGCGGTGGTGATGGTGAAACGCGACCAACTCGCCGCCTTCCGCGATACGACGGGCAAGAGCATCGGCATCATCCGCAAGCTCTACTTCGTGCTGGCGACCATCGTCGCGTTTGGGGTGGTTTATAACAGCGCACGCATCGCCCTTTCTGAGAGAAGCCGTGAACTGGCGACGTTACGCGTGGTCGGATTTTCCCTAGCGGAAGTACGTGGGGTGCTGGTGGGCGAGCTCGCCATTCTGGTGTTGTTAGCCTTGCCGTTCGGGCTGTTGTTTGGTCGCGGGCTGGCGCTTTTCATTATGTCTTCCTTCAGCACGGAGACGGTGCGGTTGCCCATCGTCATCCAGTCGGGCACCTATTCCATCGCCATCTTGGTGGTGGTGACGGCCTCGGTGCTATCGTTCGCGCTGGTCAGCCGGATGATCGCGCAACTCGATATGGTCGGCGTTTTAAAAGCGCGGGATTGACTGCGGGCCATCCGGGGCGAGGGAGCGGCGATGAGTTTTTTAAAGGCTGGATATGAAGGATCCCTACTTGCCGATGCGTTGGCGATGCCGGTGCATTGGTATTATGACCGCGATGCGCTGCGGCGGGACTACGGCACGGTGGACCACTTCATGCCGCCGCGGAATCCGCACCCGGGCAGCATTCTATGGCGGTCGAGTTACTCACCGCCGAATGAGCGTGGCGACATTCTGCGAGAGCAGGCGCAATACTGGGGCGTGCGGGAAATTCACTATCACCAGTTTCTTCAAGCCGGGGAAAACACGCTGAACTTCCGCCTAGCGAAGGAGCTCTTCACCGCCGTCAAGGAACGCGGCGGCTATGATGCGGATGCGTGGCTGGAGCGTTATATTTTCCTGATGCTAGAACCGGGATGGAACCGCGACACGTATGCGGAGGAGTATCACCGCGCGTTTTTCACCCGTTACGCGAATGGCAAACCGCCCCGGAAATGTGGTATCAATGACGAACACATCGGCGGCTTAGCCACGGTCCCGGCGCTGGTAGCAGCACTCGAAGGCACTCCACGCGAGGAGGTCCTGAGCACCGTCAAGCTGCACGTCGGCCTGACTCACGCCCATGGCGATGTGCTGCGGGCGGCAGGGACGCTCGCTAGATTACTGTTAGCCGTGGCCGAAGGGGAGCCACTGCGCGAGGCGATGCGGCGCGAGGCGGGCGACTGGATTTCTGGAAACAAGGCGGAGTCATGGCGTGAGCAGCCGGACGAGCACGTCATCGGTAAGCGTTTCAGCCCGACTTGCTACATCGCCGAGGCCATGCCTGCCGCGCTCTATCTGGCGTGGAAATATCACGATGATTTCGCCGCAGGCATCACCGCGAATGCGATGGTCGGCGGCGACAACTGCCACCGCGGTGCGGTGGTGGGGAGCCTGCTAGGCGCGGCTCACGCTGGAGATTCTCTGCCTTCTTTCTGGTGAACTTTGGCAGCGCTAGGTGAAGAGATGGGAAGAATGGGAGATATGAGAAGCATGGGATAATCCAGAAAACCATCATTCCTATTATTCCCATGACTCCCATTTCTTCGTCTTAGAAAGCCTCTCATTTTCTTTCTGGAAGATTGCGGTTCGCGAGCCTCACGCGAGTCATGCGTTCGCGCAGGCCGCCTTTTTCGACAAATTCTTTTTCCAAAGTCTTGAGCTGCTGGTCGAGCAGGTAGTTCGTTTGGTGGAGCAGACAAAGCGTGATATTCGCGATGACCTCGGGTGGCCGGGTCTCCACGAACTCGCGATAGAGTTCGTAGGTCTGCGGTGTTTTGCAGCCCAGCCGCCGGACGAAGCGGGCCTCCTTGGAGTCCTTATCCCAGATGGCGTGGTCCCGCACGCGGAGACAGTCGCGGTAGTCCGCAAGCAGTTCTTCGAGGCTCGCTCGTCCGACGTTGGTGAGCTTGATTTCCATTTCCTTGGAAGTCTGCGCGGCCTTACTTCCTTCCAGGATGTTCTGTTTCCCAGATCGTGCGGACTGGATCATCTGGTCCACGGTGCGGTCTCCACGGGAGAGATATTTGTGAGCGAAGCGGAAGGTGATGTCATAGACCACCTCGGCTTTCTGGAAAGAGAGGAGCGTCTGGTAGTCGCCGCGAGGTGGCAGGATGCGCTCGCGTTCTGGTGAGGGATGAGAGCCATGATTCTCATCATTCCTATTCTTCCCATTTCTTAAATTCTCGTTCATCGCGGTGCTGTTACCCTACCCAATCCTTTCGCACCCACTTTGTCCAACTCCGCGCACTCCTTGGCACGGATGCGCCAGCCCTTCAGCGAATCTACAGTCGTTAAAGCGAATCATCTTTCTCTGAAACCGACCTCACAAGCCCGGCGGATAGAAGAGTGATGATCACGAAAATCTGGGCAGTTTGGGCACTGGCTTGTGCGGTGGGTGTGGCGAGACCGGGTGAGCTGGATAAAAATTTCGCGCCGGAGCTCCGGGCATGGGTGGCACCGGACAAGGTCACACTGGCGGCGGATGGGCGGGCGTGGATCGGCGGTGGATTCGAGCGGGTGAACGGATTTCCGGTAGGAGATCTGGTCAAGCTGGGGGTAAATGGTGGGGTGGGCAGCGAGCCAGCACCGGGATATCTCGGGAGGGGAAATTCTATCCAGTTGGGTGGCCTTCCTGGGAGTAAGAGTCAGCCGTTTTTGCTAGCAGGTGGTGGGTTTCTGTTACCCACGGCGGCGAGCGGCTGGCTCAAGGTGTCTGCTGCGGGAGCGACTGGAGGGAGTGCATTTCCTGATCGGTTAGCGGGTGAGGAGATCCACCCACAGTTCGAGCGAGATGGGAAATTATGGGTGATCCGCCAGTTTGCGGATGGCCGCCGGGTGCTGGAGCTGCGGGCGAGTGCCGGGTTTTCTCTGGCAGTCACTGACTTGCTGGCGGCAGTGCCGGGTCCGGATGGCAGTGTGTGGGTGCTGGCGGGTGTGGTGGATTCTTGGGATTTCGGCGTGGAACCGGTGGCGCGGCGGGTGTTCCGGGTGGATGCGGCGGGGACCGTGGTGGGCGATGTGATGGAAATTTCAGAACCGCGGACGCTGGAGCTGGTCGCAGGACCGGCGGGAGCGTTCCGGCTGGTGTATGGGCCGGACCGATCATGGTGGAGTTATTGGCCCGGGCCGATCGCGGGCGATCATCGGATCGATTGGTATTCCGCAGCGGGGGTCTTGAGTCGGACTCGAAATTTTTGGCTTTCGGTGATCCAGCCCTTCGCTTGGGCGGAGGCGGCGGATGGCTCGTGGGTGGCGATGAATGGCCGCACGGAAAGCGGCGGTAGCTCGGCGTACTCCATTGCGAAGTTGAGGCGTTATCGGCCCGATGGCTCAGAAGATCCAGCGTTCATCAGCCCGGGTGCGGTGCGCTCGGTGAAGGCGCTGGCTGGCGGGAAATGGCTGGTCGATGGTCTGCGCCGCTTGAATGCGGATGGCAGCGAGGACGCGAGCTGGACCACGCCGGAATCGACACGGTCGGCCGAGGTGAATTCTCTACTGCCACTGCCGGGCGGGCGGGTGCTTGCGGGCGGAAATTTCGCGACGGCGGATGGACTGGTGAGAAACCGGCTAGTGGTTTTCCGCAAGGACGGGCAGGTGGATCCGACGTTTCTGGCGGACCAGCGGATCGAGGAATGGGCATCGCTGGCGGTGAATGGCGACTCGATCTACGTCGTGACGGCGGAACCGGTGGCCTACGGCGCGGGCTGCCGCTCGACGTTGGTGAAGCTGGGGCTGGATGGAGTTTTAGACGAGAGCTACGAGCCGCAGGTGCCGGGTCATTTTTTCCAAACCGGCGTGCGATCTCAGACGGTGGACAACGTGAGCCGCATCACGGCGATGACGGACGGCGGGCTGTTGGTGGAAACGTCCGACCGAGGTGGGGATGTCATCACATCTGATCTGGTGCGGCT
>JAYUHS010000160.1:0-25513 GCA_043766715.1 Luteolibacter sp.
CTCCATGATCGCGGCTTGGGCAGCGGCGAGGCGGGCGACTGGCACGCGGTAAGGCGAGCAAGAAACGTAGGCGAGGCCGACATTGTGGCAGAATACCACCGAGTCTGGATCGCCACCGTGTTCGCCGCAGATGCCGAGCTTGATGTCTGGGCGAGTCTTGCGGCCCTTGGCCACGGCAGTTTCGATGAGCTGGCCGACGCCGACGGTGTCGAGGGTGGCGAATGGGTTCTTAGCAAACACATCGTTCTCAACGTAAGGCAGCAGGAACGCACCCATGTCGTCGCGGCTGATGCCGAGCGCGGTCTGGGTGAGATCGTTGGTGCCGAAGCTGAAAAACTCGGCGTTTTCCGCGATTTCGTCGGCGGTGAGCGCACCGCGTGGGACTTCGATCATGGTGCCGACCTGGTATTCAAAAGTGATTTTCTTCTCGGCCATGACTTCCTTGGCCACGCGGTGGACGATCTCCGCTTGGAGGTCGAACTCGCGCTTGAACCCGACGAGCGGGATCATGACCTCAGGCTTCACCTTGATTTTCTTCTTCGCCACGTCTGCGGCGGCCTCGAAGATGGCGCGGGCCTGCATCTCGGTGATTTCCGGATAGGCGATGCCTAGACGGCAGCCGCGGTGACCGAGCATCGGGTTAAACTCATGGAGGTCCGAGACGCGCTGGATGATGGCTTCCACCTTGACGCCTAACTTGCGGGCGAGGTCCATCTGCTGCTCCTTGCTGTGCGGGAGGAACTCGTGAAGCGGCGGGTCGAGCAGGCGGATGGTCGCTGGCAGACCTTTGAGCACGGTGAAGATGCCGGTGAAATCCTCTCGCTGATAGGGCAGGAGTTTCGCAAGGGCGGTCTTACGTGCTTCGAGGGTGGTGGCGAGGATCATTTCGCGCATGGCGTCGATGCGGTCGCCCTCGAAGAACATGTGCTCGGTGCGGGTGAGGCCGATGCCCTGCGCGCCGAATGCCAATGCGATCCGGGTCTGCTCCGGGGTGTCGGCATTGGTGCGGACGGACATGCGGGTGGCTTGCTCACACCATTTCATGAGCTGTTGGAAACCCTTAAATTTCTCGGTCGCCATCGCCTTTTTGTCACCATCGACGATGCCGGTGATGATTTCCGAAGGGGCAGTCTTCAGCTCCCCGCCGAAGACCTTGCCGCTGGTGCCGTCGATGCTCATGAAGTCGCCTTCCTTGAAAGTCTGGCCTGAGGCAGTGACGGTTTTTTTGTCGTAGTTAATCTCGACACCACCGGCTCCGCAGACGCAAACCTTGCCCATTTGGCGAGCGACGAGTGCGGCGTGGGACGAGACGCCACCCTTGGAGGTGAGGATCCCTTCCGCCGCGATCATGCCGCGGAGGTCTTCCGGGCTGGTCTCGGTGCGGACGAGGAGCACCTTCTCACCACGGGCTTCGGCGAGCACGGCGCGCTCGGCATTCAGATAGATTTTCCCAGAAGCAGCACCCGGACCGGCAGGCAGGCCGGTGGCGAGGACCTTGGCTTTCGCTAGATCGGCGAGGTCGAAGATCGGTGCGAGGAGCTGTTCTAACTGTTCGGCAGGATTGCGCAAAATGGCGGTTTCCCAGTCGATGAGTTTTTCCTTCACCATGTCCATCGAGAACTTGAGCGAGGCAGCGGCGGTGCGCTTGCCGTTGCGGGTTTGCAGCATGAACAGCTTGCCTTCCTGCACGGTGAACTCGATGTCTTGGACGTCCTTGAAATGGCTTTCAAGGATCTTGCGGACCTTCATCAGCTCGGCATAGGGCTTGGGAAGCGCTGCCTTGAGAGTGCTGACATTTTCCGGAGTGCGGACACCGGCGACGACGTCTTCGCCTTGGGCGTTGATGAGGTATTCGCCCCAGAACTCATTGTTACCGTTAGCAGGGTCGCGGGTGAAAGCGACGCCGGAGCCAGAAGTGTTACCGGTGTTGCCATAGACCATGGCTTGGACATTGACAGCGGTGCCCCATGCGGCGGGGATGCCATATTTCCGGCGGTAAACGATCGCGCGGTCATTCATCCACGAGCCGAAAACTGCGCCCGCTGCGCCGCGGAGTTGGTCCCAAGGATCGCTCGGGAAACTCTGGCCGGTGCGCTCTTTAACCAGCGCCTTGAAACGCTTGACGAGTTCCTTTTGGTCGTCCGCCGTGAGCTCGGAATCGACGATGTCCTTACCGTATTTTTCGTGTTTGAAGGATTCGATTTCCACCTCGAATGGCTCGTGGTCTTCCCCTTCCGCCTTCTGCACGCCGAGCACGACGTCGCCATACATCTGGACGAAGCGGCGGTAGCAATCCCATGCGAAACGCTCGTTCTTAGTAACTTCTGCTAGAGAGAGGACGGTCGCGTCGTTGAGGCCCAAGTTGAGGATGGTGTCCATCATGCCGGGCATCGAGTCACGCGCACCGGAGCGAACGGCCACGAGCAGCGGCATGCCCTTGGCGTCGCCGAACTTGCTGCCCATGATTTTTTCCATGTTCTTCACACCCGCTTCCATCTCCGCTTGGAGAGAGGCTGGGTAAGTACGCTGGTTATCGTAGAAATAGGTGCAGACCTCAGTGGAGATCGTGAATCCAGGAGGCACTGGCAGACCAATGCGGGTCATTTCCGCGAGGTTTGCACCCTTGCCGCCGAGAAGGGGTTTCATGCTGCCGTCGCCGTCAGCGTTTCCTGCTCCCCAGTTGTAAACATATTTGACCTTCTTCGTGGAGCCGGTCTTTTTCGCTGCCGATTTCTTTACCGCTGACTTGGCGGCATTCGGAGCTGTCTTCTTGGCTGCGGGTTGCGCTGCCTTTTTTTTGGTTGCCATCGTTGTGGTGATATCGAGTTAGAAGCATTGACTGCTGGGACAAATAAGCGGTGGTCCACGTAACCCAGCACAAGGCGCGGGAGGCTATGCACCGGTCCTAGCAGTGTCAACGGAGCAGTTCCGGGAAAACGCACGCCATTGGCGCGAAAATACATCATTCAAAAACCCAATTTTGCCACCGCATTCCCCCTCTCAACGGAGTCCCCGGAGCAGTAGCTCGGCGTTGGTCTTCGTCGCCTTGAGATTCGCAAGCAGCGTCTCGATCGCATCACCGATGGGCTGCTGGGCGAGCTGCTTACGGACGTCCACCACCTTCAAGAATTCATCTGGATGATAGAGTCGGTCATCATTCCGGGTGCCGGACTGCGGGATGTGGATCGCTGGGTAAACACGACGCTCCGCGAGCTCGCGATCAAGGCGGACTTCCATGTTTCCCGTGCCTTTGAATTCCTCGAAGACGACGTCATCCAAACGACTTTCCGTTTCCACGAGAGCAGTCGCTAGAATTGTCAGCGAGCCACCTTCCTCGACATTGCGGGCGGTTCCAAAAAATTTCCGTGATTTCTGCAAGGCAACCGGACTCACCCCACCCGAGCCGATCGGGCCACCACCCTGCATCGCCGAGTTATGGCCACGGGCAAGACGAGTGAGACTATCTAGCAGAAGAATGACATCCTTGCCTTGCTCGACGAGACGCTTGGCCCGCTCGATCACGAGATCCGCGACCTGGGCATGGCGGCGGGGCGACTCGTCGAAGGTGGACGCATAGACTTGCGCGCCGACCGTTTCTTCGAAATCAGTGACCTCCTCTGGCCGCTCGTCTAGCAGCAAGATGATCAGCTCGACCTCTGGATGATTCATTCGGATGGAGCGGGCGATCTGTTTGAGTAGAATCGTTTTACCACCGCGAGGAGGTGCGACGATGATACCGCGCTGGCCCTTGCCGAGTGGGGCGATGAGATCAATCGCCCGCACTCCGAGGAAGTCATTCCCCTCCCCTTCGAGGTGGATTCGCTGATCCGGGAAGAGCGGGGTGAGTTTATCGAATTCCGTAGGTGCTTGATAACCAATGGAGGGTAGGCCCTCCACTTCCAAGACTTCGTAGCCCGAGAGATATTTATCCCGCTCTCTCGGGGCGCGCACTCGGACTTTGATTCTCTGTCCGGTCCGCAAGCCAAGATCGCGTACGAGAATTGAGTTTAGATGAATATCATCTGGCCCCGGGCGGAAGCTCCTTTGGGCGTCCCGGAGCATCGAAAAATTATTTGCGGCCTGTTCGAGGATACCCTCACAGACTAAGGCGGTTCCATCGTGGCCGTAAAAGCAGAGCAGCTCGTAAACCAACTGGCTTTTCGGCAGCCCACCTTGAATTTTGGCAGGAACTGATTCTGCAAGGGACTGAAGTTCTGCAAGTGACTTCAGACGGAATTGATTGATGTCGATGGAGGTCGGCACCGGGGAAATCGTTGCGGTCGGTAAGGGGGATTCCGGAAGTTCGGATTCGTAAGGAAGGGTCATGAGAAATGCTTGGGCGAAACGGCGGATTTGGGAATTAAGGACCGAGAGTGGACCTTCGTTCCAAAAAACGACGTCCGCACGGGACATTTTTTCTTGGACCGGAAGCTGTGCTGCGAGAAGCGACTCGATCATCGGACCATCGAAGCCATTGCGAACCTTCAGGCGCTGAATCTGGGTGGAACGGCGAGAAGCCACGACGAGCACTCGGGTCTGGCCGAAATCGAATCCTTTTTCAAACAGCAACGGAACGTCTGCGACGAATAATTCCGCCCCTCGTGTAGCAGCCGCTTCTCGGGAATCAAGACATTCCTGACGGACTCGCGGATGAAGAATGGATTCCAACTGAAAACGTGCACGTTCATCTCGGAAAACTCGTTCCCGCAGAAACTGCCGATCCACCTTTCCCCGACCGTCCAAAGCAGCAGCACCGAAAATTTGTGATAAGGCTGCCGCCACCTCAGGGTCCGTGTCCAACAACCGATGGACCACCGCATCGCAATCGAAGATTTCCATCCTCAAGATCACTTCACGGAGCATACCACACACCGTGGACTTCCCCGAAGCAATCCCGCCGGTCAACGCCATCATCCGCATGCTGACGACCATCACGGGATCTCCTAGCCGATACAAGAAAAGAACGGCAAAGTGAGACCACACAAAACGGGCGAAGGATCGCTCCTTCGCCCGTCTTGAAATTGCGATCAAATCCCGATCACGGGGGTGGTGGTAAATCCATCGGAGGAAGCACTCCCGGACCCGAGTCTGCACCTGCGGAAACAGAAGCCGGCTGACCCGCATCCGCGCCGCGGAGAGGACGTCCGGTCGCATCGATGATTTGCGCAGTGACGAAGATGATCAGATTGCTCTTGATGCGGTTTTCGGACTTGCTCTGGAACAAACGACCAATAATCGGAATATCCCCAAGAATCGGAACTTTATCTTCGACGTTTTGCACGTCTTCCCGCATCAGACCACCAACAGCGACCGTATAGCCGTCATAAATAGTGAGGGCGGTGTTAACGCGCCGTGCGGAGAACACCGGCATTTCAATCCGGTTTTCGGTAAGTACGTTGGTGACCGGATTGCCCAATGCATCCGTGGAGGAAGTCTGAATCGGGCTACCGTAGTTAATAAATCCTTCGAATTCGACGATTTCCGGCACGAATCGCAGATCGATTACAAAATCATTTTCACCGATGGTGGGTTCGATTTCGAGCGTGACACCGGTGTTCCGAGTCTCGAACGCAGTAGGCGTGGCCGGGGTGACTGGGAAACTACCACCTCCACCGCCGCCGCCCAAACCGCCGAGAATACTGCCACCACCGAAGCTACTTCCGGTGCTGTTCGGGAGTTCCGGAGGTTCATATTCAGTCGGGTAGATAAATTCACGAACGATTTCGATCGTCGCTTTTTGACCAGATTTCGCTGTGATCGAAGGAGCGGTCATCAGATCGACTCCCTTTTTCTGGGCAAGACCCCGCATGATCAATTGGACTTGGCCGTCCGAGAACAGACCAGTCAGAGCCGCGATGCCTGGAGCAACATTGGCTCGCTGAGCGGTTCGGCTTGGATTGTTCAAGATCGCATCGATGCTGTTGCGATTGATTGCTTGGTCACCGCTACGAAGGCCGTTGGTGACACCGTTGTCAGTGAACTGGCTGTCCCCAGCAGGAATCCCGTCAATTGAGGTTCCATCAATCGGATTGATGAAGTCACCACCGGTCCGTCCACCTTGGTTTCCGCGAGTTCCGCCACTGCCGAAGACCGTATTGGAAAGTCCGAATGGATTGACGATCCAATCGAAGCCCAACTCGTCGTTATTTTCTTGGGAGATTTCAACGAACTTGGTGGTAATTTTCACCTGCTTAGGAGCCTTGTTCATGGTTTGCACCAACTGCTCGACCTTATCGAGTTCCGATGGGGTGTTGGTCACCAACAATGTGCCTGAATTACTAAGAGTTGCGGAGCTTCCCTCGGCAAAGGCAATTCCTGCCCCCTTGAGCAGATCGAGGATCGGCTTGCGAGCGGTCAGAGTCGCAGCGCCACTCGTTTTAGTATCGGCGAATGGATCTGCTGCCGCTTCACTGGTGCCGCCGCCACTATCGAGTCCCGATTGGAAATCTGGTGGCACACGAAAGGTGCGGGTGAAAATTTCCTCGCCGCTCTCTGTTGCTGGAACTAGCGTCACAGCGAAATCATCTACTTTATAACGGAGTTTGGTTTGCTCGCAGATATACTTGAGTGCGACAGCGAGAGGCACATTACGAATCCGCAATTCCTTAATCCGCAAAGTCCCCGGATCGGTTGCGCCAAGAGGAAGCGCGTCCCCGGCACCCACCCCAGTCGCGGGAATCCCTGCGTCTGCTCCACCTACACTCGCCTTGAGACGACGGGTAACGAAGTTGATGCCTTTCTTCGCGGGATCGAGTTCGGTAGTGTCGAGTTCGATGGACCTCCCGCGGAGGAATTCAACTGCCTCCTCGACCGTGGAATCCTCGAAGTTAATCAGCGGTATGATGATCGATGAAAGTTTCCGGGTGATGTAGGCAACCCCCGCTGTTTCTTTGCTCGCTCCGTAACCCCCGTCATCCACGAGTGGCACGTCGGCAGGAACCGAGAGTTCCCATGCAGCGTCCACTTGGCTGAGCAATTCGGAACGAGTGTGGTCGTAAGCAGCACGGTAATAATCGGAACGCGCAGCAGCCACATGCTCTAGGCCACGCCGAGCAGCGCTGTTGTATTGATCAATCCGAAGCACATTTTCATACTCACGCTTGGCCTCATTATATTTCCCTAAGTTGAAATTGCCTTCGGCGGTGTAGAGGCCACGACGGACCTTATCCACGTTTTGAGTATGCTCGTAGGTCAGTGCTGGATTGGTGCGGATCGGGTCATCTAAGTAGCCAATTTCCCGCTTGGCATCTACATTTTCAGAGTCCACCACAAGGACACCTTCCAGTAATGTCCGAGCCTCGCTATACTTACCAACCTTGCGGTGATGCATAGCAAGTGCGACGCTGGCATCGCTCAAATGGGCGATGTAACTCTGACGACGATCAGAAACCATCGGGGCATCCGGCAGGCGATCTAGTGCTTGGCGATACTTGTCAACTGCCTGCTGGAAGTCTTCCTTGGCGTAAGCGGCGCGACCCTCGTTTAGCAAGGCATCACCTTCGGTGACGGCGTCTTGCCGACGAATCATTTCACGCTGGGCGAGACCACTAAGATTAGAGCTACCCTCGCCAGCATTCGCAACCGTGACGGTGGCAGGCATGGAGGATGCCACGGCCATCAACGCGAGGGCGGTGCGACTGGATCGATACATTGGCGTTTTTTGCATAAAGAACTGAGGTTTTCTGACGATGTTTTCGAGTTTTGGAAAGCGATTTTTTTCAGGAGATCACTCGACTGAAGCGGGCATATTGCCCTTTTTGATATCGACGGTTTTCTTTTCGCCGGTGGGCGTGGTGTATTCGACGACCACCGATTCGGGCGTAATGGTTTTCACGAAATAATCCTTTTTCGCTCCGCTAGGCGGAATGGCGAAAGCGGTATTTTCTTCGACTTTGAATTCCTTGCCGTTGAGGCCGAGTGCTTCCAAGGAGAAAATTGCACTGCGGTCGTATTGCAGATACTCATTCACTCGATCTGGCGACATAGGAGCGGGATATTCATATACCTTCCCCTTTTTATTGGTTCGTTGATCTTCGATTTTGACGTAAGTCGTTTCCGTCGGAATGTTGATCTTTGGATTCATTTCCTTGCGAACTTCGGATCCCAAAAACTTGAAACGGTTGCTCATGGCTCCCTTGGGGAAAAAAAGACTATTCGCGGTAATCATTTCCCCTGGCGGCGTTTTGTTGGTGGCACCCTTGGTATCGAGGAAATTGAAGGGAAAACCTCCCTTTTCATCGCCGAAGGTAGGACGAATTACCCAACCGAGGCTGTCATCCCGCACGTAAAGAAGCTTCGCGATCAGCGATGGAACTGACTTGGCATCGTTCGGATCGGTCTTGGCATTGAATTCTTCGAGGTTTGAAAATCCATCTTGATCAGGGTCTCTTTTTGGAGAATCTGCAAAGCCGGGATCGATGCGGTTTTGGATCCACCAGAGATTCGGAATCGGCGGGTGGATTGGATCACCGGTCATCGGATCAATGGGTTTCTCCACCTCAGCGCTCGAGACAAACAAAGGAATCCCGGTGAAAAGATCCACTGGGCGATCTCCACTGAGAGCTCGTGTCAAAGTGCGGTCCAAAGTGAGCGATGTCTTCGCCTTTGGGATCAGGTCCGCATCTTTCACAGCAGTATTGTTGTTGCCTTGGCCGTTGAGGACAGCACCAAACTCAGCCTCGACTCCGCCAAACTTGGACCAGCCCAAGTAAGCGAGACCCAAGGCCACGGCGACAGCACCACCGAGGGCAGCTTTTTCGTAATTGGTTGAAAACCAGGACATGGTTGGAAAAGGGGCGGTAGTCTGGGTTAAGGAAGCTTCTTCGCGGGAAGAAACTCAAGAAGGTCGAGGCGGAGAAACACTTGGATTTGCTCCATTCCGAGAACTTGCGAAAGGATACGGCTGGAATCGGCGGGCTTGGACACTGCGGGTGCTTCGACAGGTTTTTCGGGCGTTGTTTCTCCTGGCAGGACAAAACCTCCAGAAAAAATATCAGCTCCTCCGTCCGGTTTCGACTTAGTTTCTGACTTCTCGAAAAGAGCGTCCGCTGCCCGCGGTGGATCTTTCTTCATGTTACCAATGCGAAGGGAGCGAATCACCACGTATTGGTCCTCCAGTTTGGTGATTGCCGAGAGAAACAGCCTGACGGAGTCCTCGGTTCCCGTGAACGTGAGTTCGAGGGGAAATGCTCGGGCGACTTCTGCGTCTGAAATCACATAGGTTTGGCCGTCTTCCTCAGGAATCGCGGGGCGGTAGAGATTTTTCAGTTCTCCGATCTTCGCCTTCGACATCGCCAGCATCAGACGCTTGATCGAGTTTAATTGGTATTCAAGGATTCCAGTCGTGTTACCCGAAGCTAAAGACGTTTTGTATCGTTCAAAGCCAACAAAGAATGGCTCGGGGACTACGGTTCCTGCATCGGTGAATGCACTCCGAACCTCGGTATTCGCTGCCAGCAAACGGTCGGTAAATTCCTGAGGACTGATGTTCTTGATTTCCTTAGGGCGGTATGGTTCGAAAACTGCCTGAAGAGATTCGACAGCTTGGCGATATTCCCCAAGCGCCTTACTTTTTCCCGCCTCATTTTCGACCTTTGGGTAGAGCGGCCCTTTCTCATAGCCCGCCGCTTCGCTACTGGCGGTGTCGAACTTTTCCTTGGCAGCGTCATACTTGCCAGATCCTAGCGAACCGACAAAAAACAGGATGATGACGCCCAAAAGGGTGCCACCCGTGAGGCCTGCAATAAACTTATTTTCCTTGATCCAACTCATGATTCAAATGGCAAAAGGGGTGGAACTTCTGACGGTTAGTTGATGGTGACTTCCCGAGTGAGGGGAAGCGTGATTTCGAATGGCAGGCCCAGCTCTCCGGGTGCGCCGGTGACAGTGATGTCAAGAATCCGGTCGTCGCTGAGGATGACTTCCGCGCCTTTCGCATCCTTCGTCTTAAATTGGAAGTTGGTGGATTGATCCCGAAGATTTTTTAAAAGTTCTGAAACGACGTTCTGACCCTTTGGCGTTTCGCGCCAGAAGCCTTTGATACGAACGGCATTGGCAGTCACCGACTTAGACCCGGTGGGCTTCCCGGGCTTACCCGCCTTCTTACCTAACACTTCGGGTTCCTCAATTTTGAGATCGGTCAACGAGGATGTGCCGTAGGCTGCGTTAAGATATTCCGCCTTCACGACGGATTTACCATTTGTCGCCTTTGAACCCGGCTTGCCTGAGCCGGTCTTCGCTAATTCTGCCATCGGGTTATAGCCGGATAATGGCTCCATATCGATCAACCAAACCGCGTCACTAGCAAAAGCCCCACGGACTTCTGAGAGTAAATCAATCCAGAATACGTGGGCAGACTCCGCATCCGTGTAGCCGGTGGCAACTTGCCGCAGCGCATTTTCTTTTTTGATAAGTTGATCAATATCGGACTTGATTGGAGCGAGGGCATCTCGCTGATCTGACATCCGCTGGGCTTGTTCTGCTGCCGTGGACGCAGCGACGTTTTGAAAGACTGCCCATGTTGCCATACCACCCAGAAGGACAGCAGCTGCCGCGATGAGGAAGGGCTTCCTCTTGTCGGCCGCGCGGGAAAGTTCCACCACTGCGGGGACGAGATCGATGTTGATCGCTGATTTACCGATCCCACGAAGACCGAGTCCGACGAGTTCACCCATGAGGTGGCCTTCGCGTTGCACCAACGCTGCATCCACTCCCTTGCCGATCGTGACGTGGCGCACTGGATTGAAATACTCGATGGGAAGATTGAGCTTTTCTTGGAAAAATTCGAGGGTGTAAGGAAGGTTCGCACCGCCGCCAGCGAGGATGACCCGACGAGGAGCGCTGCCGCCATGCTGACTTCGGTAGTAATTGGTGGTCCGAGTGATCTCCGCCGGCAGGCGAGTCAGAGCATTCCGGATGACCATCGCAAGTGCCGCCACAGATTCATCGAGTTGTTCGGTGTGGCCACCTCCCAAGGCGACGATGCCATTGGTTATTTTTTGGTGCTCTGCGTCCATGAAGGAGACGCCGTATTCCTTGGCGATGGCCGCCGTGACCGCACCACCTCCGATTGCGATGCTGCGGGTGAAAAAGCGGCGACCTTCAATGTATAGCAGGTTACTTGTCTTGGCCCCGATATCGATCAAGAGAATCGGCTCCTCGGGATTTCCGTAGGTGGCTCGAAATGCGTTGTAGATCGCCATCGGCGCGACATCGACCTCGGAGGTTCCAAGACCACTGTCGTTGACTGCGAGGTTGATGTCATCCAGCGCATCAGATTTGATGGCGACGATTACCACTTCTTTTTCCTCGGCCCCTTCGATGAGTTCGTAGTCCCAAACCACTTCTGTCAGCGGGAATGGCACATGTTGCTGCGCTTCGAAAGTGACGAGCTGCTCGATGTTGTCATCCTGCAACGGCGGCAATTTCACAAACCGAGTGAAGACTGACTGACCAGAAATCGCATAGCGGGCTTTGACTTTGCCCACCTTGAGCCGCTGCACTAGATCGGCGATAGCGATCCGAGTTTGCGAGATTTTGGAAGCGTCCAGTGCAGGATCCGCAACGATTGTTTCCGAGTCGTAGGCCTTAAGAATCAAGCTGCCATTTTTCGAAACCTCGAAAACGGCCATTCCGATGCGCTGGGAACCGATATTGAGTGCGACGGTGGTCTGAGTGTCAGCCATGATGCGATTGAAATTAAAAAGGAAACAACGAGGCAGGCGAGCAAATCTACGATGCAAGGATCAGCGGCGTTCGACGCCCACTTCTGCATAACGATCCCACCACATATTCGCGAAGGGAGTCTCGGCCTTCGTCAAGAGCGGGACGGACTCACTGCGGGAAATTTTATCGGAAGCCGCATTCCACCAACCCGGTTTGCCTTTGTTGGTCTCCTCAACTTTTTTCTCACCGTTGACGAGAACTTCGTAACCTACAAACTCAACCGCTTGTTTACCGCCCTTTTCGGAGCCGGTCAGTCGCTTAATCGATGCGGGGGACAGATAGGATGAACAAAAAACTTCCCGATCCAGTGGCACATTCACATGCTCGACTGTTTTCGTAAGCAGAAGAAATGTTCCCGGTTTATCCGGATTTTTCACCGCGATATACCATTTCACGGTGAGTTTCTCGCAAGTCTTAGAAGGAGGTTCCGGGCTGAGGGCAACTTTCAATTTTGCCTCAATTTCAAGCCAGTCGCCGGGCTTGAACGATTTTTGTTTACCACCCGAAAACTCTGGAGAAGGCAGATCTTCGAATGCGGGCTTCTCTGCTACCACCTTGGCCGCTTGTCCAAATGAAGTGCCGACAGAAATCAGCGCGAGAAATGCCGAAGCAGTGACGGGAATGAAGAGACGCGGGAAAAGTTTCATACGGTTCGGGTTTTGAAGGAACGTAGGGAATTGAGTTTCGGGTTGACCAGAGAAAATGACGATTTGCTGCAAAATTTAACTGAAAGTAAATACACGCTCGTTTCTTCGAAGTCACAAGCGGTTGACGTGCCGTCCCTTGCCACGCATCAATCGCAACATGGAGCGCGTGAATTTCCTGTTGGAATCTGTTACACCTAAAGTCGTGGGCAGCTTTGGTAGTGCTGCGGACTTGAAAAACGCTTGTTTTGCATCGGTCCGCGACGCTTGCGACATCGTGGAAATCCGACTCGATCTGCTAGCGGCGGAAGGCGTGCAAATCACGCCAGCGCTGTGGCGCCAGCTCGGAGAAATCCCGCTGCTCTTCACCGCCCGCCGGACTGAGGAAGGTGGGGCGCTACCACTGCCTGCCGCTGCACGGATCGCGTTGATCCGTAGTGGGTTGGACGAGGCTACTTGGATCGATATCGAGGTTGCCAGCATCGGCGAAATGGGCGGACTTTTGGCTGAGCTAGCAGAAAGGAAAATCCCATGGATCGCCTCTTATCACGATTTCGAGAAACTTCCAAATGACGCCGTGCTCCGCGAAGCGGCAGGACTCGCGAAAACTGCAGGAGCCGCGATGTTTAAATTAGCCGCGAAACTGACATCGCTCGCCGACGTGGCCCGCTTGGCGGAGTTTCAACTAGCGGATCACCGCCTACCCGTCTCCACGATGGGAATGGGCGCTCTCGCTCCGGTTTCCCGCCTACTGTGCGCCCAATGCGGAAGTATTTTCAACTACGGCTACCTTGGAAATACCGCCACCGCGCCCGGGCAATGGGACGGATTTCTGCTAAAAACCGCCATCGCACGCCTCGCGAATTTCCGGGGCTGACACACCTCAGCCGATCACTTCCACTGGCGCATCCGGCAGTGCTTTGAGAAACGCTTGGCCGTAGCGTTTTGTGAGGATCCGGTTGTCTAAAATACACACCAGCCCCTTGTCGCGCTCCGTCCGGATCAGCCGCCCGACCCCTTGGCGCATCTTCAAAATCGCCTCCGGTACCGAGTAATCCATGAATGGATTTCCACCGCCCGCTTCGATCGCTTCCAACCGCGAGGCGGTCAGCGGATGATCTGGCACGGCGAACGGCAGCCGCGTGACGACCACATTCGACAGCGCTTCTCCTGGAACATCGACTCCCGTCCAGAAACTATCCGTGCCGAACAAGACGCTGTGCACATCGGCGCGGAATTCCTCGATCATTTTATGCCGCGGCATCCCGTCGCCTTGCAGAAATACTCGCCAACCTTGGACCTTGAAAAAATGCTCTAACCGCTGTGCTGCATCCCGCATCGTCCGGTAGCTGGTGAAGAGCACAAACGCCCGCCCATCGCTCTCTAACACTGACTGCCGGATCCCCTCGGCCAGCAGCTCATCATAGCGCGGCGTGCCCGGATCTGGCACGGACTTATAAATCCGGATCTTCATCTGCCGCTGATAGTCGAACGGGCTGCCGATGCACAGCGCCCGGGCTTTTTCCGCCCCCACCCGGCCCCGGAAATAACCGAGCTTAGGGTCCCCCACCCCCAGCGTGGCACTGGTCATCACGAGACTTTTCTTGCCGTTAAATAGCAGTGGCCGGAGCTTCTCCGCCACGTTCACCGGGGCGGCATGCAGGCTGAACTGCTGCTCGTCCCGGCCACTTCGCTCCACCCAGTAAACGCTGTCGTCCGAGCCTTGATCGAGGAAAACACCCACCGCACCGTGAGCTTCTCGCAGCCTCCGGGAAGCATCTTGCAGCTCCGCGCGAGTCGTATCGGATTCCACATCCGCAGCCAAATTATCGATTTCTAACCATAAGTTTCGAAGCGGGGCCGCGAGCGTATTCGAGACTAACTCCGGCTCGCGAACACGGCATTCTTTCGAGAAATTTCCAAACTTCGCCACATCGCCCACTTGGTGGAAAAACCGCTCTGCCGCGACCAGCGCCTGCTCCACCGCCGTCATCGCGGAAGCCTTGCGAAAGGCCTTGAGCAAGCCTTTCCGCGTCCTCGGGTGATAGAGCCGCTGCAAATCAAACCGCAGTCCGGATTGAGAAACCCGCAGCCCTAACTGGATCGCCGCGACCTGCTCGATGGTGTGCGCCTCGTCCAAAATCGCGAAGTCGTTCGGAAACAAAAATCCGCCCACTTTTTTCCCCTCATCCTCGTCGTCCGCCAGCTCATCCGTATTGAGCAGCGCGAAAAACAGCGTGTGGTTCACCACGATGAGCTTCGCGTCCGCCGCCGCCTTACGAGCTTCTTGGAAGAAACAATTTCCCCGCGGACCACAATGCCGCGCCGTGCATAGGTGGGCCTCGCTGCACACCTGCAACCAGACCTTCATCTGCGGCTGGAAATCCAGATCGCTCAGCGTGCCGTCCCGTGTCCGCTCCGCCCATTGGCTGATGGCCTCCAGCTCGTCGTTTTCCGTGCCAGTGAACAGATCCGCCGCCTGTTCGAATGCCCGGCGCAGCCGCAGCGGGCAGAGGTAATTCTGACGCCCCTTCAGCAGCACCGCCGGCAGCTCATCGCCGAGGACCTTGCGGACGATCGGGATATCCTTCCTCACTAACTGCTCCTGCAAGTTGATGGTGTGGGTGGAAATAATCCCCTTGCGACCCGTTTCGAGCGCAAACTTCGCGGCAGGCAGTAAATAGGCCAGCGATTTCCCCACCCCGGTCCCCGCCTCTGCGACGAGTGGCGAGGCACTGGTGAGCGCCTCCGCCACCGCCACCGCGAGTTCCTGCTGCTGTGGCCGGTATTCAAAATCCCGCGACTTCGCTAGCACCCCTTTTCGCGAAAAGGCGTCCTTCACCGCATCGCGGAATCCGGGGATCGGTTGGCCTTCTGTGATGGAAATCATCTCCCGGCCATCGCACTCCGCATTACCCGCACTGCCAAGCCGCAAGTTACTTTAAACAAAAGCGCGGCGTCCCCCACGAGGAAACGCCACGCCGGAGATCACCATCAAGCACGCACCGCTGGCTCTCCCGGACGGAACACGGACAAGACACCCCATTTTCTGGCCCGGCGCGCTCGGCTAAAACCACTGAGTAACGCGCCGCAGCAGGCCCTTCATGAATTCGCCCAAATCCTGCATCCGGTGAGTGAACCGCTTGTGGGTTGCGGCCACCGCCTCCTCCATCCGCCCTTCGACACATCGCCCTCATCGCCCACAACCTCATGTCATTTGAGGGAAAGAATCGCAAAAGTCTCCCCTAACGCAACGGCATGGTAAAGTCTGGATGGCCTCGCGATGCTGTCTCTCGTATCTTTCAGCAGATCACATGCACCCCGCGTGGATTGATCTGTGAGACGTAAGTTTGGTTATCGATTGGGATGGCGTGGAAGACCTTGCTGATCGCATCGGCGACTTTATGAGCGATTTCCTCACCTTCGCAGAGGGCAAAAACGGACGGTCCCGCACCGGAAATCGAGAAACCCAGCGCACCAGCGGATAGGGCGGCCCGTTTCGCTTTATAGAAATCTGGGATGAGTTTTTGGCGGCGTGGTTCAGCGATGACGTCGTGGATCGAGCGGGAAATCAGGCCGTAGTCTTCCTGGATCAGGCCACAAAGGAGACCGCCGAGGTTGCCAATTTGCTGGGTGGCATTTTCGAGCGGGATTTCTTTTGGCAGGATTTCGCGGGCGACCTTGGTGAGGATTTCGATGTCTGGATGGACCACGGCGGCCCAGAGGTTCTTCGGTGCGGGTATCTGCGCGAAATCGAGCTCAACATTGGAACGGATGAAAATAATGCCGCCAAATAGACAAGGGGCGACGTTATCTGCGTGCCAAGCGCCATCCGCCGAGGCTTCACCGGCCATGGCGAAAGGGAGCAATTGCTTCTTGGAAAGTGGATCACCGATGAGCTTGTTCACAGCGAAGGCACCAGCGACGGCGGAGGCAGAGGAAGAACCAAGACCTGAGCCAAACGGCATTTTCTTATGAATCTCCATCTCGATGCCCCGGTCGCTCATGCCGAGGTGCTTCAGTAAATCCAGTGCTGCGACGCCGGCGGTGTTCTGCGCGGGATTTTTCGGGAGTTTACCATTGTCACCGGTGATTTGAGTGATGTGGAGGCCGGGCTTGTCACCATGGCGAACGACGATTTCGTCACCTGGGGCGTCGATTGCGAACCCGAGGACATCGTAACCGCAGGCGACATTGGCCACCGTGGCGGGGGCGAATACGCGAATTTCAGAAGAGTTGGACATAAGGGAAACCAATCGTAAGAGGAGGCATGAGTCTTTGATAGGGTATCACAGTTGTTTATTTTCAGCGACTTGTGCGATATTGGTCTAATGGAGTACGTCGTAAACCACGATTTTCCGCGTGAGCGGCTTGAGCACCTCGTTGACCTTTTTCAAATGAAGCGGCGAGGTTTCGTAACCGTGAAGGGATTTCTCGGAGTTGAAGCGAACAACCAGTCCGACATCAAATGAATCATCGACTACGGGTCGATCACTGGCGAGGGCGGTGCCGGTGTCGAGAAACTGGATCCCTGGAATGGTTCGAAGTTCAGCGCACGCTGCCATTAGAGCTTGGCGATCCGCCGTATTTCCCGGGGTTTTCTGCCACATCAAGACGACGTGATCCACCGTGCCACTCGCGGCAGGTGGGGCGATGGTGGCACAGGAAATGAGACATGCGAAGGCTACTAGAGTGAGGAAGAGTTTCATGATGAGGTGCTTGATGAATCAGAAAAACCAGCCGCTCTTCTTCTTCCGCTTGTAGGAGCCGTCACCGACGGAAAGCACCTCGATGCGGGTCGTAGTGACTCCTTGGTCATAAAAGCCGAGTTTTTTCGCCGCCCTTGGAGTGACGTCGAGGATGCGACCGGGGATGAAAGGGCCGCGATCGTTGATGCGAACCTTGAGCGATTTGCCATTTTCGAGGTTGGTGACCTTGACGAGGCACGGCAGGGGAAGCGTCTTGTGAGCTCCAGTGAGATGCCATGGCATCACCTTCTCGCCGAGTGAGGTGGTGCCGCGCTTCATGCCAAACCACGAGGACTCGTCATACCAAGAACAGGTGCCGGTTTCCTCGAAATCGAGCGCTCGCTCTACGTCCATCGGCTGGTAGTGGCCGCCGCGGACGTTGTAGGCACTTTTTTGATAGCCTTCGTGGCTGCCAGGGCGGGAGAAGCACGAGGTGCTGGCGAGAGCCGCTAGGATGCAGACTACCACAGCACGCGTGGGCCGCTTTTTCAAGCAAGCGACAATCACGATTTACGCTCGCGAATGACTTGGAGCGTGGTCGCAACTTGCTCCTTCATCTCCTTGCCGGGCTTAAACTTAACAGCAGCACGCGCCGGGATGGGCACGTCCTTCGACGGGTCCTTCGGGTTGCGCCCAATCTTGGCCTTCATTTCTCGCACTTGGAATGCGCCGAAATTCCGCATTACGACGGTGTCGCCATGGGCCAGCGAATCGGTGATTTCGTCAATGAGCGCTTGAACCACTTCGAGAACATCTTGTTGGGTGATTTCGAGACCTTTGCCGCCTAGTTGATCGGTGATTTTAATGACAAGTTCGCGTTTGGTAATGGTAGCCATGAGGTAGGGAGGAGATTGAAAAGATGCAGGGGTATTGAGAATTAGGGAGGCGCGCGGATTAATGTGCGACGAAAAGGGGTTTGTCTCGCCAAAAATCGTGTAATTGTGTGGGATTTTCGTGCAATGGGGCGAAAAAGCCTCTGATTTTTCCGAGATTTTTGTCAAATCCCGTTCAGACTCTCGCGAGATTGCTCAATACTTCCCAACAACCCCTCGCTGCGTGGTTGATTGCTTCGAACTGACGGCAGGATGCCCCTTTATACTCCCTCACTCAATCTCACCCCCCACAACCGTCGGAGAATCAAAATTAGTCAGCGAGTGGTCAGGATAACCCAGAATGAAGCTATTTTTCCGGGATCGAATCGAAGATCTGCTCCATCGAGAGGATGGTGTAGGCAGTCACTAGCACAGGATTCGACTCCATCCAGCGCCCGTTTTTATTGACCCACGAGCCATCGCTATTTTGTGTGGCAAGTAGCTTCTCGCCGAGGTCCTTGCGCCAGTCTGCTTCGGTGCCGTTTTCGAGCTTGAGAGTATTGATATTGGCCGCGCTGAGCGCCTTGGACATCGTTTGATAGTAGTAGTATAAACCTTGGTCACCTACACCTGGATTTTCTGTGGTCGAGTAGTTTTTGCCGAGCCACTCCTTCACTGCAATCACCCTTGGATCGTCGGCGCTGACCTTGGCGTAGATGAATGAGAGGAGTCCCGCATAGGACATGGAGCCGTAAGAGCGCAGTGCGGTGCGGCCATTTGGCAGCTTGTCTTCTCCAGCCTTGGATTCGTTGGGCGCGTAAATGAAGCCGCCTTTATTTTTGGGATCGTTTGACGCCCAGTCTTGGTCGTTGGTTTCCTCCAAATTTTGTTGGCGAGACAGAAATGTGACGGCGGCATTCCAGTCGAGATCCGGTTGGTCGCCGTGCTTACCATCCTCAATCACCTTCTTCGAGAGCGCGAGCGCCTCGATGGAGAGCCAAGTGTTCGACATGTCTGTGTGGTCGTTTTTCGAACCATAGCCTACGCCACCGTCGTTGACGTTGTCGGTTTCCTTTTTCTTGTCGAGGTCCCATTGGTTATCAATCAGATGCTTACGCGCCTTGACCATCGGTCCTTCGTAGCCGACGCGATCGGCGGCGACGAGTGCGGTCAAAGACGTGGCGGTGTTATAAACGGACAGGCCGCGGTTGTAGATGCCGCCGTCCTCCTTCTGCTGAGCGAGCAGCCAGATGAAGCCCTTCTCGACATGCTCGGGAAATGCGGCCTTGCGGTCCACGTTCGGATCGCGAGTGGCGGCGGTGAGAGCCAGCGCCGTGAATGCAGGGATACCGGCGTCGTCCCAGTGACCTTCTGGCTTTTGCTGGGTTTTCAGCCACGCATTCCCACGGGCGATCGACTGGCGCAGTTCTTGTTTGAGGGATTCGTAGCGGTTGTTCGGCGCTACGTCTGCCGCGTGCCCGAATGCCGAACCTAGAATGATCAATGTGGACAATAATTTCATGGTTTTTGAATGAGTTGAGATCTTCAGTAGCGTGGGAAATTTATAACGCCTTAGGAACGAAGTATATTAGCGAAATTTCCAGCTCAGGGCTTCTTTTGGGCTGGGAGGTTCAGACCAGCGGCGAATTCACTCCAGCAAAGCCGCGTGACACGGAAATTCAGCGCACTCTGCGGGTCCTCCTTTTCACTCAAGGCCGCCGGTGGCGTGTAGGCAGTGGTGCGACTCAGTTGACCGCGAATGAGTTGGAAAACGGTTTTCAAAATCTCAGCCCGCAGTCCGTCTGGAGAATCTGCAGTGAATGATAAGGTCCCGGTGGCAGATTGTTTTTTCCCAGCTCCAGCAAGCGAGAGCGCCACGGGAGCGGGGCCTTTGAGAGTATTGGTCCTCCCGGTAGTCACAGTAGCCTTGACCTTCAGGATGCCGGACGAAGCGGCTTCCAAATCGCGGGCGACACCTTCGAGGATGGGGCTGAGAGTTTTCGCCAGTTTCCTGCCAGTGCCGGCGCTCAGGACGATGGAAATAGCGGCTTCTGGCTTACCATTCCAGTCCGGCAAGGTGGGACGGAGTCGCTTGATGGAGGAAATTGCCGCCGCCGCTTGGGTTTCGTTTGGTTTCGTCAAATCCACCACCCGCTCCCACGCCAGCAGCGCCCGTGAGAACTCACCATGTGCTTCAAGTGCCATCGCCAGCTCTGTCAGACGCTCAGGCCCTTCCGACGCAAGTTCACCGTAACTTTGGAGCGTGGGCGACGTCGTCAAATCGCCCAAATTCACCGCGGGCTTTAGCTCCTCTACCGGAGGCAAAGGTAACTCATCAACCACGGGAGGCGGCGGCAGCGGTGGTGGTGGTAAGTTTTCCGACTTCTCTTCGGCGGGAAGTGAAAATTTCGCGCTCAGCCGGATCTGCCCAAGTTTTTCTGCGGACGGCGGAGTGACGAAATCCATGTGCCGCGTGTTCCTCCACCAGATACCACCCACGACTGTGAGGATAAGCAGAATGACCACTGGAATCGGAATACGCACGACCAGAACGTGGCTTGCGCTCCCGCCGTCGGGAAGTGGAAATCACGTCCCCACGTTTAAAAAAACACCCCACTCGGAAAACCGTGCGGGGTGTCGTAAGAAAATAAAAACCTCGGATGATCAATTGGCGCTCTTCACGAGAAGCGCACGCTTACCGACGCGCTCGCGCAGGTAGTGCAACTTCGCGCGGCGGACCTTGCCCTTGTTGGTCACTTCGATCTTGGCGATCCGTGGAGTGTGAAGCGGGAAAACACGCTCTACACCCTCACCATAAGAAATCTTCCGAACCGTGAATGCCGCGTTCACCCCGGAACCACCACGGGCCAAAACGATACCCGCGAAGATCTGGATTCGCTCCTTGCCACCCTCCACCACCCGGCAATGAACCTTGACGGTGTCACCGACATTAAACTCAGCAACGTCCTGCTTCAGTTGCTCTGATTCGATCTTTTTGATGATATGCATGGGGTCCTCCTTCGCGGAAATTGATGATTCTCCCTGCGGCGTCTGTGCGGTGTGCCCTGACGCGCGGGGCGGGAGAGCTAGAAGATCCATTTCCCCTATGCAACAGTAAAAAGCTCTGCGGTGCTGAAATCGATCGGATTTCAGTGATTCCCGTACACCTTCGCAGGATCAAATAACTTCCCACCGCCTGTCGGCGCTAACTTCACTTGTCCCCCGCCCTCCGCCGTCACCTTCCGGTAAAAACACGAACCCCGACCGGTGTGACAGGCACCCGCGCCGATTTGGTCCACGAACAAAACCAGCGCATCCTGATCACAATCTGTCCGGATTTCCACGATTCTTTGAATGTGCCCTGAAGTCGCGCCCTTATGCCAGAACTCCTTGCGGGAGCGCGACCAATACACCGCCTCACCAAGTTCCAGCGTCCTCCGCAGCGACTCCTCATTCATGTAAGCGAGCATCAGCGGCTCCTTGGTTGCGGCGTCCATCGCCATCGCCGGGATCAACCCGTCGGCGTCGAATTTCGGAGAAAAACTCTCACCCTCCTCGACTTCCACTTTCCCACCCCGCAGGGCGAACCCGATTTGCGCGTCCATCCGTGCAACCTGAAACCGCCCCCAGCCCCTGTCCAGCCGCTATTTGGAAAGGCTCCCAGCCCCCCACCCCTGCCTGATCAAAAGCCTCAAAAGCGTCATCGATACTTATAGCCTCCTCAGTAAATGCAACATACACGTCCAGATCGATATTTCGCCTGCCGAAAGATCAGGCAAGCGAGCCCCGTCCTGCGAATCAAAGTCCCACCAAGCATCCACCTGATACCCAGCAAAGCAACGCAGGGAGGAAATTTCCATTTCTAGGTTAGACACTGTTGCTGAGCAGGAGAACGAGCAAACTACAACCACCCAAGGCTAGAATAAAGGTTGGAATAAAGCTCATCTGGAATTACTCTCAGAGGAGATGGAAGTGAAGGCGATCATGGCGTTATTCTTGGGGCTGCTGGTTCAGCTGTCCCAAGTGCAGCTATGTTCCGGCGATATTGCCGCTCCACCGTGCGCCACGACGGTGGATTCCATGGCCTGCTGTGAGGGTTTGAAGTCCTGCCATTGCGCGAATGAAAGCGACTCCGATCAAAAGCCAGCTCCACTCACGGTGGTGGAGGTTGATTTGAAATTGCTCCTTACGACGGCGCCGGAAACTTCATCCGTCGCCGCGTTAGTCTCCCTACCGGAATACTCGGTGTTGGGTGCCGCATCCGTATCTCGGGTCTGCGGCGGGTTCGCAGGAGTTCCACTTTCCGTGGCCTTCTGTTGTTTTGTCATCTGAGTCTGCGCCCCCGACAGGCGTATTGTGCCCATTCATATCAGCTATCTTTTTTGGCTGCTAGAGATCGGGCACCTGGAAATTTAATCCACTGACTCCCATGATCCATGAAACTTTTATCTACCATTCTATCCGGTCTCCTCGGGGCCGGGAACCTTCTCCATGCGGAGGAAATCCGGCTACTTGACGACTCACTTCTCGCCGCACTTCGCACAGAAGCCTCGCGTCACCACCCAGCGGCCAAGTCAGCCACACTCCTCGCCACCGCCGCAGAACGAGACCTACGGAGCGTCCGACTATGGGACGATCCCATGGTCGGCCTCGCCCTCAAAGCCGCAGAAACATCCATGCGCCGCAGCGATGGCGACATCCGCCTCAGCTACGAACAACCGCTACCCAAGCCCGGACTATTCCAAGCCAACCTCACCAAGGCCGACGCCCTCAGACGTGCCGGAATCGAAAACTCCGTTTCCTCGACCCTCGAAGTCGGCGCAGCAGCCGCGAAAGACTCCATCGAACTCGCCCTCACCGACGAGTCGATCTCACTGCAATCCACCCAGATCCAGTGGCTAGAAACGATGGCAGAAAACGCCCGCCAAATGGCCGCCAATCCCGGCTCCACCAGCATTGACGCACTACGATTAGAAAGCGAGCTCGCCAAGGAAAACCAAGTCCTAGCCGCTGCCCGCCGCACCCGCAGCAGCTTGGCTCGCACCCTCAACCTAAGGCTCGGGCGGCCATTAGAATCCCCATGGCCAGCACTCAGACTTCCCATGGACCCTGCCCCAGTCCCCATTGCCTCCACTGAGATTGCCCGCATCCCTCACGTCAATCCCAAGGTCCGCTCCATGCGCGAAATGGCCGCCGCCGCTGCCGCCGAAATCCGCATCAACCACAGCGAGCGCAATCCGCAACTCTCCCTCGGGGTAGATGCAGATCTCTACTCGGGCGGCGATTTCCGCAGTGCCTCGGTCGGTCTAAGAATGAGCCTACCCTATTTTAGCCGTACCTCCTACGACGCCAAAATTGCCGCATCGAAACTCCGCGAAAAGGCCGCCATCGCCGACATCGAATCCGCCCGACTCGAAGTCGCATCCGCCATCCTCACCACCGTCGCAGAGGCTGCTAACAGCGCGGCACAGGCCCGAGCCTACTCCGGAGAAATCTATAACCGCTCACTCCAAGCAACCCAAGCCGTGGAAAACGCATGGATCAGCTCCAAGTCATCCCTCACCGATCTCCTCGACGCAAACCGCATGCTTTTTTCCATCCGCCTCGAACAGCGCCGCTTCATCGCCATGCAGCAGGCCGCCTTGCAAGAACTCCAACTCCTCGTCCCTAACCGCCGCTAATACTCCCATGAAAACTTTCCTCACCATCCTCATCACCGCTGCACTCGCAGTCGGCGGGACATGGCTCGCTCAAAGCCATTTCACCCCGGCAGCTACCACCGCCGTCGAACGCAAACCACTGTTCTATCAGAGCCCGATGCACCCATGGATCAAGAGCGACAAGCCCGGCCGCTGCACCATCTGCGGCATGGAGCTCACGCCCATTTACCCCGGTGAAAAAGCTCTGGAAGCCACCAACGGCGAAAACATCGTCGCCCTCAGTTCCAGCCAAATCCAAGTGTTAGGCGTGCAAACCGTGGAGGCAAAAATCCAGCCGCTGATCCGCACGCTGCAAGTCGCCGGGATGATCGACGACGACGAACGCCGCCACCGCATCATCAGTGCTTACGTCGATGGACGGGTGGATAAACTTTTCGCGAATCACCACGGAGCGGAAGTCACCGCAGGGACACCCTTGGCAGAAATTTACAGCCCCGAGCTGCTCCAAGCAGAGCGCGAATACCGCCAACTCAGTGGCGAGCTGAAACGAAACACCGCCCTACGCCTCAAGCAAATGGGACTCACCGATCCACAAATCGAAGCCCTCGCCGACAAGCCCATCGACTCACTCGACACTCAGATCCTCGCTACGATTTCCGGCACCGTGGTCGAGCACGAAGTCTATGAAGGCCAGTATGTGAGAGCAGGCGAAAAGCTCTTCGCCATCGCAGATTTCTCAGTCATGTGGTTCCAATTCCAAGCTTACGAGCAAGATCTCCCATGGATCTCAGTCGGCCAAGCAGTGACCGTGACCACGCCCGCCAAACCCGGGAAATCCTTCCAAGGAAAAGTCACTTTCATTGACCCCAATCTCGACGATGCCACCCGCTCGACCAAGGTCCGCGTGGAACTGGCCAATCCCATCACTAACGGTAGCCGCGAGCTTCTCCATAAACTCTACGCAGATGGCGCAGTCACGGTGGATGCACCCGCCCTACTAACAGTTCCCCGCTCCGCCATCATCCAGACCGGCTCCGATGCCGTCGTTTACACCGACCAAGGCGCCGGAGCCTACACACAAGTCCCAGTGACCCTCGGGCGTCGTGGTGACTCGCTAGTCGAAATCCTAACCGGACTCAAAGCAGGTGACCGAGTCGTAACAAACGGCAACCTGCTCATCGATGGCCAAGCCGAGTTAAACCGCTCGTTCGTTACCGCACCCGTGCAGAAAGATTCAAACTCCGCCGATCTCACCACTAATCAAATCGCAGCCATTCAGAAGTTCAGTCAATTCGCAGATACGATGGCCTCGACACTTGCCAATGACGATTTCCCCGGATTTCTCAAAGCCAGTGAATCCGCGATGACACAAACCGACGAACTCACGACCACTCTAACCGGGTTCGAACACGTAGATGAGCTGTCCCAAGCAAAACACTTCCACGAGATCTCCGATCTCAAGTCCGCTCGTACGGCTTTTTTGAAATTTACGCTCGCTGCCACCGCCGTGTTAGAGCCTCTCAGGAAACGAGTAGGCTTTCCCGAAATCCAGATCTGGGAATGCCCGATGGTCAGTGATGCCTTCCCACAAGCTCCTAAAAAAGCTCATTGGATTCAAATCCATAGCCGCCCGGGAAGTAACCCGTTCTTTGGAAAAGAAATGCAGGATTGCGGCAAAGAAATCAAATCATGATTGATCTCACCATTTTCGCCCATTGGCAAAACGAAAGCTCGTGTGGATTTGCACGTCACTTTTGAAAAACAAATCAAATCCAACTCCATCAAATTAGATTCCAACCTATGAAAAATATAATCGGACTCATGCTTATCATCAGTGCTTCAAGCCTTTTTGCGGCAGAAGAAGCAGCCAAGCCTAAAGCGTTCCCCACCACCATCACCACTTGTCTGGTTTCCGGTGAAAAACT
>JAYUHS010000161.1:0-10005 GCA_043766715.1 Luteolibacter sp.
CGCATGCCGACGGGCTTGGAAACGCCGAATTCTTCCATGGTCACGCCATACATCACGTCGGCGCGGGCCATGGTGCGCTTGGAGTGGGTGACGATGATGAATTGCGAGTTGTCGATGAAACGGTCGAGCACCTTGACGAAGCGGTTGATGTTCGACTCGTCGAGTGGGGCGTCGAGCTCGTCG
This sequence comes from Luteolibacter sp., assembly GCA_043766715.1. GTDB lineage: Bacteria > Verrucomicrobiota > Verrucomicrobiia > Verrucomicrobiales > Akkermansiaceae > Luteolibacter. The sequence goes on from JAYUHS010000161.1 coordinate 184, forward strand.
AGGACGCAGAACGGGCTGGGCTTGATCATGTAAATCGAGAACAGCAGGGCGACGGCGGTCATTGAGCGTTCACCACCGGAGAGCAGGGTGATGGATTGCAGCTTTTTCCCGGGTGGCTTGGCGGTGACTTCGATGCCGGATTCCAGTGGATCGGTGGGATCGAGCAGCATGAGGTCGGCCTCGCCCTTTTCGCCGAAGAGTTCCTTGAACATCTCGCGGAAGTTGATTTTCACTTGGGCGAAGGTTTCGGAAAACAGCCGCTGGGTCTCGGTGTTAATGCGATCGATGACTTCCAGCAGCTCTGTTTTGGAGTTTACGAGGTCGTCGTGTTGGCCTTTGAGGAAATTGTAGCGTTCTTCGAGTTCGTCAAATTCCTCGATGGCGTCGAGGTTGACCGGGCCCATGGCGTCGAGGCGGCGCTTGATGTCAGCGACGATGGACTCGACGAATTCCCAATCCGGCTCGCCGGTCATTTCGCCCGGCAGCTCGGCGTCGTCGCGGGTGCCGTCGATGACGACGGTCGGCATTTCATCGTCATTTTCCTCGCCGTCTTCGCCGGTGACGAGGGACTGACGACCGCCGCGGCCTTGTAGGGATTTTTGCGAAGCGATGCTGGTGAGCAGGGCGTGGGCGTCTGGCTCGAAGACGGCGAGGTCGAGCTGATGGCGCTCTTGGATGGTGGTGGTGAGGCTGTCGATGCGGAGGTCGAGCTTGGTGTAGGCGACTTCTTCGCGGCCTTTTTGTTCGTTGACCTTCGAGTGGTCGCGGCGGATGGCGGCGAGGAAGGTCTCGGCGGTTTCGATGGCTTCGAGCAGCACGGTGCGACCGGCGGCGCGGGTGTTGATTTCCACTTGCAGGTCCTCGACCTCGGCGCGGTGGGACTCGCATTCTTCGGAGAGCCGGGCATTTTCGCCTTGGGCGGCCTCGATCCGTTGGTCGAAGGCGTCGATCTCGGTCTCGCGGCGGATCGCGACGTCGCGGAGCTCGGAAAGGCGGGCTTCCATCGGCTTTTGCTGCTCCTCGGCGGACTGCTTGGCGCGGCGCTCGACGGCGAGTTCGGTGCGGAGTTCGTTGAGCGCCTCGACGATGTCTTGCTCGCGGCGGACGATCGAGTCCGACTCGGATTGCAAGCGGCGGGACTCATTTTCCAAGGCTTCGAGTCGCTCGCGGGCGGCGGCGAGTTCGCCTTCCATGTGCTCGCGGCCCTCGGCGGCGGTGCGTTCGCGGTTTTCGAGTTCGCCGCGCTCCCACTTGACGTTTTCGAGTTTGGTTTCGAAATTTTCGACCTCACGGGTGGCGAGGCTGAGTTGGCCTTGGAGGGTGGAGAGATCGACCTTCTGGCGTTGGAGCCGTTCGCGGGAAATTTCCACTTCCTCGCGGATTTGTTCGAGCCGGGCTTCGAGTTCGGTAACCCGGCTGCGGGCGGCTTCGTCGGCGGCGACGAGTGCGGCGACCTCGGCGGCGAGGGTGCGGACCTCGTTTTGCAGCTCAAGGACTGAAGTGCTGCCCTCGGTGCCGGCACCGCCACGGAGCATCCCTTGACCGGTGAGGATGACTCCGGCGAGGGTGACGAAGGTGACGCTGGGGTGGCTCTCGCGGAGGCGGAGGGCGGTCGCTTGATTCGGGACGATGAGGACCTTTTCGAGCAGGCTTTCGATGACTCTTGAAATACGCTTGTCCGATTTCACACGGTCGAGCGCCCAAGCGGTGGCGCCCTCGGGCAGGGCTTCCATTTGACTGCCTGCGGAGTGGCCGACGAAGGTCTCGGGGATGACGGCGGCGACGCCTAACTGCTTCTCTGTCAGTCGGCTGATGATCGCCTCGGCCATCGCTTGGTCTTGGACGAGGACGGCTTGTAAATGATTTCCGAGAGCCGCCTCGATGGCGCGGGCGCAACTGTTTTCCACCTCGATGAACGACGCCAACACGCCGTGGATGCCGGGCTTGAAGGTGTCCGGCTGGCCGAGGCCTTTGAGCACGTTTTGGGTGCCTTTTTCAAAGCCCTCGCCGCTTTCGACGAGTTGGCGGACTGCGTCGAAACGGGCGGAACGCTGGGCGAGCAGCTTGTTCGAATCGACGGCGGCGGTGCGAGCGGCGTCGAGGTCGCCACGGGTGTGCTGGTAGCTGCGCTCGGCGAATTGGAAGGCCTCGGTGAGTTCGCCGAGCATCGAGCCGGTGTCTTGGACTTCATTGGAAATCCGGGATTGCTCGGCGCGAGATTCTTCGATGGCGAGCGTCTGGCGCTGCTCTTCGTCGGCGAGTTGGCGGGAGCGTTCGCGGTTGCCTTCGAGCTGGGCGAGGGCGCTCTCGATTTTCGCCTGCATCGAGGCGATGATCTGCTGGGTGCGGTTCGCTTCGCCGCGGGTTTCGCGGAGGGCGGCTTCGATCGCTTCGCGCTCATTGCGAGTGCCCTTGGTGCGGGTTTCTTGGTCGGCGAGCTGGATTTCCTTCTCGGCGATGATCCGGCTGAGTTGGTCGAGCGACTCGTTGGCAGCAGTGAATTCAAACTCCTGCTTGGCGAGTTTTTCGCGGGTTTCCGCGATGTCTTCGTGGTTCTGACGGATGCGGGATTCCAGCTCGGCCTTACGCTCGTCGTTGAAGGAAATCCGGCCTGCGGCGGAATTCAGCGCATTCCGATGCTCATTGAGGCGTTGGCGGAGTTCGGCGAGTTCACCCTCGAAAATCCGGGCGGCGGTGCGGGCCTCGGTGACGGCTTCTTCCTTGGCGGGGAGTTGCCTTTCCAGCTCGGTATCGCGCACTTCCAGGCCACGGATCGAAACGGTCAGCTCGTCGCGCTCGGCGGTGAGTTCGACGAATTTCCGGTGGCCGAGGTGGGTGTCGAGCACCCGGGTATCCGCCGCAAGTGTCTGGTAGCGGCGGGCTTTCGCGACTTGGCGGCGCAGCGAATTCATCCGGCGCTCCTGCTCGGCGAGCACGTCGGAAACGCGGAGCAGATTCGCCTCGGTGAACTCCAATTTCCGCAGGGCTTCCTTCTTCTCGCGCTTAAATTTCGTGATCCCAGCGGCCTCCTCGAATACCGCGCGGCGCTCTTCGGGCTTGGAGGAGAGGATCTGGTCGATCTGGCCCTGCGCCATGATCGAGTAGGCGGTGCGGCCGATGCCGGTATCCATCAGCATGTCATGGATGTCCTTGAGCCGGCAGAGCGTGCCGTTGATCCGGTATTCCGAGCGGCCGTCGCGGAAGACCCGGCGGGTGAGGGAAACTTCGTTGTAATCGACTTTCAGCGCCTGTTCGCAATCCGCCATTGTCAGCGTGACTTCCGCCATGCCGAGTGGCTTGCGTTTTTCTGTGCCGTTGAAAATGACATCCGCCATTTCGCCGCCGCGCAGGGCCTTGGCCGAGGTCTCGCCGAGCACCCAGCGGATCGCATCGACTACATTCGATTTTCCGCAGCCGTTCGGACCGACGATGCCGGTGACGCCCTTGGCAAATTCGAAGACGGTTTTGTCTGCAAACGACTTGAAGCCGAGGATTTCGAGAGTTTTCAGATACATTCCGGATGCGAGCGTTGAAGGTGAAGCGGGTGAGGGGATCGGCCCGGCGACAGACTAGCTACCGAATCGCCCACGGCAATCTGCGAAATGACATTCACACTGGATGGAGTATTCGGAGTTGGAAACGAACACAAGATGTGGGGTTTTGTGAAAACTAAGAAACCTAAAGTAGTTTGCAAAGTGGGCTGGGCGGCAGATTGATCGATCCGAACAACACTGGTTACCGGATTTTCTCGGTCAGGCCGTTTTCATTCCGATCAAGGCCGACAATACTTCCGGAAAGCCATTGCCAAACTTGGGTTTTATGTAACTTTCATGGCCACTTTTATGCACACTCGCCGCATCCTCCCCATCGCTTCATCTCTCCTTCTCTTCTGCGGAACTGGCCTCGCTGGTGCTGCGAAAATCAAAGCCCCGACGGAACCCTCCAACCTTACCGTCAAGCCGTTGGGAGTGAATTCCTTCGAACTCAAGTGGAAGGACAACTCCAACAACGAAACCGGCTGGGATATTTTCGCCGCAGTCAGTGGCACCGCGCCGGTCCATTATCAATGGCTGGAAACAGCGAATTTGAACACCTTCGTAGTCATCACCAACGACCTCCCCGGTAAAAGTATTTCCTTCCAAGTGGCGGCTTACACTGGGACGACCACGGCACCCAAGCGCTCGAAACGGACGTCGGTCGTGAACGCTACGGCACTCTCGAAAAATGAGTTTAATGCACCGACGAACCTGCGGGCCGAGGTGGTGGACGACGGCCAAGTGCGGCTGCTCTGGAAAGACAACGCCACCCGCGAGACCGGTTACCAGATCGAATACAAACTTGCCTCCGCCAAAGAATGGGCGCAGCTCGGAATCCGGAATCCGGGGACCAGTTTCAGCGTGCCGATCACAGGCTTCACGCCGCTTACCAGTTACATGTTTCGGGTGAGAGCTTTCAATACTTATGGCGGTAGCCCCCTGAAGCTCACGAGCTACTCCAACGTCGCAAAGGCGAAGACGAAGGCATTTCAAGCACCGTCTGGACTGGTCGCCACGCCGGAAGCTGACGGTGCATTTTCATTCAAATGGAAGGACAAATCCTCAGTGGAAACAGGATTCGAACTGCAGCGGAAGGTCGGCACCACGGATTTCGTCGTCCTCGGCACAGTCCCGGCCAATGAGAAATCTACCGACCCGGTGTTTGGATTCGACCTCGATAAGGACTACCAATTCCGCCTTCGTGGCTACCGCGTGGTGGATGCGAAAAACGTTTTCTCGGAATTCTCAAACGTCGTATCGGTCAAGTCCACCACGCTGTCGAAACCCGCCACCTTGGCGGGCACTGGCACCAACGACACGTCGCTGACACTCACATGGACCGGGCCATCGCTGCGTGCGACTGGCTACTCAATCGACTATCGCGAAGCAGGGACGACGGTTCCCTTCACCACGCTGAGTGTGGCCAAGGTGCTGACTGCTACCGTTTCAAACCTATCTCCGGGCAAGCTTTATGAAATCCGTCTGAAGGCAATCACACGCGATTTCTTCGGAAATGTCACCGCCTCCTCCGCCTACACCTCCTCCATCGAAGTCCGCACCAAGGATGGAATCTCTGGCGATCTGCATCCGCCGATTTTCTGGGGCTCCTCGTTTCTCTACCCAGTCCAGATTTCACGCGCCAGCGCGCTCACTAATCTGACGGTCACCGGGCTGCCTACGGGCCTGACCTACGACGCCACGGCCCGCACCATCACGGGAACTTCCACCGAGGATGGCGTGAAAACCGTCGTCCTAAGAGCGACGTTCAGCGATGCGTCCGTGGTCACCCGCAATCTGACTCTGCGGATCGTCCGTCCTCCGGCGGCGCCGGTGGTGAAAGCAGCGTTTGCAGCCGTCCAACTCCCTCCAACGGAGACCTCCACGATTTCGCTCGTCGGTAAATTCGAAGACCCAGACACCACCAGCGCCGTCCGCCTGAATACCTCATCCGGCACCGTGGATGTCATTCTCTATCCGCTTGCTACCCCGGTTTCTGTTACAAATTTCCTGAGCTATGTGAACAATCATCGCTACGACAACAGCTTCTTCCACCGCTCTGTTGCCGATGCAGCAGGCTCGCTCTACATCGTCCAAGGGGGAGGCTACCAATACACTGCCGAGTCGGGATTTACCCGCGTGACCAAGTCCGCTGCTATCCTGAACGAACCCGGAATTTCCAACCTCAAAGGCACCGTGGCGATGGCGAAAGTCGGTGGAAGCCCCAACAGCGCCACGTCTGAGTTCTTCGTCAACCTGAATGACACCAATGCCAGCAACCTCGATGCTCAAAACGAGGGCTTTACGGTGTTTGGCCGGGTCTCGACCCCCACGCTGGCGGTGATGGAAGGCGTCAATGCACTCACCAAGAAAAATTACACGGTGCTGATCGGGACAGGGACCCAGCCTCTGACCGATGTCCCGATTTCCTCGCCGACCACCGCTGTCCCGATCAACCCTGCGCTTCTTATCAAGGTCCCCACCGCGACCATCCCACCGATTCTGACGTATGAAGTCACGAGTCAAAACACCGGAGTAGTCACAGCCAGCCTCGCCGGCACCACGATCACCGTCACTGGCGTGGCGACTGGCACCACCAGCATCCAAGTAAAAGCCACCGATCTCGATGGCCAATCCACCACTCAAACGATCCCGGTCACGGTCCCTTGAACCCGCACACCGGACTTTTTTGGTAAAAACGAGAAGGGTTTTTAAGGGGCGAGCTTCTTGACTATCTGCGCTCCGTCATTTCCTCAGTGACGCTGAGGGCGGAGTTTGGGGTCGAGTTGCTCAAGCCCGGAATGATCTTCCGGATCAGGCTTCCCAATCCAGACTCGGATGCTGTCATCTCGGCTTCTGCTTGGCGGATGGCTTTTTCCCAAGCCGGTGCGAATCCCGGAGCCTGCTCGCGCATCGTCCGCACCGCGATTTCTTGGACTTGAAACTGGCGCTGAGTCGCCCGATCCGGCTTCTGTTGTAGGGCGGCGTTATTCACCCGCAGCGTTTCGTTTTGCTTGCGGAGCGACTCCAACTCGTTCTTCACCAATGCATTTCCATCGGCATTGATCTTGAGTTGAGTGTTGAGGTGGCCTTGTAGTTCTTTGATTTCGCCCTCTACTCGTCTCATTTCACGGGAAACATTGCGGCGGGCAGAGAAGCCAGATTTCCAAGTAAAGGCCGCAATCAGCAGTCCAAGAAGTAGGCCCCATGTGAAGGGTTGGTGGATCACATATTGTAAAGATTCCATGGCACGGAGAGTTTGGAGCGATTCGTCGGCGTGTCCAGCGCCCGTGCCACGCCCGCAGCGGAAAGTCCAAATTTCCTCCAGCTACGGGCTTCCAGCCTGCCAACGAAGACGCTCCATCCGACGGCGACAAGCATCTAGTTTGATTTTCAGACTTCCATCCCCCCGCGGATGAGCTAGACGTTCGACAAAGTATGAAGAGGCAACGCTGGTATCCCATTGGCACACACGAAATCAGACTGGAGTGTCGCGGTGAGTTTCGAATGGATGCTGTTACCGCAAGCATCGAGATTCGAACCGCCGAAGGGGAGAGCATTTTCTCAGCGCCCGAGGAGCGATTCTACATTCCATACTGGAACGTTCAATATGGTGAGCCAGACACTTGGAATAACCCGCTGTTTTCGTCGGAGGATGGGCGATATTTATACGTGATCTGGCTGCACAAGCTTAGGTCGTTGCAGCCGGTGTTGCTCGATTTACAGCGTCAGGGCGGATACCGGTTCGACTCTACCAACGCACCGAGGAAGTTGTCGTTCTATCCAGACGGCGGTGAGATTATTTTACGGCATCATCTTACACCTTATCATGAAGACTTGCTTTTGAAGAATTGGGATACCGACTCCAATGTGCCGGTAAGAGTTTTTTCAGGTGGATTCGAGTCGTATGCCGAACTTTTCGACCTACAAAAGAACAGAGTCGAACAGGGCGCGACTGGCAATCCCTACCAGCCCCCTATCCCGTCGAAGTTCACCGTTACTTCAACATCATTTCCCGAGTCCGACGCTTTCCCTCGCTGGTAGGGATGCTAGCGCTCTAACGTTCTGATAGATACGGAAACGGATTATCATAGCACACGAGTTTCTAGGTTCTCCTCCGAGTCTTTGCGAGGCCCGGATAGAAGGCCGTCATCTCCAGCCGAGACTTTCTTAACGCGAACAAGCCGTGAGTGGCAACCGGCGATAACGTCTACTGTGTTTTTTGGAGCTTGATCTCGCCGGTGCCACCACTCAATCGTTATGCAAAGAATTTTTAAAATATATGACCCTCAATGAAAGCAACTGGATAAGTATTGCCGCGCTAGCAGTAAGCACGGTGATTTCAATTTCTCGATGGGTTTGGGACGCGAGGAAAGAAATGCGAGGTAGCCAAGCTGATGTAAGCAAAAGAGAAGTCAAAGACATCCCGACACGACTACAAAAATTAGCAAGTGGATGGCTTGGATCTGTCTTGCCTTTTTGTATATTGGGATGGCATACCTTTTTTGGAGGTGAACTTACAAGATTTAGTTTCGGTATCATGTTGTTTTCTGTTTGTTTGGTAGTGGGAGATCGGGTATTGTGGTTAGCTCAATTTCTCTTGGGTATTTCTCAGATACAGGCATTCCACTCACACACATTAAGCATGATCGTGGATAACCAAGTCTTACTTCTAAAGTCACACGCTGCCCCTAAAATGGTAAATTCTATCACCCTTGAAGAATGAAGAGCATAACAAGACGAGACACGCAACCGTCACTAGCCGTCTTGTCGAAGTCATCCAGCGTGGTTTCACGCGTCACCTCCCGTCTCGGCATCCGGTGTCAGTGCCGGTGCGTGCTCTTTGACGTTGGGTCGAAAAACAAGAGCACCATGAAACGAGCCATTGCCATCGCCGCACTCATCTTGGTGTTCTTCGCGCTTGGCTGGGTTGGGGCGTGTATTGTAGTGCAACACCAATCAAGCGAGCGGATTGCCCGAATAGAGGAGCGACAAGGTGAATTCATCAATAGAATCCGACAGCGGATCTACGGGTCCAATTACTTCCACCGCAAAGGTATTTCCCCAGAAGACGATGCACGGTTGGAACGGTTCGATCCGGCCGCCAGCAAGGCATTCATTACCTTGTCTTATGTCGGTGGCATGGGAAGCAGTGATACTCATCTGACGATTGAGGGCAACGGAACCGTTTCAGTGACAGAACATGGTGCCAAGCGCAAGATTGCTACAATGGACCAAGGACGTTGCTGGGACTTTTTCAAGCGGATGATTACGAGCGGGGTTCTGAACTACTCGACCGACGTGATCGAGTTGAAGGAGGATTTGAAGTATCCGTCTTCACATGCTGGTGTTTTGGATGCGCCGGATACCAGGTTTCAGATTTCCGTTCCAGAACTCGGAATTGAGAAGATGATTTCTCTTGGCGCACCTGCCCAAACCCAACTCAAAAGCAATCCCGATATCATCGAATTTCAATTGGTTGCCACGCTAGAGAAGGAGATTGTAGGATTCATTCCCAAAGATGATCCGCTATGGTCGCCTCCCAACAAATGACCCAACAAGTCGTGACGCACCAACCGGGCATAAGCTTTTCAATTTCATATCTTTCTCCTTTCAATAGCCCTGGTGGGCGCACATCAAACGTTCGGTGAAGAAATGACCATGGAATATCGAGCTTCCATTTTTGCGAATCGACCTTTCGGCATCTTTGTCGTCAGCATGACCGCGTTTCTACTGGGCCTCATGGTGTTTGCGACAGCTTACGGATTGGCGATCTGTTTTGCGGTTGTTGCATTCATTGCGGCTGTCAGGTTGAATACTCGGAGAATGAGCTTTTCCTCTGAGACGATGCGCTACGATGGTTGGCTAAGGACCATTTCCATACCCGTTTCAGACATTCGACGTGTCAAGGCAGCGAGTTCATACGGATATCCCACTGACAGATGGCATGCTGGCGGGTATTGCGTGGAGACCGGGAAGATCAAATATTGGATACATCCGATTTGGTTCGGCCCATCCGCATGCCATGAACTGAGCGATCGATTCCTGCGTAGTCGAAAGAATAAACAAACACCGAACAAGCCGTGGATGGCAACCCCCACTAGCCCCCTTGTTAGCGATGATCCCACATAATTTCAACCTCTTCCCCGCGATCAACGCTGGCTCTCGCTAGTGGGGTTGCCATCACTCAAACGTTCGCTCAATAAAAATATGAAAATCGAAGACCTCAACGCTCAACATGAGAATCCGAATCACTGGCATCTAATCTTTTTCTATTTCGCACCTGAGG
>JAYUHS010000162.1:0-1324 GCA_043766715.1 Luteolibacter sp.
TAAATAGTACAAGTACTAATTCACCGTTACTTTTTAGACGCCCTCTTAGCAGTTAGCAGCTTCACGCGTCTCCTTCCAATGAACGAATCGACTGCGGCATCCATTTTAGTGAAAGCTTCCGACATCGTGAAGTCGCTCATATCCACGGCGACGACCAATATTGCATTCCTGATTTCGTGTTCGGTCACGGCGGGGCTCCTATCACTAATGCAGTGTAACGGAAGGATCTGATTGGACTAACGGATGCGCCGGTCGGTATTTCGATAAGTCCATTTGAAAGGCTTGGCCGTCTTGTTGTGGCCTTTGATGTATTTGGTGATCTTGCGGGCGAGATCGGCTTTGGCAGTGAAGATGCCGCGGGTGATCAGGTCACGCTGGATTTTGGAGAACCAGATTTCGACCTGATTGATCCAGGAGGAGTAAGTCGGTGTGTAATGGAGGTGGACGTTCGGGTGGGATTCCAGGAACTCGGCCACGGCGTTGGTCTTGTGGGCGGAGAGGTTGGCAGCAATGACGTGGATCTCTTTTTGCGCCGGTTGCGTGGCCACCACGGCGCCCAGAAAGGCCACAAACTCTGCGCTGGTGTGCCGTTGGGTGGTTTTGCCCAGCACCGCACCGCTGGAAACCGCCAAGGCCGCCTAGAGCGAGAGGGTGCCGTGGCGGAAGTATTCAAAGCCGTGGCGTTCGGCACGTCCGGGCGAAAGCGGCAGAACCGGATCGAGCCTGTCGAGTGCCTGGATGGCGGTCTTTTCGTCCACGCAGAAGACGGCGGCATGGGCCGGGGGCTTGAGGTAGAGCCCGATGATGGTGGCAGCCTTGGACTCGAAGTCCGGATCGTCGCTGGTCATGTAATGGCGACGACGGGAAGGCTGCAAACCGGCCTTGGCCCAAACGCGGGCAATCCGCATGTGGCTGACGCCCAAGGCGGCGGCCAGCTTGCGGCTGCTCCACGGGGTGGACCCGTTCGCTGGCTTGCGATGCAGAGTCCAATCCAGGAGGCGTGCTTCCAGGTGCTCCGTGCCGGGAGCCACGGCCTTTCCGGGGTAACGCCCCCAGAGCCCGGAGAGGCGCTCCTGCCGGAAACGATCACGCCACAGTTTGACCGTGTTGACACGGCAAGACTGCCGGCGGCTCACGGCCGCAAGCGTGTCTCCGGCGGCCAAGCCAAGCACAATCCAGGCACGCCGGACATCATCCGCACGGCGGCTTTGACTCCGGCTGATCTTGGTCAGTTCACGTCGTTCCGGCGGACTCAAACGAAAGGGTGCGGGCATAAATCCAATCATACACCATTACCGTCAGCTCTCAACGTTACACTGCACTA
>JAYUHS010000163.1:0-9968 GCA_043766715.1 Luteolibacter sp.
CCTCAGCTACCTCACCATCGAGTTCTCCGACCGCATCCCTCCGAACCACTAACATCAATCGCCGAGAAAACATTTACACAAAAAAACTTACACTCTCCAATAAACGTCGCGCTGGTAGCGTTTTTCTTTTTTCAGTTGAGCAATGAATGCGGTCGCTTCTTCGACTGACAATTTCCCATGCTCTTCTGCAATTTTGTGAAGTGCGAGATCCACGTCCTTCGCCATCCGCGAGGCATCTCCGCAGACGTAAAAGGCGGCTCCGGCGTCGAGCCAGCGCCACAATTCCGCGCCGTTTTGCGCCATGAGCTGCTGGACATAAATTTTTTCCTTCTGATCGCGTGACCATGCAAGATCGAGCTTGTTCAAGGTCCCATCTGCTTGGAAATCAGCGAGTTCGCGTTGGTAGAGATAATCCGTGGCGCGATGGGGATTGCCAAAGAAAAGCCAATTTCTGCCCGGCGCTGCGGTTGCTTTACGATCTTCGAGAAAGGCGCGGAATGGGGCGATGCCGGTGCCGGGACCGCACATGATGACGTCGGTGGCACCATCGCTCGGCAGGCGGAAGCCGTTGTTACTGTGGATGTAAACCTGCGGCTTCATCTCGCCAGTGACTCGGTCTGAGAGGAAGGTGGAGCAAGTGCCGCCGCGCTGGCGACCAAGGGTGGTGTAACGGACAACGCCGACGCAGAGATGGACCTCGCCGGGATGGGCGCGGGGACTCGAGGCGATCGAGTAGAGCCGCGGTTGGAGCTTTTTCAGGACAGAGACGAATTCCTCAGCATCGGTGAAATCGGCAGGATGGTCGATGACGAGATCGATTAGATCACGGCCCCAGCAGAAATCATCGTAGGCTTTTTTGTCATCCGCCGCGACGAGCGAGCGGAGAAATGGCGAGCCACTTTTCGCCTGCCATTTCTGAATGATCGATTTATTGAGTGAGCCGATGTCATAATAGCGGATCAATGCTTCCCGCAGCGACACTTCGCCGCCGTCTGGAGTGGGCACAGGACTGGCTTTGCACGGGAGATTTGCGATGATTTCATCCACCACCGTTTCCGAGTTTAGCGGGTACACACCCAGCGCATCACCGACTTCGTAGGCCATGTCCGAGTCTGCGAGTGATAGGGATATTTGATGAGTTTGTTTCTCGCCGGGTCCATTGAGATTGTAGTTTTCCAACACCGGGGCGGGGAAGGGGTGGCTCTTCGAGTAGCCCACCTCGCCGGATTCCTCCACGTCCGGGTCGTTTGCGGCGAGAACCGCGCCGGAGGGTGTCAACACCGCAAGGACGCCAGCCGACCACTCCGTATAGGGGGCGTCCGGATCGACATCCACATCGACCCGGGAAAAAATCCGGCTCGCACCGAGAGCGGCGAGCCGAGTGTCGAACTCGATCCCACATTGGCAATAGTCCGGGTAGCTGCTGTCACCCAGCGAAAGCACAGAGTAGGAAACTCCTGTCAATTGCGGCGCGGCATCGCTCATGAGCCACCCGTGCAGCTCGGCGGCGGAGTCGGGCGGTTCGCCATCGCCATAAGTGGAGGTGATGATGAGAAGGTTTTTTTCCGTGGCGAGCCGACTGCGGTCGTAGTTGGCCATATCGTACATTTCGGCCTCGAAATTCCCTTTTTTCAGAGTTTTGACCAGTTTCTTGGCGAGTCCCTCGGCAGTTCCAGTTTGTGAACCATAAACCACAGTGACGGGCACCGCTGGGGCGCTGGCGGCCTGATTGGCTCGGCCGAGCGCTTTGGCGAGGAAATCATTCAACCAAGCACGTTGCTCGGCAGAAAAGGGCGCGTCGTGAGGAATTTGAATCGGAAAAACCATAGTCGGTGGGAAATTCGGCCGCAGTTGCGACGGCGCAACTTGTGAATGAGAGAAGCAGATTTCAAGCCTGATTCCTGTCAATTTCCCCTCACGGGCGCTACGAATATTTGAGGTCTTTCGACGGATCTAGCTCGTAATCCAGCGAGAAACTGTCGGCGATTTTTGGCCTGATCCACTTTTCCATCAACTTCAGGTGAAATGGATCATCCAGCGTGATTTTTAATTTTTCGCGGGAATCCACCTCGATGGAAAAATAAAATTGCCAACGAGAACTGGGGTCGAGGTTACGACCGGATCTCACCGCCAGCACCTCGGGGATTTTCAATAGCAGACTCCGGCTCGTCCGCACGAGCTCTTCCATCGCAGGCTTGTCCACCTCGGGCCGGAGCTGGAAGTAAACGACGTGGTGAATCATCGGCGAAAGCTCAGGATTTCCAACTGAGAGCACCTTTCTTTAGCGCATAAACGTAGGCAAAAACGAGGATACCTGCGAACCCGGCCATACTGACCAGTGCAGTGGGACCTTGTGCGACTAAATCCCGGAACTGCACCGCCCATGGATACATGAATACGACCTCAATGTCGAAGATCACGAACAGCATCGCAACCAAGTAAAATTTCACCGAGAAACGCGGTGCACCCTCACCAATCGGTAACATGCCGCACTCGTAGGCACTATCCTTCGTCGCATTTCGCTTACCAGAGCGGCCGAAAATGACACTGGCGGTGAGCGTGGAGACGGCGAAACCAAGTGCAATCAGGATTTGAAAAAGGACGGGAAGATAGTCTTGCGGCATAAATCAAGTGAGCGAGGGCGTGGTCTTAGAACCCTATGAAGAAAATGGGTAGAAAAAAAACCCGCGCCTGCATCAGGCACGGGTTTCTTGTAGAATCGGACTCGATCACGCTTCCTCTTGCGCGGCCGCTTCTTGGGCGGCGGCATAGGCGCTCGATGCTTCGTGCACCCGAGCGGTCCCCTTATATTCCTTGCCGATTTTCTCGACGAGGCCGCGGGTCACGAGATTTTGAAGTTTTTCATAAGCCCGTAGGCGCAGCATTTCCTCGCCACCACTCACCGCATTGCGAACCTTGAGGTTGGCGAAAACGCGCTCGAAAAGATCGTTGAAACCGAACACCTTTTTTTCAGAAAGAACATTACAAAGCTCATCGGTGACATGGTCGGGGAGGCGACGTGAGAATCGGGTACGTTTCGTGGTAATTGCCATAACGACAAGAATCTACTACCGACGGTGACAAAAGCGACTCAAAAAACAATCTGTTACACCAAAGTAGTTGAATCATTGTGCAAGGACTAAATTCCAATTTTTCTGTCACCGCTCATTTTCTTGGGTGGGTAGTGACTTGACAGGTTGGCAATTTCGACCAGTCTCCGGCCCCGCCGCGTCGGTAACGTGCCGGAAATTACAGCCCCATGAAAAAGGACCTTCATCCCAAATACAATCCGGTCGTCTTCGTTGATATGACCACCGGCAAGCGTTTCGTCAGCCGCTCGACCAAGACCTCCGAGAAAAAGGAAGTCATCAATGGCGTGGAACACAGCCTCATCTCGATCGGCATCACGTCTGATTCGCATCCATTCTTCACCGGACTCGCTCAGTTCGTGGACACCGAGGGCCGCATCGACAAATTCCAAAAACGTTTCGGCGCCGTCCGCCGCGTGGGCAAGCCGAAGCTCGACTGAATCTGTCGAATTTCCGCTGCCGCAAAACGTCCGCCTGCCTCCGCAGTCGGGCGTTTTTTCGTGGAATTGTGGATTCTCCGGTGACTCGACAGCACTTGGATCAGGCCGACATTCATTTTCCCATCGATTGGATAGTGCTTTGAAGACCCGCCGCCATCACTTCGTCGGAAAAATTTCAGCGGACACGGTAGAACCTCCGGGGCACGGTGCGGTCGTAGGGAAGGGCGAGGGTGGTGGTGGGACCCGTGGCCAAAACCGCTGGGGTCCAGACGATCCAGCTTTCGGGCCGAAGACTGTCGGAGTATTCCACGGTGTAGGATGTTCCGGCGATGCTGGTCCAAGTGAGTGTCACGGTTTGCGCGGCAGGTGATACTTGGATGGACTCCATGCGGAGCGGCTCGGGGGTGACGACGACATCGAGATCCCGCAGGCGATAGAACTGCTTTCTTGCGAGAGGGTCGAGAGGGAGCGTCAGGCGGGTGATGCGTGCGACTGCCATGACGGCGTTTGATGCACCGGTCCAGGATCTGGCGGTAAGATCGGGGCTGCTCTCGACCGAGTATCTTCTGCCGGATTCGCTGGACCAGGTGAGGGTGATGGTGCCCGCAGCGAGATCCGGGGTGCAGGAGGTGATTTTAAATTCCCCGGTGGGTGGAGTGGTGCCGCTGCTGCGGAGACGATAGGCGGCGGCTGGATCGTAACTGGCAATGGGGATTTCCAGCGTGAGGACATTTTCCCATGCCGAGAGTTCTGCAAGCACGGAGGACCAGACTCCCGGCTGAGACGGGCGGAGGGTCTCTAGCGTGTACTGCCGGCCGGGGAGGCTTTGCCAAATCATGGTGACGATGCCTCGCACCGGATCTGGGACGGTGGAAAGCAGGGTGCTGGCAGTGTCCGAGACGGCGCTCACCGTGATCCCGCCGGGCACCACCGCGACCATGGTGTTAGCCGGATGATCGTGGCTGAGCGGCGTGTTTAAGGTAAATGGCTGGATGGAGATGATCTGCCTGACTTCTTGAGTAAGCTCGCCGGGGGCGATGATGATGGATTGGCCGACGGTGAACCATTGTGTGACGCGGCCGGCGAGTTCCGTAGGCCAGAGGGCGGGAAGATTGACGACTTTGATGCGGGTAGCTCCGGCGCGTGCGGCTTCTTCGAGTGATGAGGTGGGAGAAAGTGATGTATTGACGCCGTTCTGGAGGGATCTTCTACCCGCTAATCCGGCTGTTCCCGCAGTCCACGGCACCCATTTCGAGCCGTCAAAGCGCTCGTAAACCCCGGCGGCATTCGTCCGAAGAATGAGCGAATCGTTATTCTGAGTGGTGTAAGTCCACTGCCCGCTGGTGCCGCTAGCGAGTTGGAGGGCCTCGTTGAATTTCGAGGGTTCGAGGAACGGCAGCAGGCCTCTGCGGTCCGGGAAGAGGCGGATGAAATGTTCATACGCAGTCTGGATATCCGCCGCGAGTGCGCGACTGCGGGACTTGAGGCCACCATCGAAAAAGATCAGGTGACCCCGCCCGTCTTTCACGAAGCGGGTTAGCTTCTGATTAATGGTCACGGCGCGTTTGGTGCTGCCAGTTAGTTCCAGCAGACACTTCTCTCCCGTTAGGTATTCGGAGAGTTGGTTAATCTTGCCTTTGAAGATCGTCATGCCGTCTTTCATGATCCATGAGACGGTTTCCGGATGTTGAAGTCCGGTGGAGCGGAACATGGCATCGTAGAGCCGCCGGGCAGTCGCAGGGTCGAGTGGGCTACCATCCAGAAAGGTGAAATGCACGAAGTCGATATCACCCGAAATGAAGCGGAAAGCGCCGAGGTCATTTTTCATTTTCGGGATATAGACTTGTTGCCCGCCGTCTGGGACGAAGAGTTCGAAGCTGAAACCGCGCTTGTCATTCGCAAACTCTTCGGGATTGGGGATTCCATTGTCGGCATAGTTTCTTGGGACCGGGATGCCGCCGTTGTTCACCACGGTGTCCGCCGCCCACTCCTCGAACTTGGGTTTAAACTTGGCGAATTCTTCCCGCCGCTGCTGCGCTCTAGCAAGACAGGCCTCGATCGCCTCGGGGATGTTTTCCTGAGGGTAGTCGGCCCACTTCGGATCACTGCGTAACTTCGCCGCCACCCGCTCGGTGATTGCGGCTTCATCCCCATCCGGCATGAAGATCATGGTGACCCCGTCCATGCCTAATGGGTCAGTTCCATTTTTACCTAAAAGCGGCGGTACCCCTTTTTCGTAATTGTAAATGAGATCGTCTATTTCCGAGAATCCCTTGGGCTTCATCGCCTCTGGCTTTAGCACCGCTTCTTTGAGGGTATCGATCAATTCGAACGCTCTGGGCGAGCGCTCGCGGAGGTAGCCTTTGACTTTGAATTTATCGAAGACCCGCTGGATTTCTGCGAGTTGCTGCCCGCCCAGTCCCCACGCTTTGAGCACCGTTTCGCTATCGACTAATCCCGTAACAAGGGTGCGAAGTTTAGTCTCTTGAGTGGTGATGAGTCGGGCGGCATTCAGGTTGTCCGCCAGACGGAGAGACTCGGTGGCGGTGGCGTATTCCTGAAATTTCGGGGCGGGGATGAGGGCGGCAGCCACCTCGATGGCGATGTTTCCGTGCACCCGGCCCCACATTTCCGCGATTTGGGCGGGATCATTGGAGGCATAGGCGCTTTCCATGCCGCCGAAGAATCCGTAGGTGGCATTTGAGGTGAATGTGAAAGCGGCGGCGATGTCGTCTTTTACAAAGGAAACACGTCCCTCCTTGAGCAGTGCGGCACGGCGCGTCACCTCGTTAGTAATTGAGAGAACGAAAACGTTGCGTTGATCTGGCGTCATTCCTTTCCAAGTCCGGGCGGCACTCTCGCCCATTTCCCAGATCACTCGGGACGACACCCCATAGGCGTCGGCCAGATCTGAGGGATTCCCCGCGATATTTCCAGCAGCCCGGCCGATCCCGCCGATGGCATCTACGTTGTCGTAGGTCCATTGCTCGGCGGACTTAAGCACGCCGTAGCCCCAGATGGCTCGGGTCTCCCAGTAATCCAACTTCTCTGGAGGAAATGGGTTGGAGAAATCTTGGATCACTCGCACTGCTAGATCGTCATTGAGCCAACCCGTTACGGTGCTCTCCACCAGCACATCATCCATGGTCAGCTCCGTCTCGTCTCCCGTGGCGTCATCGACCAGCACGATGTCTTCCAGTCCTTGCCAGATCACGGTGCCCTTGGGAGCACCGTCGGCATCCGTCCGCACGGTCCCGCTCAGGGTAAGCTCGTCTCCGGCCTCCAGCTCGTGGTCATGCGAAAAAGGCGGGCTGACGGATTTGCCGTCACCCGTGGTGAGTTTTCCACCCAGCGCATTGAGGGTCTTGGCCGCATTGATGCCGAGAAATTGGGCAGTGCTGTTCGTGGTGACGTTTTCGATTTTCGCAGTGAAGCCGACTGAGGAACCTGGTTTTACGAAGATGGCACCTTTGTTGAAATTCGTGATGTCGGGCGTGCGGACCATCTTGATTTCCATCTTGAGCGGATAAGGATCGCCCACTGCCAACGGTGCGCCACGGCCCGTGGTGTCGAAACCTCGAGTCTCCCCGAGCACCCGGCCAGTGACGGAAGCGCGGAATTCCCAGCGCCCGTCTTCGTTGATTTGTAGGTCGATTTCTCGCTTCACCGGGAAGCCCTTGACGATGTTCGGGATATCCATGGGAAATGTCCCCACGGTGCTGATCCGGTCCAGCGCGGTCGAGCGGTCCCGCTTTCGCGGATCTACACCGAGAATCGTCGCGCGGATCGGCTTATCTGCGAGATTTTCCAGCGTCACCTCCACCTTGGGGACGATGATGTTTCCGCCTTCGTCTCTGATTTTTCCGTTCGCGTCCAATTCCACATTTAGGATCGGCACCCCGCCCTGGAGAGGTTTCATGCGCAGGGTCACCTTGATCGGGCTGATATAAAACGGCACCTCCGCCTCCAAATTCAGAACTCCCTTGCTGGATACCGCCTTCGCCTTTGTCGCCAAGTTCAAGGTTCCATGAGTCTGCGGCGTCAAAATCACTTTGAAGCTCCGGGTGGGATCCTCCTTGGTGAGCACGAACGAATCCACCGGCTCGAACTCCAGCGTCGAAGTCTCGTCCACGCTTCTCATCAAGCCTTCAGGAAACGTGACGGTCTGCGATTGGGGAGACGTGGAAACCACCTTCACCTCCGCCTCAAATGGCTGGCCGATGGCGAAGTCTTCCTCAGGCAGAATGATCGTCACGAAAGGCCCTAAATCTGCCTTGAAAGCATAGGTCCGCAGCACCGCCGTCAGCCCATACAAGTCGCCAACGACCGTGGTGCCGTCTGCGGAAACTGCCGTGAGGATGGTATCCAGTTCGTTGGGTCCGACATCCACCCCCTCAGGTCGTAGGATGTCTCTGAGCAAAACCGCGCCAGTCGCCCGCGTCCACACGAAGGCAGTCTCGACCGATTGCTCCGGATAGTCGTTTTCCAGAAGACTGTAGTTCATGTAGTAGCCGCAGACGACTCGACCATCCGCAGAAACTCCCGTCGCCTTACTGTAGGGAAATCCCGATATGGTAGGAACTATCGTCGTAGTCCCTTGAGTCCAGATCGCCGCCCGACTGCCCACCGTTCCCACAAACGTGCTGAAATCCTGCGACACGGCACTGACTTTTTCCCCGCTCCGCAGTGACTCACCGATCCAGCCGCCCACCGGATTCCGGCGCGCCTGCAAGCCATTCGCGAACGGCACCACCGGTCCCAGCACTCCCGGGCGGATGACCCCGTTTTCCAGCACCGAGAGTGGTGGCTGCGCTTGACCCACCTGATTCTCATTCAGCACCCCATAAATCTGGGTTCCGTCTGCGGAAATACCTAGGATTCTGGCGTTTGGGGCATCTCCCACATAGGCAAATGGCAACTTCGTCATCACCCCATTCCGCAGCACGAAAGTGATCGTGTCTAAGTCCACGTAGGTGAATACTTCCCCATCTTCGTTCGGCGGTAGCTCGTAGGTGCCGACAAACTCCTGAGCGTGCCCCACGATGACTTTCCCGTCAGCCGAGATCGCGTCGAACGAGGTATCCATACCGCCGAAGGGTTCACCGTCCTCATCCACCGCTTGGGGGACTGTTGGATCGAAAGGTGGCAGGATGGTGAATTCACCCTTTGCCACTTCTGGCACACAGACAAATAGCGCCAAACAAGATAATACAAGTGATGCGAAACGGTGTCTCTTTTGAAAAACAGGCGTTGATGAAGTGATCATTTTCAGGGGGGCGCTCACATGGTGAATCGATCATTCATCATGTATTAAGCGATAGGATGAGTGGAAATCGCACCACTGGCAAGGTTTGCCTTATCATCCGACCCTCTTCGCCCGCTGTTGGTGGGCCAGAACAGCAAAGGAATTCTACTAGCAACGTCCTAACTGCCTCAGACGGCACCTCATTTCCCTCTGGTAAAATCGGGTTTGGCTCCGTCTCTGTATCGAGCTTTATCCGCAACCAAGTCCGTTAGTAAAACCAGTGAGAGTTGGATCGCCTTATCGGAACGTCTCGCCAAAACGGTGATTCTTGGGGATTGGAGGTGACTACCTAAGTTTCGAAAGTGTGCCGACACTGCTGGCACCGTTGACCACACTGTTGACTCTGATCTTGCGTGGATTGATCAGCGTGGATCGACTCGTTGTGTTCGTGGTGCCGATGCGACTGGTGATGACGGAAGTCTCGGAAAAGCTGTTACCCGTGATCCGCCAAGTGCCGGTAACGGTTGCTACTAGGCCACCATGATTCACGGTGCCGCGGGTCGTGCCATTGCCTTGGTAGCTAATGACTCCGGTGGTGCTCGGCTGACCGGGGATGGAAAGGGTGGACTTGTAAACAAATCCTTTGGTCCCAAGTCGCTTAAAATTAACAATCAGTTCGGCGTTTGGTCCGGTGTTATTTGACTTCCATTTGCCGACGAGGTTGGCGATTAGATCCGCACTAGAAAGCTGAACAGAGGCGAGGAGTGATACTGTAATTGTTAATAATTTTCTCATGGTTTCAGCACCCAAACGGTTGGAGGAAGTGAGGTCAAGTTGGAAAAGCTTCTACCGAATTTCTGCTTCGAATTGGTAGATGAGGCACGAGTTTTGGTTCGACTCATGAGTAAAGCGCCATTCTTTATTTAAGTGACAGATAAATTATTAAAATAGTTCTCGTCATTTCGAATATACCTGAGAGCCTTCGCCAATGCGTAAGTCTCGGTGGTTGATGAGTTCTAAGGATGGGGGTACCAAACCCATTTTATATCACGCAATTTCGCGGGTGGTGGACCGGCGGTTTGTGTTTATGGAACGGGAGCGCGAGGCATTTCGGATGTTCATGCGGATGTATGAGAACTTCTCGGGTTGTCGGGTTTTGTCTTACTGTGTGATGTCCAATCACTTCCATCTCTT
>JAYUHS010000164.1:0-9934 GCA_043766715.1 Luteolibacter sp.
TACTTGTCACTGCGGGTCTGTTTGCGAGCCATTCGGCTCGTTTAATTCAAACGGTCGTTGGGTACAAGTGCGAAGTGGTACCAAAGTGAGGTTGCCCTGCACCACTCCCCATGCGGCAATTTGACGCATTCCCAGATGAAATGGAGCTGCCCAAGGTGGTCTCGTAAATGAGTGAGTTCTCCCGTCACGGCATCCGGATACTGCTTTTTTGCGGTTGTGCCATCGCTTCGCCGAGATTGGAAGCTGCGTTCACCCATTTCGAAGCGCGCCACTGCCATCCTATCGATCACACGCCGGATGGGCGACTTCTTCTGGCGGTGAATGCGCCGGAAGGGCGGCTCTCGGTTTTTTCCACAACGCACGGGGGGGATCTGCCCATGCTCATCGCGGAAATCCCTGTCGGCCTAGAGCCGGTAAGCGTCCGCGCCCGATCCAATACCGAGGCATGGGTGGTGAACGAAGTGTCCGACACGGTGAGCGTGGTGGACTTAACCGCAGGCCGGGTGGTGGCCACCTTGATAGCCGGAGACGAGCCTGCGGACGTTGTTTTCACTGGCGGAAAGGCCTTCGTTTCCTGTGCAAGGGAAGCACGCATCGCGGTGATGGATGCCGTGGCGCGGACGCTTATTTCCACGATCCCGCTCGAAGGGCTATTTCCGCGCCAGCTCGCGCTCTCACCGGACGGCTCGCGACTCTATGCGGCATTTCTACTCTCAGGAAATAAGACGACCACGCTGCATTTCCGCAGTGCTCCAGAGCCGCCCGCGCCGACGAACCCCACGCTACCACCCGCCCCGCAGACCGCGTTGATCGTGCCAGATTCTGATCCGCGCATTTCCTATCAGGTAGTCGATCACGACATCGCGGAAATCGATACGGCGACGTCTGCGGTGGTGCGCTATCACGGATCGGTCGGCACGAACATTCTCTCGCTCGATTGCTCGCCGGACGGATTGCTGTGGGTGGGAGCCACCGAGGCGCGTAATTTGATTCGCTTTGAACCGAATCTGAATGGGATCTTTCAAGAAAGTCGGCTCGCCCGGATCGGTGGCAGCTCCATCACGCTGCAAGATCTGAATCCACAGGCTGGCCCCCCTCAGATCGGCGTGCAGGAAAAGGCGGGGTCCCTCGCGCAACCCATGGCGCTTCTGGCAGATCGCGAAGGGGCGTGGCTGGCGGCTTTCGGATCCGACCGTGTCGCCCGGGTGAGCAACTCGGGGGAAATCCTCGCTCGCGTGGAATTACGCACCACTGCGCCCGAAATGGTGCGCGGTCCGCGCGGCCTTGCACGGAATCCAGCCTCCGGCCTCATCGTTGTTTTGAACAAGCTTTCCAGCACCCTCTCGGTCATCCACCCGGACTCTGCGGTGGTTCTGCGAGAAATCCCACTCGCCAGCCACCAGCCCATTCCTGCGGACCAACTTCGCGGGCGGGGACGTTTTTACGACGCGCGAATTTCCGGTAACGGCACGGTTTCCTGCGGATCGTGCCATTTCGATGCGGACATCGACGGAGTCGCGTGGGACCTCGGTGATCCCGGTGGAAACATGCTCACCGTCACGGGCTACTCCCCGGCCATCGGCCAACCGGGTCCCGTCGATAGGATCCTACATCCGATGAAAGGCCCCATGGTGACCCAGTCGCTGCGTGGCCTCGCGGGGAGCGGCCCGTTCCACTGGCGGGGTGACAAGACGAGCATTCAGGAATTTAACTCTAGCTTTTCGCAACTTCAGGCAGGCGAGCAACTCCCTGTGGAGGAAATGGACGAGGTCGCCGCTTACATCGAGTCGCTGAGCAATCATCCTAATCCTAACCGCCTGCCGGACAACTCGCTACCTAGCACCTTGAATGGTGCCGACCCAGCCCAAGGGAAAATCCGTTTCGAGCAACTGAACGTCTGCTCGAAGTGTCATGCCGGCCCGCGAGGGACGAACCACCTTCTTGACGATTTCCCCTCCGTCCTCACCCGCCAACCGGTGAAAAACGCCACGCTGGAACATGTCTATCGAAAGGTCCACTACACACCAGACCAAGGAGTCTCGCTCAGTGGCTTCGGCTTCACTCACGACGGCACTGGGCACGATTTCCCTCGCGGCCATGAATATCCCCAAGACCGTTTCCACCTCTATCCGAATGCCGCAGCCGATGTGATGGCCTACATTCTCTGCACGGAAACCGGGACACGCCCCGCCGTCGGCACCACCTCCCAAACGCCCTCCACGGTGCTGGAGAACCAAGCCACGCTCGGAAATTGCGACCTCATCGCCCACGCAATCATCGGTGGAGAACGTCGCACCTTCCTTTTCCAACCCGCATCAGCCACCTATCAGCCCGACACCCACTCGGAGATCTGCCTCACCGCCGCTCAACTCACCACCACCGCATCTTCCGTCGAGTTCACCGGCGTGCCTTTGGGAAATGGAGCCACGCTCTCCATCGACCGGGACGGCGACGGCATCCTCAACCGGGATGCACCCGCTCCGAAGCTCACGCTGAATGCATTTCTCCAGCCGGTTTCCACCCCCGAGCGCACGGACTGGTTCATCGAGTCTTCCAGAGATTTGGAAAAATGGCTGCCCGCTGCCAGCAGCCCACCGCTCCATTCGAAACAATTCTTCCGCCTCCACCGCACTTGGTAACTAACACCATATATGAAATACAACCGAACCTATATCACCACAACCCTCTTGGCACTCGCCACCCTCACCACCTCCCAAGCGGCGGTTAGCATTACCAATGGTTACGAGAACCCCGGCACGGACGGGCTCCCGTTCCTTTATGAGGCGAAAGGGATTTATGATAACAACTCTTATGCGGCATGGAATACGACGGCCTCCGTCGGTGGATGGAGCTTCAGCGACTTGCGCGGAAACCATAACTTCTTCGGCACCCCCATCGGCACGGACCAAGGCTGGGGCCACACTTGCGGCTGGTATCTTGTGGAGATCCAGCAAGCCACCGAGTTCACGCTCACGATGACCTCCACCTCGGCCGATGCCCGTCCTGGCTTCGTGATTTATGCGGGTGAGTCGGTGAACGACAATCCGAATGCGGCCCACCAATTTTCAAACAATGGAGTCAACATGGCCCTCAACTCCGGCTGGGATCTTAATGGCCCGGGTGGCAGCCGGGGGCTCACCTTCGTCACGAACGGCACCAACCCGACCGGCAGTAACCTAACCGGCTCCGTTTTTCTGAATCCAGGTCTCTACACGGTCGCTGTCGGAAACATCGGGAACTCTAGCCTCGCCACCGGTTCTAAGAGCTACGACGTCACCATGGCCGTGCCGGAACCCTCCGCCCTGCTCGTTTCCATGACGGGGGGTCTGTTCGCGTTCATGCGCCGCCGTCGTTAAAAAAAATCACCCGCTCGCCTCTCCACGGAAGTCCCTCTCACCGGGGACTCCCATTTCTCCATTTCCCCCGTTTCCTGCCATGACACTTCGCCTGCTGATTCTGCTCTACTCCACCGTGGTCGGCGCCACGGCCTACACGCATCTGGAGCCTCGGCAGCAGCACCCGATCACACTGACACCGGACGGGAAAAAACTGCTAGCCCTGCATTCTACGGCGCATTCCCTCTCGGTCTTCGACGTCGGCAGTCCCGCCCGCACGGCTCCCCTGCTCATCGCAGAAATTTCAGTTTCCACCGCACCTGTCACCGTTAGGACCCGCAGCAACGATGAAGCGTGGGTGGTCAATGAGGGCGCAGACTCAGTTTCCATCATCTCCATCAGCCGTGGCATGGTCATCGATACCCTGCGAGTGGCGGACGAGCCTGCCGACGTCTGTTTCGCTAACGGCAAGGCCTTCGTTTCCTGTTCGCAACAGCGGGTCATCTGCGTGTTTGACGCAGTCACCCGCGCTTCACTGGGGCAAATCGCCATCGATGGCGTCACCCCGCGTGCCCTCGTCGCCAGCGCGGATGGCAGCAAGCTCTACGTCGCGTGCCTCTATTCCGGGAACCGCTCCACCGTCCTCCCGCCCAGTCTTGCCCCCGCCCAGCCCGCCCCCAGTAATCCTTCGTTACCCGCTCCGCCCCAAGTCGCGCTCATCGTTCCCGCCAGTGACAGCCGCGTGACGTGGAACATGCTGGACCATGACATCGCGGAAATCAACACCCGCACCCAGAGCATCGAGCGCTGGTTCACCGGTGTCGGCACCCACCTGTTCGACCTCGCCATTCATCCAGACGGCGCGCTCTGGTGTGCCAATTCTGACTCCCTCAACCTCACCCATTTCGAGCCAGAACTGAACGGCCACTTCGCACACCATCGCCTCAGCCGGATCGCATTGCCCACCACCACGGTCACCCACCGAGATCTCAACCCCGGCATCGCTCGCGCCACCACGCCGGATTTTACCAGCATCGCCCTCGCGCTCGCCGCTCCCAGCGCGCTGGTGTTCCGCAACGACGGCCAACGCGCTTGGGTCGCCGCCTTCCAGTCCGATCGTATCGCGGAGATCGATCCGTCCAACGGGGCGGTCCTCCGCCGCATCGACCTACGGCCAGCCCACGCGGGCAGCGAATCCATGCGCGGCCCACGCGGTCTGGCACTCACGGCGGAATGTCTCTACGTGCTCAATAAAATTTCCGACACCCTCACCACGATCCGGCCTGCGGATGGATCGCTCCTATCCGAGGTGCCTCTGGGAAGCATCGATCCCATGCCGCCGAGCATCCGCGCCGGACGCGGGATGATCTACGATGCACGGCTTTCGGGAAATGGCACTCTCTCCTGCGCCACCTGCCACATCGACGCCGACCGGGACGGCCTCGCTTGGGACCTCGGCGATCCCAGCGGAAACATGACCGCCGTCATTTCGGCGGGCCTATCGAGCCACGACTCGACGCTGATCGAACAGAGTCTCCACCCGATGAAAGGGCCACTCACCACCCAGACCCTTCGCGGCCTTGCGGGAAATGAAGCCGCGCCCACCGATTCCCTTGATGGCGACCCGCGCCCACCCGCCGCGATCGTCACCAAGTTCCACTGGCGAGGTGACAAGCCGTCCATCCAGTCCTTCAATTCCACCTTCACGAATCTCATGGGAGGCACCTCGCAATCCTCTGAACAGATGGACCGCATGGCAGAATACCTGCGCTCCATCATCCTTCCTCCTAACCCGAACCTCAACCTCGACCGCTCCCTCCGCACCAACCTCCCGGAAGGGAATGCCGCCCTTGGCAGGACGGTGTTTCTCAACCATTCCCAAAGTCACTGCGCTGCCTGCCACGATCTGCCGGCCGGGACAGATCAAAATTTGGATGATTTTTCACTGATCGACCACACACAACCGATTAAAAACCCGCCACTCCGCACCGTCTATCAGCGGGCTGGAATTTTCTCGCCCACCGCCGGCGCCACTTCGCTCTCAGGCTTCGGGCTTGGCTCAGATGGCACTGGCCATGCCATGCCCACCGTCCACCCATACACCTCGCTATCAGTGATTAACCGCCCGCCGCTCACCCCGGCCAAGGCCACAGCGCTGGCGAACCTCACCGCCTTCATCCTCTCCTTCGACACCGGGACGGCGCCTGCCGCCAGCTACGATCTGACCCTCACCGCGCTGAACAAGTCCGATGCCGTTTTACTCGGCCAGCTCGCCATCTTGGAATCCCGAGCGGTCGCAGGAGATAACGGTCTAGTCGCCTGGGGACGCATCGCCGGCACTTTAGGGCGCTATCGGTGGAATCCCGTCAGCTCTCTTTACCTCACGGAAAATCAAATCACCTCGCTCACTCGCAGTGAGCTGCTGGACCAGCTAACCGCAGGCGACGCCCTTACCTTCGCCGGAGTCTTACCCGAGGAAACCGCATGGCGGAGCACCGACCGCAACTCGAACGGAACCGCCGACGTCACGGAAGCCCTGCCCGCCGTTTCAATCGAACGCGAGGGTGGAGTTCTATTTCTCCGCTGGCCGCTGGCGGATTGGTATCCGGAATCCTCTCCTGACCTCTCGCCGCCATGGCAACCCGCCGCCGGAACCTCCATGGCAGCGGGCGCGTGGTGGACACTGGCGATTCCCCACGAGTCCCAGCCCACCCAATTTTACCGCCTCCGCCGCACATGGTGAGGGCACCCAGCCCGCTCGTCCCGAAAGAGAAGGCTGAGATCCCGCTGGGATTATTTAGTGGATAGCGCCCCGACACCGCAGCGGTTAAACCAATCTCACCGCGTGCTTTTTGGAGAGTTTTAAAATATCACCGGCGGCGGGGGAAATGGTGGCGTTCGGGTCGGTGAGTTTCTCGCCGTTGAGCTGGACGGAGCCGGGGGTGATGAATTGTTTTTTTAGCTCGCCGTTGGATTTTTCGAGTCCGTAGGCGGCTTGGAAGGCGTGGGCGCTGAGGCTGAGGACGGTGAGATCGAGCGGCAGATCGGTGAGAGAAATTTCCGGCAGATCGGCGGCGGCGAGGTCTTTTTTGGAAAAGCGGGTGTCCCAGTCGGCACGGGCGGCGGGGCCAGCCTCGGGGCCGTGGTAGCGGCTGGTGAGTTTCTCGGCGAGGGACTTCTTGGCATCCATCGGGTGGCCAGCGGGGTCGCGGGCTTCGCCGAGCAGGAGAAGGTAGTAGCGGTCCATCAGCTCGTCGGAAATGCTCATGAGCTTACCGAACATTTCCTGCGGTGGCTCGCTGACACCGATGTAGTTGCCGTAGGATTTGGACATTTTACGCACCCCGTCGAGGCCTTCGAGGATCGGCATGGTCATCACGACTTGTTGGGGCTGGCCTTCTTCTTTTTGGAGATCCCGGCCGACGAGGAGATTGAAGAGCTGATCGGTGCCGCCGAGTTCGACGTCGGCACGGACCTCGACGGAATCCCAACCTTGGACGATGGGGTATTGGATTTCGTGCAGGCGGATTTCTTGGCCTTGATCGAGGCGATTCCGGAAGTCCTCGCGCTGGAGCATTTGCTGGAGGGTGACGCGGCTATTGAGGCGCAGCACGTCCTCGAAGGTCATTTTCCGGAACCAGTCGCCGTTGTAGCGGATCTCGGTGCTTTCGCGGGCGATGATTTTAAAAAGCTGGGTGATGTAGGTCTCGGCATGGGCCATGACTTCCTCGCGGGTGAGAGGAGGCCGGGTGACGGAGCGGCCTGAGGGATCGCCAATGGTGGCGGTGAAGTCTCCGATGATGATCACCGCTTGGTGGCCGAGGGCTTGAAATTGGCGGAGCTTTTCAAACACCACGGTGTGTCCGAGGTGGATATCTGCGGAGGTGGGATCGAGACCGAACTTGATGCGAAGTGGGCGGCCGAGCCGGAGTTTTTCGAGAAGTTCCTTTTCGGAAAGGACCTTGGCGGTGCCGGCGGTGAGCAGTGCGAGCTGGTGTTCGGGAGACATGGAGCGTGGAAGTGGAAGGAAGATGGATCGGAGATTGGAGAGGGGGAAGATGTCTGATGGGGTTGGAGTGCCAAGTCTGGACTGCGGAGGAAAGGGGGAATCGGGGTGATTTTTCCCTTTTCAATACGGGATGCATGGCTTAACGATTTCGCCCCTGCCCGAAATGGTGGTCGTAGTTCAATGGTAGAGCCCCAGATTGTGATTCTGGTTGTTGCGGGTTCGAGTCCCGTCGATCACCCCATTTCCGCATCGAGACCTAAGAGAAGGGATGGGTGTGGAGGGGAAACTTAGTAGAACGCCTGATGCAGCCGCTGGAGAGTAGGATTCACTACAAATTTCGAAACTCGCTGCTACTGGCGGAAGCGCTGACCCATCCGAGTCTCGCTTACGAGTCGCAGAAGCCACATTTCGATAACCAACGGATGGAGTTCTTGGGGGATGCGGTGCTGCAATTGATCGTGACGGAGGAGCTTTTCCGGATGTTTCCGGATTTCACGGAGGGTCGGCTGACGAAGCTGCGCTCGCGGGTGGTTTCACGGACGGCCTTGGCGCGGTTTGCAATGGCGATTTCGCTGGGTGACTATGTTTTACTGGGCAAGGGCGAGGAGGCGACGGGTGGGCGCAAGCGGCTCTCGACCTTGGCGGATGCGTTTGAGTCGCTGATCGGCGCGGTTTATTTGGATTCGGGACCGCTGCCGGCGCGGGAGCTAGTGCTGCGGCTGTTCGAGGCGGAAATCGGCGATATGATCACGAGTCCTGAGGAGCGGAATCCAAAGGGCGAGCTTCAGGAATGCCTCCAAGCGATCCACCCACAGGCTCCGATTTACAAAGTCATCAGTGAGAGTGGTCCTGACCATCGGCGGGTGTTTCAGTCGGAAGTGTCATGGCAGGAACGGGTTCTGGCGACCGGCAAGGGCAAGAGCAAGAAGGAGGCTGAGGCCCGTGCGGCAGCGGAAGCGCTGCGGGCAAGGCGCTGGGAGAAATGAAGGTGGTTGTGGCGTCTCGCCGTAACGTTTCCTGAATTTCACTTTCAAGCCTGCTCGGGCGCGGTGGAAATATCCGGTCTAGGGGACTGTGACTCACGACGCTCCACGACGCGGATCAGCCCTGAGTAGGAAAAGGTGCCGATGAGATAGAGCACGGCGGTGGTGAGAAAAACTTGCCAATACGGCAGGTGGTGCGAGCGCAGCAGCTCGAAGACACGGGCCGCAAGCCACCATGCGCCGCTCCAAATCGCGCCATTACACGCGCTCATCAGCTCGCGATTTCTCTCGCCGACGTAGGACATGGACAGCTCGCTGGTGGAGGGGCCGGCCATATTCATCAGCGGTTGGCGGAGGATGAAACAAGCAAGGGCGACGGGGAGCGCCCATGCCGCGCCTTTCCAAAGTTCCGTCAAGCCCATGAGCGCAAGCAGGACCACGGCGGCGGACTGCACGCCAAGAATGGCCCCACGCCAGCCGAGGCGGCGGCGGACTTCTGGGACGATGAGCCCGGTGAAAAACATCAAGACATAGCTGACGGAGCCGAACATCGAGTATTTTGCCGAGTCGAGGTGATAGACATTGCTGAAGAAGAGGTTGAGGAACTGGATGCTGAGTCCCGCACCGGTGGCGATGCAGAGGGAGGGGACTAGGACGCGGAGGAGAATGGGGAAATCTGCGCGATGGACGTGCAGCCAGTGGCGGGTGGATTTCTCCGCGAGAACGGGGTCTGGGAGGCGGGCGTAGAGAAATGGAGCGCCGAATCCAGCGATCGTTAGGATGAGGAGAGTCGAGTGCTCATTGAAGACGAGATGGAGATTTCCCGCGTCGAAATGTCCGATGCTTTGAAGGGCGCTGGAAAGGACGCCCCCGCAAATACTGGCGGCTCCCCAAGTGGCGAAGAGCAGGCTGAGGGCCTCGCTGGATTGGTGAGGTGGGGCCAGCCGCATCATCATCGGCAGGCTCGCGACGTTGAGCACAAGGCTGGCGAAGCCCATGGCGAGGAAACAGGCAGGAGCGGCGGTGAGGTGGCCGTATTGGACCGTTTCTAAGGCGGCGAGTGCGGTGAATGAGAACAGCACCGCGCTGATGACGAGCGGCTTACGCAGGGGTTTCCCGCGCAGCCAGAGTCCAGCGGGGAGAGCGAAGAAGAAGGTAGCGAGAAAGCGGTGAGACGTCAGCGCGGCGATGGCTGGGTCCTCTAGCCCGCGATCTTTGAGGAAGAGATTGAGCAGGAGAAATTGTGCGGAGTTGGTCAGATTGATGAGAAACTGGCCTGCCGCGAATAGCAGGACGCACTTCGGCAAGAGGCGGTATTTTTCCAACCAATCAGGGACTCGCGGCACGGCGGCAGTTTCGGCTAAGCGGCGGACGGGCGCAAGTTCAACGGCGGTGAGTGGATGAGGTGATTTGGGTCTCTACCTCATGAAATTCAGGACGTTCGCGAGTCAGCGAATCACCGCCCTAGAAAATGCTGATGGCAATGGGAAAGCTCCATTCGCCCAGGGCAACCTCACTTTGGAATCGTGATTTTTAGCAGAGTTTCGAGGATGGGCTCGCTAAGCGCTGCTTGGATGCGCTTGCCGCGCATCGTATCTTGGATGGTT
>JAYUHS010000165.1:0-3752 GCA_043766715.1 Luteolibacter sp.
CGCAAAAAACTCGCAATCGGCATTTCCCCAAAACACGCTCAAGGCCCCGCCAAATCGAGGCTCTGGGAGCAACATGCTCAGGCCGTGGGACGGTAGTGATAGCAAATCTAACTCTCCTCCTCCCGCGTATCCCTCCGCGACCTCTGCACCTCCGCGTTTCGATTCAAAATCACCTCACTCCCCCATCGCAGGAACCACCGGCGTGAGCACCACCAGCCGCAGGTCCATCACCGCAGGCCCCGCCATTTTACGGACTCGCACCTCCAACCGCTGCGGACCGGTTTCCATGAAGTTCACTTGGCCGACGACTCGTTCCTTAAAGTTTTGGAAATGCCCAGTTTCCTCAACGTTGAAGGTGACCGTTTGCCCTGCCGTCACGATGCCGACCTCGCTGCCACCGCAGCCCTTGCCACAACCTTGCCACAGATGAATGTCGTATTTCCCCGGTCGAGTGACTTGAAATTCCCACTCCGCCCAGTCAGCAGCATTGGTCCAGTAACCGAGAGTGTTCTTAATCTGCTCCTCTTCGTAGTGCAGTTTTTCGCCATGCGTCTTGGCCTTGCTAGAGTGCAAGATGATCCGCCCACCAGTCAGTTGCGCCGGAACGAGGTAATCCCGCGCCACGAAATCGCCCTTGGTTATCTCCTCATGACAACTCGCACAACTCGCCAGCTTCCCCCGCTCCAAGACCTTGCTGGACGCCCCATCCACCGTAAAAAACTCCCAGTCCCCCAGCTCCGGGAAATAGCCCGCCTCACGTTTCCACATCCCAGTGAAAACTTGCGATGCTCCATCGCTGCCAAATTTCTCCTTCAACAGCAAACTCCCCACCGGAAATTTCCCCCACGGATCGAACATCGGCAACACCGCCGCGCCATTGACATAGGTGTGAAATTTCGCTTTTTCATGCGGGTTCACTCCTAACACCGAGTCACTTTGACAGCGAGCCGCGACCACCGATGCCATATCCACCTGCACCGGA
This sequence comes from Luteolibacter sp., assembly GCA_043766715.1. Taxonomy (GTDB): domain Bacteria; phylum Verrucomicrobiota; class Verrucomicrobiia; order Verrucomicrobiales; family Akkermansiaceae; genus Luteolibacter. The sequence continues at coordinate 983 of JAYUHS010000165.1, forward strand.
GTCACTCGTTCCAGCGAACCGCGACCTCGGACAAACTCAAGCAACTCGGCATCCGTCGGCACCCCAGCCATCGCCCAAGATGCAGTCGCTAATAATATCAAAAGTCTCATGTTAGTAACCTAGAAAAATCATCTACTCTTCTCTAATTCGCGTCCATTTGCGTTCATTCGCGGTAAATCTTCTATCACCAAGCCCTCTCTCCCCTCGCATCACACGGCAGCCACATCAGCGCAACCGACTCCACCTTCACATCGGTCTTCGCAGGCTTAATCGATTCCGTTTCCATTACCAGCGCTGCTGGATCGTAAGACTCATTGAGTTTCGCGATGCCTGTTTCCAGCTCCACCTCAGCCGCTGCGATTTCCGCCATGATCGCGTCCACCTTCGCATCCGCAGTGGTGACATCTTCACGTTGCTTGTAGGCCCCTGTTGCTTTGCTGATGGCGGAAGTGCCCCTAGCCAGCGACCCCAGCCCCGATTTCCGACCGAAGAACGCGCCGAAAATCCCGCCTAACACCGAGACCCCGGCCTGCATCATCGCAGAGCTGGATTCCGCCTTCTGTTTCGCAAGCTGGCCTTGTGCAGTCTGGAGACGGGACTCGATCGAAGACACCTTCTTCGCCGCCGTCTCACGAAGTTTACCAATCGCCGCATCCCGCGCCTCGCGGGCTTCTTGGCCGAGACGCACCCGGAAGTCCCCTTCCGTCTCCTCCAGTGCCGACCATTCCTTCAGCGCGGCGCAGGAAAAAATCTCCGCTCGCTCGTTCCGGTAAAGCCACTCGCTGAAGTCCTTCTCCACTTGCTTGTAGTTCGCCGCATTCATCGCGAACCCCGGCAGCTCCGCAAACCCCACCCCCTCGGCAGGCTGGCTATCTAAGTCTAACTTTGTCGGCGGCGGCACCGTCTTCTCCCAATCGATTCCCGTCGCCAGCACCGGATTGACTAACCGGACCGTGCGCGGCGCATCGACCCCAGCCTTGGCCGAGGAAAAATGGACGATTCCCGTCCGCAACAGATAGGGCTGATAGATAACTCCATCCGCAGACCCGACGAGGGGCGCAAAAATTTCCGTTACTCCCGCACCGACGTTTGGCCTCGGAGAAGCGGTCGCCGGAGCATTCATCCCCGGCATCCCCATCGGGTTCGCATCCGCCGCAGGCTTGGCCTCACTACCTCCGCCGAATTCCCCGCGCTTCGGATCCATCAACGTCTTGATCTGGCCACGAGTCAGCGGACCCGTTAGGTAACTCATCGCCCAGCGGACGTGGAATAGCACCGGATGATCCTCATGCACATTATTCATCAGAAACACCCGATTCCCGAGACCGGACAGCAGTTTCTCCATCTCGCTGCGGTCAAACTTTGCGTTCTGCGATCCCACCGCGCCTTCCAGCCCGTCGATTACCCGTAACTTGTCGCGCTCGGTCTGCAAGCGTCCCAAAAACCAAGTTCCGATGTTAGAGAGCGCTTTGTAATCGAGATCCACTGGATTCTGCGTCGCTAACAAGCAACCCAGCCCGAACGCACGCCCTTGCTTCAGAATCGTCATCATCGGCCGCTTCGATGGCGGATTCGCACTCGGCGGTAGGTAGCCGTAAATTTCATCCATATAGAGAATGGCGCGCAGCGAGGTGGTCCCCTTCTGTGCCCGCATCCAGCCCAGCATTTGATTTAATAACAGACTCACGAAAAACATCCGCTCCGTGTCGCCAAGGTGGGCGATGGAGAAAATCGAGATCCGCGGCTTGCCTGCCGGGGTGTGCAACATCTTCGCGATGTCGAGCGGCGGACCATCCAGCCATGTCGCGAACCCGGGCGATGCCAGTAGGTTGTTAAATTTCAGTGCCAGCACTTGCCGCGATTTCTCCGGCATGAAGGATTCCAGGTCGATGACTCCCACCTTATCGAAAGCGGGCTTCTGAATATGCCGGATCAAGGTTTCTAACGTCACGTTCTGGCCGTCCGCCCAAGCCTTCTGGAAAATCGCCGCGACCAGCACCGCATCCGGGCTTTGGATCGCATCCGCATCCACACCGATGAGCGATAACAGCGACGACACCGTGCTTTCCACCCGCTCGCCGAACAGCTCCGCATCATCCATGATTTCAAACGGCGGCACCTCCAGCGAGCTAAGGATGCTCACCGGGATCCCCGCCTTGCTGCCGGGCGTGAAGATATTGATGTCCACCTTATCTCGCAGTGTGGCGATGCGTGCCGGATCTTGCCCCCATTCGGCGAGGCCACTTTTCCACATCGCCGCCGTCTGTGCGGCAAATTCATCGGGAGAAACTCCCTTCTTAGCCGCGTCGTCCTCGTTGATCCATGGGCGGAAGCTCTTCGCATCCAGATCGGGAAACATCAGCAACAGGTTCGAAATATCGCCCTTGGGATCGATGATGATCGCTGGGATGTTATCCATTGCTGCCTCCTCTAGCAGCGCCAGACAAAGCCCAGTTTTCCCCGAGCCAGTCATCCCCAGCACCACGCCGTGCGTCACCAGATCCTTCGAGTCGTAGAGGATCAAGTCATCCTGCACCTTCTCCGCCGCCGGATCGTAGCCGCGTCCGAGGTAGAAATGCCCGAGTTTTTCATAATCGCTGGAAGTGATGGCCATGGTCCCGAGATGCTGCAACACGCCCGGAAAAACTCCAGCAGCAAGATCGCCTCGCCAGCTTTGGGCGAGAGGGGTAGCGTCCGGCACCAAAGATGATGTCAGACGCCATAGAACCCATTTTTGAAATTTCCAACGCGAGGGTCTGGCGTGGAGAAA
>JAYUHS010000166.1:0-9896 GCA_043766715.1 Luteolibacter sp.
TTCCACCATCTCATCTTCTTCCGCACCCGACTTGCTACTGTCCACTTGGATGACCTTGGTTTTGTAGCGACCGGCGAAAAATCCATCAGACTGGATGTGATCCAGCAACTGCTTCGCGTGAGTGGTATCCCGTGCGATGATGAGCACGAACGGCTTCAAAATCTTCACATCAGCCTCCCGGGCATAAGTCTCCAACAGCACCTTCGTCTGTTCGTGCATCCGCACACCGTCCTGAAGTTTCAGCTCTTCGAGGGCTTCCGGCGTCATGCCTTTCGGATCGAAGTCCTTGCGCGTCACGACTGCGGGTTGTTTAACAAAACCGTCATCCATCGCTTTGCCGAGTGGATAGTCGAAGATCACATTTTTGAATTGCACCGCGCCTTTCGGCCCCTCGGTGAAAGGCGTCGCTGTCAGTTCCAGCCCCAGCAAGGGTTTGAGTTCATTGATCGCGCGGACGCCCGAGCTGGCGCGGTAGCGGTGGCTCTCATCCATGATCAGCACCAAATCCGGCAACGCGGCCAGATACTCGAAGTAGCTCTCACCGATGTATTCGCTCAAGCGCTTGATCCGCGGCGACTTCCCACCCCGCACCTCACTGTTGATTTTGCTGATGTTAAAAATATTGATTTTACAGCGCAGCACTTGATCGAACAGCGTGCCCGCTTTCGCCTCGTAGTCGTCACCAGTGATGATCTCCGGCGCGTCAGTTGCAAATTCCGAGATACCTTTGAAAACATACTTCGGCGTGAAGTCAGCGATCGCCGCAAGCAAAACCTGCCGCTGCATCATTCTGTGATACTCGACAAAACAGATTCATTTTTTAGCCGCGAAAGAACGCAGAAAGCGCAAAGAATCCAGATCGAAGGGAAAAGCTACAGCCTGAGGGGGAAGGTCCGCGATCACTCATGACGTATTTTTTGATTTGAAATTTGTAGGAGCCGAAGTTGATAAGTATTCCGTGCTCGTTCCGACTCGATCTCAAATAGCCAAGCAATTGGGCCGTGTGCTCGTAAGCTAGTATTTTGCACGCCTTCAATTCGATGATCGACCGGTCATCAATCATCAAACAGTAAAGAATGTAAAGATTACAAACAGAGAGAGAAAATGACTTCTGTTTACTGGACTTAGGATTTCTGAGTTTTGTTTTTAAGGATGTCAAACATTGGCAAGGTTTTGATGTCAACGAACTTCGCCAGCTCTTGGCAGAGTTGGATCATTTCAACCGCGAGTTCATCGTATTTAATTTCTTCTGCCAGCTTGAGATCCGCAAACTCAGGGAGGTTGGCGTTTTTGAGCCAGCGTTTGATAGCCGGTAGCACGAACTCCTTAGCATCGCTGAATGCGGTGCCGTCCCCCCACCCATCATCAATCATCGTTCGTGACATTTTAGACCATGATGATGAATCCCAGCCTTTCCTTTCCTTCCTAGAGAATTCTTCGTGGGTTTTAACGGCCTTGTCTTGGGCGTTATCTCTTCCCTCTTTTGCATTTAGCAGGCGTTCGAATTCCGCCCGTAGTGCCGATTCGTGGAGTGCCAATCCACTTGGCCCTAGCAGCCGAATGGCAGCATCTGGCACGAGCAGATAGTTTTCAATCTCTGTCCTTTCCCACATGACAAATGTGACGTGACCTTTGGTTTTGGCCTGGATCGCGTTGTCACGTTCCGGGTAGTAGTCGCGATCTGAGATGGCAAAAACTTTTAATGTTTCACCTTGGAGCTTGAGCATTTTATGTAGTTGCCCACGGAGCTTTTCCACATCGGTTTTCCAAACGCTTGTATGATTATAGCAAATGGCGAGCCGACGCGTGACCTGACCGCTGACTTCTGCTCCGAGGACTGTATTTAGGAAAATGGAGAGCAGGCGCCAGTCACTTTCGTTCTCAACGAGGAGCAGGCGCCGATAAGCGGAGAGGACGCCGAGCTGAGTGTTGTCAAGGGCTCCAAGTTGATCGAGGGCATCATGGACTTCATAATTGAGGCCAAGTCGCGCGGGTCCATCCTCGCGCAGGGAGAGAATCTGATGAGGGGCAACTTGATTGATGAAGTCGCGTGAATGGGTGGCGACGATGAATTGGACGCGCCGCATTTTTGCGACCTTCTGGAAATGGTCGAGTACCTCGCGCTGAAGTGAGACGTGAAGGTGAGCATCCGGCTCATCCATCAGAATAACATCCGGGTGGAAGCCGTAAAAGAAGGCTAGAAGGATAAGAGTCTGCTGAAAACCGCTGCCGCCGCTGATAATATCATATTTTTTAATGGAGCTGACTCTTTTTTTACGCCTGTCGGTAGAGACTTCGGGGAGATGCTTGGACGCTTGTTTGTATTCACAGATGATACGAGTTGCGCCCTCGCGATATTGAGGCTCGGAGAGATCTACCTTAAACCAGCGTGAAACGATGTTCGTCAGCTCAGCCCAATCTCCTTGGTTAATGGAATTAGACTGGATGGTTTTGTCACCATCTGTTTCCTGTCTTTTCCAAACACGGAGTAGCAGGTTGCGCAACACTCGACCGGGCTGAGCCTTACCTACTTCTTCCTGAATAACCCCCGTATCCTGCCATTTTTCTGAGGTCTCCAAGCCTGAAAATGGGGGGACATAAACGACTTTGAGAAGTTGGTCCGCAGTTTCTAATTCTCTAAACGCTTCCCATCCGGGTTTAGGAATCGCATAGACAGACTGCGGTGTTTCATAGCGAAGGTTTACTGCGAATTTACGGATGCTGTTATTACGGTCCATCCATTCCAAGGCAATTTCAATTTCGATTCGAGCGGTTGCGTTCACTTCTTTTCCATCCTTCACGCTTTTGACACCCTTGCGTTCGGCACGCTCATGCCAAAGCAAATTAAACTCTGGAAGGGGAAGTGCTGTAAAATTTGGAAGTAATACACGGGTTCCCGTGACCCCATTTCGATCTGATTGCCGAAAAACCTCAACGCAGAACCCCCAAATCGCAATGGCTTGCAGAATAGTGCTTTTCCCCGAGTTATTGGCTCCAACAAGGAGGTCAAAATCTGAGAACTCATAATTTTGGTTCTCTATTCCCTTAAAGTTTTTGATATTAAGTTTTTTTATCATGAGGCTAAGGAAGTTAAAATTGAACTGGGGATATAATATGATGCGCGAGCACGCTTTCCGTCTAGTGATGTGTTTTCAATGAAGACGCACTTTACCTTCCCGGCGAATTCCTGTTCCAGCGCCTTGAGACCGAGCAGATTGTCCCCGCGGATGAGCCTGTTGTCGAAAATATCGCCAACTCCATTTGCCGCAAAGGAACGCAAAGAGCGCAAAGAATCAGAACCTTTTGTTTTCTCTGCGTTCTCTTGCGGCGAATCCTTCACCCGGTGCTTCGCATGATACAACTTGTCCACTTCCTCCAGCAGAATGCGCGGCTCCAGCCGTGGCCGGTGCTCCTTGCCGATCCAGGTGAGTTCGAGTTTGGTTTTCTTGGAAGACATCAGATTAGGATTTGGCCACAAAGATCACAGAGAACACAAAAGGAGAACTGGAAACCGGCGAAGCAATCTTTCCTTTGTGTTCTCTGTGTTCTTTGTGGCTGAAATTCTTCAAAGCGCGTATTTTTTGATTTCAAATTGATAGGAGCCAAAGTTGACAAGAAGTCCATGCCTCAGTCGAGACGATTTCAGATAGCCGATGATTTGGGCAACATGTTCCGCCGCTAAGGTTTTGACAGCTTTGAGTTCGATGATCAGCCATCCTTCCAATAACAAGTCTGCGAAGTATTCTCCGATGACGGTGCCGTCTTCATCATAAACGGTGATAGGTTGTTGTTGCTTTACTTCAATGCCTGCCTTCGCCAGGCGATGGACGAGAGCGTTTTCATAAACCTTTTCCAGATGTCCGTGGCCGTGGTAGGCATGAATGCCATATGCGATTTGCCGCACGCGGCTGCAGAATTCCTTGGCTTCGTCGTCTGATATTTCTGGTTTCATGGAGTAGATAGGATTTGGCCACAGAGATCACAAAGAACACCAAGAAGGAAAAAAGGGACCCGGAATATTTATTCTTTGTGCTCTTTGTGGTTACCTGGAAGTTTGAAGTGGATACAAGCGGCGGGTTTTGCCGCGGTTCGTCCAGAAGGCGTCGCTTCTTCTTTCAGGGAGTTCGTCGTGATGGTCACACAGCGCATCCACCAGTGCCAGCGTGGCCTGGCCGAGTTTCATCGCCTCTCCAATTTCATCGAAGAATCCGGCAAGTTCCTTGTAATGGCAGCCGATCGCATTGCGGAACTGGAGCTTCCCGAAAACATCTGTGAGGAGGGTTTCAAGCTTATCGGAGGCAACGATGTTTCCTGTTTCATCGACGTGTTCATAACGCAGCAAGGGAACCAGTCCTTCGCCTTGCAATCCCGCCTTGTAGTGATCGAGCGTCCAACGTTGTTCGGCTCCTGGATTGCGAGGAAGGCGGCATTGATAGATCCCGGTGAGGAAGTCAAAGACCCGCTCAAGAACCAGTCCGGATTTGGCGGCAATGGTCGCCGCGTCTTCAGCCTCCGCCACATACTTGCGGAGGAACTTGATCTCGGAGTTCGGCCCCCTTGCTAGGATGATGCCCCGCTCCAGCGTCCATGATCCCAGCTCGATGAAATTTACATTCGCTTGGGAAATCAGTCCCCAGCGGAATTTGAAGCGCAGCGGCTGATAATGGCTGGTGATGATGACGTGGCGGAAGTGCTTCGCCTCGGACAGCAGCAGCTTGTAGAGCCGCTCCATGTGGGCCTCGTCCACCGATGCGATGGCATCGTCGAGGTAAACGATGGTGTTCTTCGGGTTCTCCTTCTTCTGGAGGGCGAGGAAAAGGCAAAGCCCGAGCGTGTCGAGGTGGGACTCGGACAGGCAAGCAACCGGAGACATTTCGTCGCTGCCGAACAGCGTTCCGTCAAAGCGCGCGGATCCCTTTTGAGTCGGATGGAGATACAGCCGGATGTTCTCGATCTCCTCGCCGGGATGGATGGAATGGTAGAGCTTGGCAAAATCCTCGGAGATCGCGGAGAGGGTGTCATTAGCGTGTTTGATCCGATGATCACGCAGAATTCGGGCGATCCCGTCCGCCTTGTCGATCATGCGGCCGATCTCGGCATGTTCCTTGCGGGTGTCCTTCTTCCGCGCGAGGACGGCACGGAGTTGATTCTGGATTTCCTGTCGCCGTTGGAGCTGGGCTTTCTGGGATTCGACGTATTCCCTGAGCGGAGTCAGTTGCGAAGCCTCGCCAGCCAAAATATGAAACCATCCAGCTGTGAGGTGAGTCGCTTCCGTCGGTTGAAGCAGGGAATCGACCAAAGGAGGCACCTTCCAACTGCCTTCTTCCGCCGCAGCTACATGTGCCAGTTTCAGTTTCCGGATGATGTCATAAAAGCCCTGGTGGAGTGTCTCCAACGCGCTGACAGTCTTTCGGAATGCGGCGTCCGTCTCCTTGATCTTCGTGCTCTGGGCGGACAGCGTTTTCAGGCGCATGAGTTTCGCCGAAACCTTTTCAATAAGCTCCTTGTGCGTTAGAACGGTATCGCAGATCGGGCAGGCATCTTTGCTGGAGCGATCAAAAAGTAATTTCGCATGTTCGAGGGTATCGAGTGCATCGGCAAAGTCGTCGGTGGATTCGGTGACAAGTCTCGCGAGTTCTTTTTGGGCCGCGGTCAATTCCTCGTGGCGCTTGTCGTGGTCCGTGTAGGCGTTTTTCAACGCGACGAAGTCGGTGCGGAGTCTCGTGATCTCGTGATGAAGGTTCTCGAAGATCTCCAGGTGCTCCTTGGTGGTTTCCTCGCTCTCGGCAAGGATGGACTGGATCCAAGTTTCCTTCTTGGGGGGCGGTGTTTGGTCCTGGTTCGCCCGTTGAAAGAGCTGCTCGACGTCGGCTTCCACCTGTTGGGCGCTGCGAACCTGGCTTTCTTGTAGCTGCTTTTGCTGGGCGAGGAAGTTCCGCAACTCGCCTTCCTCGCGATCCAGATCAGGAACGTTGACGAACTCCTGAATCCGTTCGAATCGCTTCGCCGGCGTTTCTTCGACCAGCTTGGTAATGTTCTTCCGTGAGAGCGTGTGAAGTTTTCCAACTGGCGTGCCTATCACCTGCGGCTTGGTCGTGCCGATCCTGGCCTTCACAACCGCCCCGTTGTCCTCCCACTCGACGCGAAGGTCTTTCTTTTGTCGCTTTGCGTGGACGAGGGCCGGAATCTTTCCTTTGCCATCCAGAGATTTGAATTCCAGCGATCCCGCCGTTTCGTTGAATAAGAACTCGAGGGCATCGGAAATCGTCGTCTTCCCGGAGCCGTTCTCGCCGTAGATAATGGAAAGGTGGCTCTTCGGATCGAAGGCGATGGAGAACTCCTCGTTCACACCCCGGAACGCTTCAATCGTTAGCTTCATTGATTTCTCCTTTCTCATGTTGGAGCTGCTTGGCCAGGAGGAGATTCCACTTGATGGGCCGTCCCGCTGAGAGTTCCGCTGTTACTTCAGTGGCTAGACTGGTCTCGAGAATCCCATTTTTGGTGAATTCCTTTTCGAGGTTTGCGGACATGTGTTCTGGGAGGGGCATGAATTTAGTTAGTGATTCTCCAAATGATGGTAAACAGCATTTTGTCCGATGTGGTTGAGACGAGCTTGTTTTCGATTTGGGAAATCAGCTGTTCCCGCAAGCGATCAATGGAATCCTGCGCCTCGAAAAGCGAGCGGCGTTTGTCGTTCCGGTGAGCCTCGATGGCTTTGATATGCTTTTGGCTGGCGAGCTTTTCCTCCAACGTCAGAGCGGTCACGGATGCCCGTCTGGCTTCCTTGATCTGGCGGTCAAATTCCTTGATTTCTCGTTCGAGGCCGAGTTTGAGATCATCGGCCCACCCATCGAGTTTGGTGGCTTCGGCTTCGTAGAAGCGAGCGTTGCGCTCGGAGACTTCGCGCTGGATTTGCTTTTGCCTCGTGGCGGTAAAGTCATCGAGTTTTGCGGGCGCTGGTAGGTCGATGAGTGAATCCGTCGTGTGGGTAGGCAGTGTGAGCATGCGGCGGATTTGTTCCTCATCGAGCATCGTCCCGTCGTCGGTGCAGGCGGAAAGAATCAGATGTTCTTCGGCTTGGTCCATGGATTCGACGGTGAACATCAAGACGGCGAGGGTGCCGGATTTTCCTTGGAGTGGTTCCAGGATACTAATTTTTCCGTCGTGATCGGCGTAACGGAACTCGACTTCGGCGAATGGCAGGTTGCGGGATTTGGCTCGTGAGATGACGTGATCAGCTAACGGGTGGCCGAGGCGGTAGAGGTGGGCTTCGCCTGAACGGCGCGGGAGTTCGTAGCGGCCGAGTGGGATTTCATTGGCCGCAAAGGAACGCAGAGAGCGCAAAGATTCGGGGAGAGATTGGAGTTCGAAGGTGGAATCGCTGATAAACTCGGCGTGGCCTGCTAGCTCGTGGCGGGTGAGCTGGATGAATTGGTGCTCGAAGCGGCTGAGGAAGGCTTTGGAGGCGTCATCGCGGACCTTGAGTTTGTCTCGCACCTCGTCGTCGAAGTTTTCCAACAGCTTCCGCCGGGTCGTTTTCATCGACTCGTCGATCTCGAATTTTAGTTCGAACTGAAGCTGATCGAAGGCGATTTTCACTTCCTCCAGCTTACGGCATTGCTGGTAAATCGTGGCAATGCGTTTTTCAAAATCCACACCGGATTCGATGCTGCCGAGCACTTCGTCGCTGGAGCCGAAGACACCGGTGAAGAGCTTGAATTTCTCATCGAGGAGCTGGAACACACGGAGGTCCGCCTCGTTCTTGCGGTTGAGGAAATTGACGACCACGACGTCATGTTTCTGCCCGTAACGGTGACAGCGACCGATGCGCTGCTCGATGCGCTGGGGATTCCATGGCAGATCGTAGTTTACCACGAGAGAGCAGAACTGGAGGTTGATGCCCTCCGCCCCGGCCTCGGTGGCGATCATGATGCGGCCTTCCTCGCGGAAATAATCGACGAGCGCGGAACGCATGTCGGCACTGCGGGAGCCGGTGATTTTGTCGCTGTCTTGGTGACGCGCCACCCACCGCGAATAGATGGCCTTGGAGGATTCGTCGGTGTTGGTGCCATTGAAGAGGACGATGCCCTCGGAATAGGAACTCTCGGCCAGTAAGCGCAGGAGGTAGCTCTGGGTCTTGCGAGACTCGGTGAAGATGATGGCTTTTTCCGCCGCGCCGAGTTCGCGGGCTTTGGCGAAGGCCACGTCGAGGGCTTTCAGCAGAGCCTTGCCTTTGGCGTTGTGATCGATGGACAGCGCGAGGCGGGTGAACTCTTCCAAATCGCCGATTTCCGACTGAATGGCGGCGCGGTCGGCAGCGGAGAGCGGCTCCGGGGAATCGTTTTCCCACTCTTCGGCGGTTTCATCGAGCGCCTCGTAGTCTTCATCGAGCTCGTCTTCGAGCGAGACGAGTGATTCATTCGTAATGAGCTGGTCCTTGAGGCGATTCGCGATGGTGGTGAGTGCTCCGGCAATCGCGAAGGAAGACGATGCCAGCAATTTCCGTAGCACCAGCGTCATCAGAGAGCGTTGGCTCGGCGGGAGGGCTTGAAGGTTGTCCCGCTGGAGGTAATCCGAAACTAGGTGATAGAGTCGGTCCTCGCTTTCGCCGGGATCGAAGGGTTCGACCATCGCGTGGCGCTTGGTGTAGGGCACATAAGCCATGACTTGGCGGCGCAGCGTGCGGTGGCAGACCGGTTTGAGTCTCGCCCGAAGCGTTTCAAATACTTGAGACTGGCTGAGATTGGAGAACTGCTCGCGGAAGCTCCTGAGATCGCCGAAGGTGTATTCGTCGATGAAACTGACGAGTCCGAACAACTCCAGCAGCGAGTTTTGCAGCGGAGTGGCGGTGAGCAGGAGCTTGTGACGCTCTTGCAATGCCCCTTTGAGGACATTGGCGATGATGTTCGTCGGCTTGTAAACGTTCCGCAAGCGGTGGGCTTCGTCGATCACCACGAGATCCCACGGTGTGGAATGGACGTCCCCCGCTTTGTTGCAGGCGAATTGATAGGAGCAGATGACAACGGCGTCCGTTTTGGACTCGAACGGCCGGTAGTTACCTTGCTTGATTCCGGCGTTGTAGGATCGCGATTCAAGAATCTCGCAGGGCAGGAAGAATTTCTCGCTCATTTCTTGATGCCACTGCTTCCGCAGGTTCGATGGCGTGATGATGAGAATGCGCCGCTTCCGTTCCGCCCATTTTTGCGAAATGACCAGACCCGCTTCGATGGTTTTTCCCAAACCCACTTCATCCGCAAGGATCGCGCCCCTGGACAATGGGGACTGAAACGCAAACAAAGCGGCATCCACTTGATGAGGATTCAGGTCCACCTGAGCTCCTGCCACCGCTGCCGCCAGCTTTTCGACGCTGTCGGAGGCACAGCGTTTCGTGATTTCGTAAGCGAGGTATTTCGCTTGATAGTCAGTGATGGGCATGGCGAAAAATCGAAATCAGGTCCAGCGGGCATCGCGTTCTAGCTGGCCATACCACCATTCCTTGATGTTGAAGGGCGGGTGCGCCATCACGAAGTCTGCGTGGTGGAAAGGGATGGTGGCGATGAGGTTGCCGGTGGAGATGATTTTATACGGGTGGGCTAGACCCCCACTCTCCTTGATTTCCGCGCCAGCGAAAGCACCCAGAAGACGTTCATCTCGATGTAGTAGTCGTGCTCCTCCAGCTCGCGGAGGAAAGTCTGGGAGGAACGGTGAGACACTGCGGGAGAAAAGCCGAAATCAGGGGATAGCGGAATGCAAATCTGGGAGGAGTAAGCCCAGCGGGGGAGTGTTCCAGCCTACGTGAGGGGAGTGTAAGAAATTCTGTGTAAGCGCTTTCCGGTGGTGCATCCAATCACCGAAAAAACACCGCACATGAAATCCTCTATCAAAGACAAGCTCCT
>JAYUHS010000167.1:0-3731 GCA_043766715.1 Luteolibacter sp.
GTGTAAACATTGGTCACGCCGGGGTCGAAGCCGGAGCCGAGAAGGGCGGTGAGTCCGGCTTTTTGAAATTTTTCCTGATAGGCCCACTGCCATGAATACTCGAACTTCGCGACGTCCAGCGGTTCGTAGTTCGCGGTGTCCATGTAGTCGCAGCCAGCGAGGAGACAGGCATCCATGAGGTTGAGATCTTGGTAGGGCAGGGCGACGTTGATGAGCAGCTTGGCGCCGGTCTTGCGGATGAGCGCGGCGGTTTCCTCGGCGTTATCCGCGTCCACTTGGGCGGTGGCGATGCTACGACCGGTGCGCTTCTTGACCTCGGTGGCGATGGCGTCGCATTTGGAAAGGGTGCGCGAGGCGAGGGTGATTTGCCCGAAGACTTCAGCGACCATGGCACATTTATGGGCGACCACGCTGCCGACGCCACCTGCTCCGATAATAAGGACTGGATTCATGATTTCTGGCACAAGAGGTGGAAGAATCCGTGACCGCTTGCAAGGAATTCCCCGTGGCGTGCTGAAGAACTTTACAGGAAATCCCGACAAGTTTTCTGTGGCACGGCGTTTTCATCCCTGAAAGGCTACTTCCAGACGTCAGATCTTGCTATTCTATGAAAAATAACAACCCAGCACCCCGCTTCCGCCGCCACTCAGGTTTCACTTTGATCGAGATGGTCATGGTGCTCGGCATCATCGCCATGATCCTCGGTGGTGCGATTTACACGATGCGCGGCATTACCGAGCCTGCGAAACTCAGTCAGGTAGAAGCTGACTTTAAGAGCTTAGAAAGTGCGCTCGCCATGTATAAGCTCGGTGCAGGTTCGTTCCCCACTACTCAACAAGGACTTAACTCTTTGCGAGATAAGCCCACCAGCACCCCAGTCCCACGGCGCTGGGCTCAAGTGATGAGCGAGATCCCAAAAGACCCATGGGGACAGCCTTATGGCTACCGTTTCCCAGGTAAGAAAAGGGCCAACGAGTTCGAAATTTTCAGTAAAGGTAAGGACGGCCTAGATGGTAATGCCGATGATCTCAGCAGTCAGGACAGCCAATAAGCCGCAGGGCCAAGGCTTCACCCTCATCGAGATCATCATGGTTCTCGCGATCGCCGCCTTGGTCATAGGCGGGGCGATGGGGCTAATGGTCTATTCATCCGACGAGCGGCACTTACGCAAGACGTCGGGGGAAATCGAATTTATGGCCAAGCAAGCACGGACCATGTCGATCCTCCACCAAACTCCTTACGCCCTTGAATTTAGCGAGAAGGGCGTCCAGCTCATGCCTCTTGCACAAACCGGGATGGGCGGAAAAAAAGGGATGTTATCTCGCAATCAAGAGCCTATTCCCGATCCTGCGGGCTCTTCCGAAGACCGCCATACTGACCTCACGAACGGCATGATCCTCTCGATGCGCCATTGGAACTCAAGCGAATGGCTACCCACTTCGAAAAACGTGCAATGCTGGAGATTCGACCCAGATGGCATCTGCGAACCCATTTCTATCCGCCTTTCTCTAGGAAATAGCTGGGTGGAAGACACTTACCATCCGCTCACCGCCACCATCCGCGACAGCCAGCTCGAAGTCCGATGATGCACTCCGCCCGACCAGCCAGACGTGGTTTCCTGCTCCTAGAGATGATTCTCGCGCTGGCTATATTTGGCATCGCCGCTACCGGATTCGCGGTGGCACTCCGCAAAATGGCGCAGGCCGCCAGCTTCGCCCAAGAAGAACTCCGGATCACTCGCATCCTTGACAGTGCGCTCGACGAAACACTTTCCCTGCCGACGCTTGAAGAAGGTGAAACAACATCCTCCGTCGGCGAGACCGGCATCGAGCTGAAGACGACCGTGAAACTCCTCGAAGAATTACAAAACGAGGAAGGCCAGCAGCTCAACGAGATGTTCCTCATCCAAGTCCAAGCCCGCTGGTATGAGGGCAGCGCATGGAAAGACCGCTCCGTGGAAACTTGGCGTAACGGCCGTATGTACCAACCGCAGTGACCACTAACCCAACCTCCAGCACCCGGAATTCAGGTTTCACCTTGATCGAACTCGTGATGGCCATGGCCTTAATGGCGATGCTCGTCGGCATGGTTTTCGGCACCGCCCGCACCTCGCTCGCCCTGGGGAACACGATCGTCGAGACTCAGAATGAGGAAATGCTCCATCAGGCGTTTTTCGAGCTTCTGGGCCGCCGGCTCTCGACCCTCCCGGGAAATACTCGCTTCGATCTCAAGGTTTCGGACTCCGGCTCCCATTACATTTCCGACCTCACCCTGCAAAACGTGCCGCTCAGCTTCACTTGGGGCGGCGCAGCCCGCATCGCCAAGGCCGTCCAGATCAGCACTGTGAAAAAGCGCAGCGGCTACCTCGACATCGTCCTGCGCTACTACGAAAACGAAATTCTCGAAAATTCTGCCGCTCCCGCCGACACCTCTGCCAAGGCCAAGGAGCCCTTCGCCGAGATCGTCCTACTCACCGACGTCGCCTTCTTCGAGTGGCGCGTGCTCGATGGCCGCTCGATGGAGTGGCAATACGACTGGGACCAGCAAGGCCGCACGCCGCTGCAAGTGGAGCTCACCCTCGCCATCGGTGCCAAGGGCGAGGAAATCCGCCAGATTTTCTGGATCGCGCCGAAGGCCAACCCTGAAGTCCGGCTGCGCACAATCATGCAGCAGAGCCAGCAAGAGCAGCAAGAACAGCAGGGCGAAGGGCTAATCCAGCCTCCACCTCCGCCTCCCGTACCGTGATCAATTCGCACCATCATCCCAGCCGCCGTGGCGCCGCGCTCATCGCCGTGCTCTGGCTGATCGCGATCCTCGCCATGGCCTGCATGGCGACCTTGCGGGTGATTTCCTTCGATATGGAAATCGCCTCCGCCAAGATCCACGGCTCGCGCGCCCGCCAAGTGGCGGAAATGGGCATCGCACTCGGCTCGCATAATCTCATCAAGCGCACCGACCCGCTCCTCCACTATGTCAATGAAGAAACCGGCGAGGGATTCGACGTCAAACTCACCTCCGAGGGCGGCCGTTTCAACATCAACTACATCTTATTGAGCGACGATAAGGAACTGCTGCGCTCGATTTTTATCGGCTGGGGACTCGAGCTGGATGTCGCCCAAGGCGTCGCAGACAAGCTCAAGGACTGGGTGGATTCCGGCGACGACGAGGAGCTTAAAGGCGCGGAGAAAAAGAGCTACGAGAAGGAAGGCCGCATCAACCAGCCATTTAACCGGCCCTTTTACGACCTCAGTGAAATGGCCCTCGTCCAAGGCATGGATCTCGTGGAAGCCGTCCGCCCGGATTGGCGGAATTGGTTCACCATCTGGAGCAGCGGTGGCCTTGACTTAAATGAAGCCTCCGCCGAACTCATCGCCGCCGCAGCGGACGTCCCGATCGAACGCGCCGAGGCCATCCCGCAAAAAGTCCGCGGAGAAGATGGCCTGCGCGACACCACGGACGACGTTGCTCTGACCGACACCGCCGCCGCGCTTGCGCTCGCCGGAGTCGATGCCCAAGATCCAAAAATGTTGAAACGCTTCAGCGCAAAAGACGAAACCATGCGCATCGAAAGCATCGGCTACGCGGAAGGCGCGAAGCGCAAAATCACCGTCATCGTCGCCAACCGCACCGGTCGGCCCGCCCTCCTCGAACGCACCGAAGAAATCATCCCGTGAGTAAAACTACCGAAAACGTGCTTCTCGTCCCCGGCGAATCCGGCTGGGAAATCTGGA
>JAYUHS010000168.1:0-9800 GCA_043766715.1 Luteolibacter sp.
GGAAGCCGTGGCCCCTGTCGCATTCACCGCTTCGGAGACGGTGTTAAAAATCGGCACGACATTTTCAAATTTTTGTCCGCCTTTTCCGGGAGTCACTCCCGCAACGAGCTTGGTGCCGTAGGCAAGTGATAGGGAAGCGTGGCGTGCGCCGAAGCTGCCGGTGATGCCCTGAACTAAGAGCGTGGTGTTTTCGTCGATGAGGATGGCCATAATAGAGTTTGCTAGATTTCAGTTTGAAGTTTTCAGGAAGCGAGTTTTGCGACGAGGTCGCTTGGGAGTGTTTGGCAGAGTTCTGGATGAAGTTCGATGAGCCGGGAGATCTCTAAAAGGCGCTTCTGTCTGTGCGAGGGTTTCTCACTTGCGTTTTCTGGCGCGAAGAGCGTTCCAGCGAGCGTGTCGTCTGGTGAAGCGACTCGCTTCAGAATGCCATGGACGTTTGCAGGAACAGCCCTTGTTGGGTAATCGAAGTATTGCTCCTCGGTAATGATTCGGATAGCGACCTTCGACTCACCTTTGAAATAGATCGCATTTTGAGTGCGCTCTTCAGAAAACCCCATGTCTTTAAGTGCAACAACAGCGACTTCGATTTGATCGGATACAATGACGACATCGACGTCAGCAGTATGCATCGGCTCCAAAGCCCAATGATTCACCGCCAAACCACCGATCATGCACCAAGAAATTTCGCGCTCTTCAAGTGAAGCCACCAAGCGGAAAACGTCCTTCGCCCCACCTAATGTTTGCCAGTCGTAAAATTGCCGTTGAGTCATCGACTAACTGCTAGGTATGTCCGGGTTTGCGCTTATGGAGGATGAGAGGGCTGCCATCGGGATCAGAAACCATCAGCATGTGGCAGACAGGCGTTTCTAACGGACCCATAGTTATCGTGACACCGGCAGTTTGGATTTTAGCAACTGCGGCGTCGAAATCTTCGACTTCGAGTCCGACCGTGCACCCTTGCGGAGTGGGATCCCAACCGGGTGATATGCCGAGACTCAAGGTGCCAGCGCCGATGTCGAACTCGACCCAATGACTTCCATCGGCCTGATGGTCCATCGTTTTGACGAGTCCCAGCACTCCTTCGTAAAATGCCAGTGACCGAGCCATGTCCGTCACGGGATAACAGGAAAATGCGATTTCGGTTACTTTCATAAGAGGATACGCTGATATCTGGGATTTTTGAGCTCCGCCAATGGCAAAGACGGAACTTCTACTTCGATAATTTCAGAAATCAAAGACGGCATGAGATCCACATAAACTACGATTTTTTTTTCGTTAGCGAAAGTGCTAACCATTTATTTTCGAGTTCAGTATTCATACCGATGAACTCGTGATCTTACGCAACCGCTGCGACGATCTTCCTCGCGCCGTCTGCCATGTCATCTGCGGCGACGATGTTGAGCCCGGACGCGGCGAGGGTTGCCTTGCCCATTTCTACATTGTTGCCCTCAAGGCGGACGACGAGTGGGATCGGTAGGCCGGTTTCCTTCGCGGCGGCGATGACGCCTTCTGCGATGATATTACAATCCATAATACCACCGAAGATATTGATGAGGATGCCCTTGACATTAGGATCACCGAGGATGATTTTAAATGCGGCCGTGACCTGCTCCTTGGAAGCGCCGCCGCCCACGTCGAGGAAATTTGCAGGATCGCCACCGAAGTGCTTGATGATGTCCATGGTCGCCATCGCGAGACCGGCACCGTTGACGAGACAGGCGATGTTGCCATCGAGACCGATGTAGTTGAGGTCGAACTCAGAAGCCGCGACTTCGCGGGGATCCTCCTCGGTTTTATCACGCATGGCGACGATGTCCGGGTGACGATAAAGCGCATTGTCATCGAAGCCGAACTTGGCATCTAGCGCCAGCACTCGGCCGTCTGGCGTGGTGACGAGCGGGTTGATTTCCAACATCGCGCAGTCGCAGGAAATGAAGAGTTTGTAGAGATTTCCGAGGAGTTTCGCAAATTGCTTAGCGATGTCTCCGGTGAGGCCAAGTGCGGCGGTGAGCTTGCGGACTTCATAGCCTTGCAGGCCGAGCAGCGGGTGGACGAACTGCCGGACGATTTTTTCCGGAGTGTTGTGTGCGACGTCCTCAATGCTCATGCCACCCTCGGTGGAAACGACGATGACCGGGCGGCAAGTGGCGCGGTCCATCAGGATCGCGAGGTAATATTCGTGAGTGATGTCCACCGCCTCGGCGATCATCACCTTGCTCACCAGCTTGCCCGCATCGCCCGTTTGGACGGTGACCAGCGTTTCGTTGAGCATTTTCCCGGCAAATTCTGCGGCTTGCTCCGGCGATTCGATGAGGTGGACCCCGCCTTGGAAGCCGTTTTTGAAATGGCCTTTCCCGCGGCCACCGGCGTGGACTTGGGCCTTGATGACCAGTTTCGCACCGGCGAATTCCTTGGCAGCCGCAGCGGCTTCTTCGGGAGTGCTGGCGACCCGGCCGACTGGGCTGGGAACTTGGAAACGGTCGAAAAGCTCCTTGGCTTGGTATTCGTGAATGTTCATGTGGGCGGATGTCGTGCGCTGAAACGGGAAATCGCGCGGACCGTATTCCCCCACCCCGCGCCGGGTCAAGGCAGGTCTTGGAAAAAGAAAAACGCGCCTGCCTCAGTGAGCCAGACGCGTTTGGGAAATTTCAGCTAGAAAATCAGGCGGCGAAATTCGCAGAAACGACGTCCCAATTTACCACATCCCAGAAGGCGGCGATGTAGTCTGGGCGGCGGTTCTGATAGAGGAGGTAGTAAGCGTGTTCCCAGACGTCGAGCGCGAGGAGCGGCGTGCCTTCGATGCCAGCCACGGCCTTGCCCATGCCGGGACCATCTTGGTTTGCCGTGGAGCCGACTGCCACCGTGCCGTCTGCGTTTTTCACCAACCATGCCCAACCGGAGCCGAAGCGGGTGGCGCCTGCCTTAGCAAATGCTTCTTTAAATGCATCGTATGAGCCGAATGCTTTGTCGATTGCAGCAGCGAGATCGCCGGAAGGAGCCTTAGCACCGCCGGGTGCGATGCCTTTCCAGAAGAAACTGTGATTGGCGTGACCACCACCGTTATTACGGACCGCGCCGCGAACGTCTTCGGGGACTGCTGCGAGATCCGCGAGCAAGGTGGAGAGAGGAAGGGCTTCGAGGTCGCCCTTGCCAGCGAGAGCATTGTTGAGATTGGTGACGTACGCTTGGTGATGCTTGGAATGGTGGATTTCCATCGTCTTTGCGTCGATGGAGGGTTCAAGCGCGTCGTAGGCGAAGCTGAGTTCGGGAAGTGTGTGGGCCATAAGATTAAGGAGTTTGGTTTGCGTATCTGGTGAGCGTTCGATACCGAGATTGCTCCGAGTTACGCCCCATTACGAAACCGAGCCAGCCACCGCCCGCAAGAACAATTCCATGATGCCTCCAGAACTAATGACCTATTTACCGGAAATCCTCAGCGCCATCATCGGCTTGATCCTCGGCTGGCTTTTTACCTATCTCGCCGCCGCCAGCAAACTCGCCGCCGGAGCCGAGCGCCTGAAAGCGGAAGCCCGCCGTGGCTCAGAAATCGAAGCCCGCCTCGCCCACTCTGCTGCCGATTCCGAGCGCAACGAACAAGAAGCCCAAACCTTTCGTAATCAACTCACCGAGATTCGCGCTCGTCTCGACAGCGAAATGAAGGCTGCCACCGAGAAACAAGCCCTGCTCGAACGCGCGGAAATCAAGCTCTCCGACACCTTCAAGGCTCTCTCCGCCGACGCCCTGCGCTCCTCGTCCGAGCAATTTCTCCACCTTGCGAAATCCTCGCTCGCCACCCAGACCGAGGAGGCCAAAGGGGAAATCGAAAAGCGCAAAATCGCTATCGAAACTTTGGTAAAGCCCGTCGCCGAGTCGCTCGGTAAGTTCGAACTCCGCATCGGCGAAATCGAAAAAGCCCGCGAAGGCGCTTATTCCGAGCTCAAGGAACAAGTCCGCGCCCTTGGCGAGGGCCAGCTCGGCCTCCAGCGCGAAACCGCCTCCCTCGTCAAGGCCCTGCGCCAGCCCACCGGCCGTGGCCAATGGGGCGAAATGCAACTCCGCCGCGTGGTCGAACTCGCCGGGATGCAGGAGCACTGCGATTTTGAAGTCCAGCACAGCTCGACCACCGACGAGGGCAAGAAACTTCGACCCGACCTCATCGTTAAATTGCCCGGTGGCAAAACCATCGTCGTCGATTCCAAGACGCCGATGGATGGCTACCTCGACGCGCTCGAAGCCACGGAAGACACTATCCGAGACGAGGCACTGCACCGCCACGCCCGCCAAGTGAGGACCCACATCCAGCAGCTTTCCTCGAAAAACTACTCCGCGCAGTTCGCCCAAGCCCCGGAATTCGTCGTCCTATTTTTACCCAGTGAATCATTCTTCTCCGCCGCCCTCCAGAGCGACCCCGGCCTGATCGAGCGCGGCGTCGATCAAGGCGTCATCCTCGCCACCCCCACCACGCTCATCGCGCTGCTGCGTGCCGTCGCGTTCGGCTGGCGTCAAGAATCCATCGCCGAAAATGCCCGCGAAATTTCCCAACTCGGCCGCACCCTCCACGAACGCCTCGGCAAGCTCGCCGAACATTTCTCCAAGCTCGGACGTTCATTAGGCAGCGCCGTGGAAAGCTATAATAATGCCATCGGTTCGTTCGAAACCCGCGTCCTCACCACCGCTCGGAAATTCGAGGAACTCAAGGCCGCCCCAGAAGCCGCCACCATCACCCACCTCGCCCCCATCGATAGCAACCCGCGCAGCCTGCAAAAATCTGCCGCCCTCACCCTCAATCCCGAAGCCGCTGACAAACTCCTCGCCCCCGACTTCGCCGACGATTTCACCTTCGTCCCAGACCCACCCGCCAGCGCCCGCAGCGCCGCCGCGGATCTCAGATCGGCGCTGGAGTAAATTGTCCAAATACCTGCGGATCAGGACGTCATCTGAAGATCCGCGACGTTTGGAGGAACTGGAGATTTCGTTTTTCCTCAGGGAATCGTGCGCGAACCGCGAGAATTCGCCGCTTACCGGCTGCATTCTGCGCGAAATTTTCCTTAAGAAAATATCGTGTTCGATCATCCTCCTCTTTTCAGCCTTTGAATCTGAAAGAGTTAAAGGCTTCGAAAAAATTCTGGCAGGGGTTCTGCGAAGGAGGAGCACCGTCCCTTCATCATTTCCGACGAGGGACGTAATCCTTAACTCACCACCACGATGACTAAACTCGAACTCAAAGGCACTTGGAACGAAACCATGGGCAAGCTGAAACAAAAATATGCCAACCTGACCGATGACGATCTGTTGTTCGAGGAAGGTAAAGAGGACGAACTTCTCGGCCGACTTCAGAAGAAAACCGGCGAAACCAAGGAAGCCATCCGCGACGCCATTTCCAAACTCTAAAGTCCCACGGCCATGAAAACCACTCCCCAACCCAAGTCGGACACCGAACTCCATGAGCTCCTTGTAGACCAGCTCCGCGACATCCTCTGGGCGGAAAAGCACTTGGTGAAAGCACTGCCAAAGATGTCCAAGGCCGCCAACGATCCGAAATTGAGCGAAGCATTCACCCTGCACCTCGCGGAAACCAAGAATCATGTTGTCCGCCTTGAGACTGTGCTCACAGGACTCGGCCTTTCCACCCGAGCGAAGAAATGCCCAGCCATGGAAGGCCTACTCAAGGAGGCCGATGAGCTTACGGAGGAATATGCAGACTCCAGCGCTCTCGATGCAGCACTCATTACAGCGGCGCAGAAGGTCGAGCATTATGAAATCGCCACCTACGGCACCATGCGTGCCTTCGCCCAGCGTCTCGGTTATGAGGACGCCGTGAAATTGCTAACCGAAACCTTAGAGGAAGAAGGTAAGGCCGACCAAGCGTTGACAGAAATCGCCATGGGCGGCGTGAATCAAACGGCGGACACTTGAATCCCCGCACTCAATCGGCTCACTGTGCACCTGTCGGGAAATTTCCGGGCAGGTGCATTTTGATGCAGCAGGCGTTGGATCCTTCTGCCGCCAACTATCACTCTGCCTTCAGTGCCTTCTTTAATCCGCGAATCGCTTTCCGGTCATCCGCTTTGTATTCCTCGTAGTTGAGCGAGCCACTCACCTTGGTAATGCTGGCGTCGGTCACCACGATTTTGGGGATACATTTACCCGGAATCAGTGCCTTACTGACCAGCTCTGGCAATTGTGACCACAAGCTTGGCTTCGCGTTAGAGTTCACGTACACGATCACGGTTTTAGATTTGACCGCTCCGATGTAGGCCGCCACGGCATTGTGGCACAGACCGCAGGTGGTGGTTTTATCGGTATAAACGAAGGCGATGTCCTTCTTTCCCGTCGCTGCCACGGTTTTTGCTTTCTCGAGGTCAGCGAATTCGAACGACCCGCGTGGGAACTCATCCGCCGCTAGGACACCGACGGAAAAAATCAAAAATGCAACGAGGGAAATAACCTTTTTCATAGTTCTGCAAAGTGCGGACACCTCCAATCTGAGGTCAAGCTAAACCTCAATCCCTCCCCGCCCCCTCTCCGCGACCTCCGCACCTCCGCATTCCATCCATCTTCCCCCAAGCCTCCCCCACCTCATCAGTCTTCGCATCCCTCTGCGGCCTTTGCGCCTCAGCGGTGAAAAAGTCTCTCGTCCCAGATTCCGCCTAAGACTTTGCCGAAAATTTCACCAAACAGCTTGCCAAATCTTCGCTCGCCAGCCTAGTCCCTCAGCCCGCAGCCATTTAACGGCTCGATTTCATCATGGGAAAAACACTCATCATCGCGGAAAAACCTAGCGTCATGACCGATCTCAGCCGGGTCCTCACCAAGGTCCTCGGCAAGTTCGAAAAAAACGGATCGGGCCGCGACATTTTCTTCGAGAACGACACCGCCGTCATCACCTCCGCCGTCGGTCACCTCGTCGAGCTCCGGATGCCGATGGGGCCTAATGGCAAGAAACTCCCATGGAATTTCAGCGTGCTCCCCGCCATTCCAGACAAGTTCGACCTCGACCCGATCCCCGACTCGGAAGCTCGTCTCAAGCAAGTGCTCAAGCTGGCCAAGCGCAAGGACGTGGACAGCATCGTCAATGCCTGCGACGCCGGCCGCGAGGGCGAGCTGATTTTCCGCTACATCATGGAAATCGGCGAGGTCACCAAGCCGGTCCAGCGGCTGTGGATGCAGTAGATGACGAACGACTCGATCCTCACCGCCTGGGGAAATCTCCGCTCCGGTGAGTCGATGAAGCCGCTCGCCGACGCTGCGAAGTGCCGTTCTGAGTCGGACTGGCTCGTCGGCCTGAATGCCACCCGCGCCCTCACTTGTTTCAACTCCCGCCACGGCGGTTTCAACATCACCGCCGCAGGCCGTGTCCAGACTCCCACGCTTGCCATCCTCGCCCAACGCGAGTCCGAGATCCAAGCGTTCAGGCCGACCTCCTACTTCGAGGTTCATGCCACTTTCGGCGTTGAGGCCGGTGAATACCTTGGCAAATGGATTGATGAGGCTTGGAAAAAGGATGAAAACGCGCCGCTAGCCAAGCCCGAGCGGATTTGGGACCAACTCACCGCCGAGTCCATCCAAGTGCGCTGTCAGGGCAAGACCGGCAAGGTTTCCGAGGAAAAAAAGGCCCAATCCCAAATTTCCCCACAGCTTTACGACCTCACCACCCTTCAGCGCGAAGCCCCCTTCTCCGCCAAGGGCACGCTCCAGATCGCCCAAGCGCTTTACGAAAAGCACAAGATGATCACCTACCCGCGGACCGATTCGCGGTATTTGCCAGAGGACTACACCGGCAACGTCCGTGAAACGATGCAGGACGTCGGCAACAGCGACCTCGACGTCGCGAAATACGCCAAAGCCGTGCTCTCCGGCAGCGACGAAAAAGGTCCGCGCCTCCACAAATCGCGCCGCGTTTTCGATAGTAAGAAGGTCTCTGACCACTTTGCCATCATCCCGACCGGCAAGTTCGCCAAGCTCAGTGAAGCCGAGCAGAAGCTCTACGACATGATCGTCAAGCGCTTCATCGCCGTCTTCTACCCCTCCGCCGAGTTCGAGCAAACAACCCGCCTCACTAGGATTGATCATCCTGAAGCTTTGGACACGTTCAAAACCGAAGGCCGCATCCTCGTCAAACCCGGCTGGCTCGAAGTTTACGGCCGCCGCCCCGGAGTTGCCGCCGGCAAGGACGAACTCTGCGCCGTGACCGCCGGGGAAACTGCCCATGCCGATCCCGTGGAAGTCCTCGCCGAGGAAACCAAGCCACCCGCCCGGATGACCGAGTCCACCCTGCTTTCCGCGATGGAAGGTGCCGGGAAACTCATCGACGACGAAGCACTCCGCGAAGCCATGGCCGATCGCGGCCTCGGCACTCCTGCCACCCGCGCCGCCACCATTGAGGGCCTCATTTCCCAAAAATACCTCGCCCGCGAAGGCCGCGAACTCTTCGTTTCCGGCAGCGGGATGCGTCTGATTTCCCTCGTCCGCGAGATGGAAATCGAGGGCCTCTACTCGCCTAAACTCACTGGCGACTGGGAATTTAAACTCCGCCAAATGGAGCAAGGCCTCCTCAAGCGCGCGGATTTCATGAAGGAGATCATCTCCTACACCAACGAGATTTGCACTAAGGCCCGCTCCGCCGCCGATCTCGCCAAAAGCGAAATCTTCGCCGATCTCAAGGTCACCTGCCCGATGTGCGGTGCACCGTCGCTCAAGCAGACCGAGGCCACCTACGAATGCCGCGAGCCGGAGTGTAAATTCAAAGCCAAGAAACACATCGCTGGCCGCCTGCTCACCGAGGAGGAAGCCATCCAGCTTTTCACCACCAAGCACGTCGGCCCGCTCACCGGTTTCCGCTCGAAGTTCAACAAGCCGTTCGATGCTGCGCTCGAAATGGACCCCAAGTTCAAGATCAACTTCGTCTTCGAGGGCGACGATCGTGACGGACCGCCGGAACTCACCGAAGAACAACTCATCGGTGAAGCGAAAAACGAGGAAGGAAAAACCTACAAAGTTTACGCCACCGATAAGGCCTACCACGTCCCGGAAATCGTTACCAAGAAGGACCCCCACGGCATCCGCATCGGCAAATCCATCCTCCAGTGCGAGATCCCCGGCGACCAGATGCTCAAGCTCATCGCCACCGGCAAGACCGACGTCCTCAAAGGCTTCGTTTCCAACCGCACCAAGCGCAAGTTCGACGCTCACCTCACCTTCGAGCCGAAGGACGGCAAGATCGGCTTCGATTTCCCGCCCCGTCCGGTGAAAAAGGCCGCCGCAAAAAAAACCGCGAAGACCAAGGACGCCTGAGTCAGCTCCACCCTCGCCAGCCAACGATCTCGTTCAATTTACCGAGGCGCTAAACGGCTTTGGAGAACTCGGCGGTTCCACATCATTCCGTTCCGAGTTAGCTTTACGTGATGAGCCCATCGAATACTGGCGGTGGGAGTTGGTGCTCAGTCATCTAAGCGGCAAGGGGCCAGCTTCCGGCGTGAAGGTCGCGCATGATCGCTGGAACCCTGCTCACCATCATTGGAAAACCGGAGCCGATCGTTGGAACACGTCTCACGCACGCAGGAAGACCGCTCACGTTCGTTGGAACGTCGCTCACGCAGACTGGAAGACCACTCACGCAGGCTGGAACATTCCTCACGCAGGCTGGAACATTGCTCACGCAGGCTGGAACGTTCCTCACGCAGGCTGGAACGTTCCTCACGCAGGCTGGAGAATCTCTCACGTCGGCTGGAAGATCACTCACTCTGGCTGGAGAATCGCTCACGGTAGCTGGAAGATCACTCACGCTGGCTGGAGCATTC
>JAYUHS010000169.1:0-50818 GCA_043766715.1 Luteolibacter sp.
TGGCGCGAGTTGGTGAAACGCGAAGACATCGACGCCATCGACATCTGCACCCCGAACGATTCCCACGCCGAGATCGCCCTCGCCTGCATCGCCAATGGCAAGATGATCCTTTGCGAAAAGCCGCTCGCACTCAATGGCGAGCAAGGCGAGAAAATGGTCGAAGCCGTCGAGAAATCCGGCCTGCCGAACCTCGTTTGGTATAACTACCGCTTCCTCCCCGCCGTCACCCACGCGAAAAACATCGTCGCCGCCGGTGAACTCGGCCGCATCTTCCACTACCGCGCGAATTTCCTCCAAGACTGGACCATTTCCGAAGAACTCCCCCAAGGCGGTGCTGGCCTCTGGCGGCTCGATGCCGCCGCCGCAGGCTCCGGCGTCACCGGCGATCTCCTCGCCCACTGCATCGACACCGCCCGCTGGATCAACGGCGAAATCGTCTCCGTCAGCGCCATGACCGAGACCTTCATCAAGGAACGCGTCCACACCGCCACCGGTCAGAAGCAAGCCGTCACCATCGACGACGCCTGCGCCTTCCTCGCCCGTTTTGAAAATGGCTCACTCGCCATCTTCGAGTCCACCCGCTACGCCCGTGGCCACAAGGCGCTCAACACCTTCGAGATCAACGGCGAGAAAAAGTCACTCGCGTGGGACCTCCACGACCTCAACCGCCTCGACTACTTCGACCACGGCGTCCCCGGCGACCGCCGCGGTTGGAGTAGCATCCATTGCAGCGACAGCGACCACCCCTACGCCGGGAACTGGTGGGTCCCCGGCCTCTGCCTCGGCTACGAACACTCGTTCACCCACGAACTCGCCGAGTTTTTCAAATCCCTCGACGACCCCACCGCCGAGAAACGCTACCCCGACTTCCGCCACGCCCTCGGCACCCAATACGTCTGCGACGCCGTCCTAGAATCCGCCCGCACCCGCCAATGGGTGGACGTAAAAATGGCGTGAGCCAACGAACGGCTAACCCTAGTGCTCACACAAGGGCCCTTGGCTTGGAAAATCCGCTCATGAGAGCAGAGCTTTTCCACCGCCAAGGGACCAAGAGCGCCAAGGACAGACAGGGAGCTAGGGTTTTGTAGTTTTTGATCCCCACAGAAACTCCAACTCCCCCCCCTCAGCGTCCCTCCACGATCTTAGCGGCTCTGCGGTGAAAAATTTCTCCCTCCGCACAAGGTCCTACCCCACCACCAAGTAGGTTCCACTTAACCACCGGGTAGGCCCCATCTCATCATCGGCCAAGTCCCACTCACCACCGGGTAGGTCCCACCTCACCACCAAGTAGGTCCCACCTCACCACCGGGTAGGTCCCACTTCACCACCAAGTAGGTCCCACTTCACCACCAAGTAGGTCCCACTTCGCCACCAAGTAGGTCCCACTTCATCACCAAGGAGGTCCCACCTCACCACCGGGTAGGTTCCACCTCGCCACCAAGTAGGTCCTACTTCGCCACCAAGTAGGTTCCACTCGCCGGAAACCCACTTCCAACGGACTCCCCATCAACCCTTTACGCAGATTTTATGGGAAAATGACCTCCGCAGTCGCTGCGCATTTCCCATCCCATCACAATGTTTCTTGCCGTCCCCCATCCCGCCCGACAATTGCGATCAGTCTCCAAACAACGAAATCACCTCTACCCACGAACGACCGCGACATCCTCCCCAAGACCGCCTCGACCGCGTCAGCACCTTCGGCAGCGAAAACCACGCCGACCTCCGCGCCGACCGCGACGCAATCGACGGCAAAAACCTCACCAACACCACCGCCAACCTCCAAGGCCTCGAAAGCACCGAGAACATCAGCGTCCTCCTCCTAGAGGCCACCCAAGAAGTCACCCGCCTCGACGCCATGATGCAAAACCTCTACCGCCGCCACCCCGCCAAGCTCCACGCCTGGCTCGCCGCCTCCCGCGTCCAACGCGGCCCCCAACGCACCAAAGACACCGGCACCCCCGCCGTCATCACCATCCCTGCCACTTGATCCCCATCGACGATTCCGTCAAAAAACTGGCCAATTCATTCACTGGATGCCAATTTCCAAGCATGAAATTCGTCATCACACTGGACCGCGATGAGGACGGCGTCTGGATCGCAGAGTGCCCAGCCATTCCCGGTTGCATCAGTCAGGGCGAAACTAAAGACGAGGCGACTGTGAACATCCACGAGGCCATTCTCGGCTGTCTGGAAGTTCGCGCAGAGCTGGGGATGCCACTCACCGTAGAAACCCGTCTCGTGGAAGTCGCCGTCGCCTGATCCGCCTTTGCCAGCCTCTCGGTCCCCGATAACAAAGAACTCGCCAAAGGCTCCCTCCGCAGTGTCCTCTGCATTCGCTTCCGCACGATCTTCTCCTCCATCTCCACCAGAACGAAATTCCATTTAGTTGTTGATGGCACTCCGCTCGAATCCACCAGAAACATGGGTAGCTGCGCAGATAGGGCGCAGTTGTTGAGTCGCCCCCCTAATTTGTTCATCTAACCTATAATTCATGAAAACTGTTCTCCGCTTCCTGCTTACACGCCTGTTCTTGATATTGCTAACGCTCGCCCCGTTACCCGCATCGGCACTCGTTGATGAAGACTCGGATGGAATGTCAGACCTGTGGGAAGCCCTTTATAGCTTTTCAATAACCGACAACGGCACACTCGTCCCCGCCCAAGCCCCAATCCCGATGGTGACGGCGTGAACAATCTCAGCGAATCGATTGCCGGCACGAATCCACTCACTGGCCTTGGCACCGATGGCATTTTGCGCGGCAAACTCTCCGCCAGCACCACCGTCCCCGGTAATTTTGACCTCGCTTGGTTCCAGCTCACCGGAAAATCCTACCAACCCCAGCAATCCTCAGATCTCACTCTGGCTTCTTGGCAGCCCATGCGAGACGCAGTCACCGCCACCACTTCTGGGAATAGCGTCTTTTCCTTCTCTCCAATTGGACCCCGCTCGTTTTACCGATTGGGCGTAAGTGATGTCGATCCTGATGGCGACACTCTCAGCTCGTGGGAAGAGGGTAGGCTCAATACCAACCCTGCCAATCCAGACACCGATGGCGACGGCGTGGCTGACAATTTAGAGTTATTCTACGGCAGTGATCCCACTAGTGCTGGTGACGGTGGTAACCCCCAACCCATCCCACCCTCACCTATCGGGGATCTCAAGGTCAGGCTATCCGTCTCGACCTTTCTCGGCGATACCTATCCCAGCTCAGATTTTCTCACACCATTCAGCGTGAAAATTTTCAAAAAGAATACAACCACTGGCGTAGAAACTCTCGCCCACGTCTTGAACTACACCGGCTCAGCAACCGCCTCAACGGCCATTCTGCCGAATGACGGTAGCGTTTACACCATCCAAGCAGACCTCCCAGACCTCAGCTCCAGCTCGCTCGTTTCCGGCTTCAAGGACTTCAAGTTTTTCATTGGGGCCACGCCAGCCACCGGAAGTATCCCATTCGTGGCGGTGAATGGCTACAATCCAGCCACCAACACCGTCGGTGCCGCAGGCCACATCCTCGGTTTTCCACCGAGGATCTATAATTATTTCTACACCAACTACCGTGCAGTGCTTGCTCCCATTGTCCTTGAGAAAGTCATCTCGGATCAAATCGTCGGAAGCGAGGCCAACCAGCTCCCCACCCGCGCTTACGGAGGGCAGCCGAATAATCCCATGGTCACCGGCACCCGCACCGGGAATGAGGCCCGTTTTCGCGTCAAAACTGACGTCTGGCCGACGGTGAACCAGAAAGTTCTCATCGCCGCACGCGATGTGGCCGCTACCACCATTCTCGGCTCCACTCCAGCTGTTGCGCTACCTCAGTTCACGGACCTAACCTTCAATGCAGCCAATGGCACCAAGCTCTATGAAATCGTCGCCGGAGTGGATGACGACAGCAATGGAACCCTCGAAACCGGCGAAGTCGATACGATCTTCCAAAAGACTCCAAAGGTAAATGCAAACGGCTCGCTCTATACCAAAAGCGTCGCTCTCTTGGATAAAATCTACGTCGTCACGGCTAATGATTATGGTGCCGCAAGGGCTGCAACTGAAAGTTACAGCAGCATAATGACAAATATTCTACTGCCGAATTCTTCGAAGCTTATCACTGCTTTTGCCACCGGTTCCAAGAGTATCGATGGTGCGTCTATTCTCTATGGCAACACTATCAGCGCAAATGGAATTGGCACCCCCACAGCAAATGGACTTTCACTACCATTGGGTGCTAAATGGAACCCCGCCAATGGAGCTGAAACTCATCTGTTTGATTTCCCAGTTGGTTCTGAATTTTCAGGAAATATAGAAGACTCTAACGTGATAGAGCCGTTGATTCGACGTCTCATTTCATCCAACAAAAATGAACTTATTGGATTTGCCCAAGCAAATGCGTGGACTACTCATATACTTATCGACGTTGAAGATCGGAACGTCGATTTTAGCAAGTCGTCCCCAGACCTAGCTTTCAGCTTGGGTAAATGTAAATTCCGAGGAAATCTGGAAGTCGAAATGACAGCCGTCCCGGGTGGCTTCTCGGTAAGGTCTGTGACTCTTAACGGATCCTTTATTGATCTCTATGACTTCGCTTGGCCCGGTGGTAGCGTCAGCGTAGGTTTTGTAACTGTAGATGTTGGGAACGCCACCAAAACCCAAGCGGGTCACGCGACCTTGACCGCGGCCCCTCATCTAGATGCCGGGAAGATATTCTACACTAGGATTGGGGTAAACCGTAGTTTTGATTTTTTGGTCGATTCTAAATATTTATTAACCTCAATCAACTAATGAGTATTATTTTAAGATCTAGTCTGTTATTCGCTTTTTCTTTTCTACTATTTGGAACTTCATCCGGGCAATTGCCTGGTAGCGTCATCGATCTAGACCGAATCGCCGATCTGCTAAAATTTCCGAGATCTGAGCTTGCAATCACTGACTATACTGCTCAGGAAAAATTTATCTATACCAAAAAAACTCCCAGCGAGGAAGGCCGTGGTAGGATGCCTCCCGTAGATCCCGCGTCGATTCTCCAGTCCTACTGGATTTCTTCAAAAACCCCAAACGCTTTTCTACCTATTATTGTCACGCTTTCGAAACCTGATGCGTATCTAACTCCTAAAGTAAAAAAGACTATCGATGCGTTTAAAGAATACGCAGCACAGCAAAGTGACTATGCTTACAAAGATTTTGAGGTTAAAGAAGCTTCGCACGCATCACTCTTTTGGGAGGAAATCAGAGTACCTGCATACGATAAAATAGTGATCGAGCCGGGCGATACATGGACCCGGCAGGATGAATATCCAAAGTATCATCCAGCAAGCGTATCAATTGTTCGGGATTCTCTAAGCGAAGTGGATGTCCGTATTGCCCAGTATGATCGTTTGTATCGCTCAAACAAGTTGATCAAGCTGCCGGGTGGCGAAGAATACTTCGCCGCATTCAATGAAGACTTAGAGGACAATCCGAAACCCCATCCGGTTCCGATTGCCTTCAACGGTCTGAACCAGATCGTCCTGACCTCGCCGATCATGAATCCTTACCGTAAGACGCCCGTGCCACCGATCCGCCCATCGGAGCCGCCCAAGGAGCAAGCTGGCAATTCCGTAG
Organism: Luteolibacter sp.; assembly: GCA_043766715.1. GTDB lineage: Bacteria > Verrucomicrobiota > Verrucomicrobiia > Verrucomicrobiales > Akkermansiaceae > Luteolibacter. Next base: position 5,596 of record JAYUHS010000169.1, read on the forward strand.
CAAACCCGCCTGCTTCACAACCAGCGGCGCCCGCGCCACCTCTTCCGCCAGCAACGATAGTGAGGTCATCACGCGCTCCTATCACCCTCGCGCTTGTTCTGCTCGCGCTAGCGGTGCTCGCAATCATCGTCTTTAAGCTCAAGAAGAAACAAGTTTGAGAATCGATCATCAGGTGATGAATCTCTTCTCGTTCCTTGGGGTCAGGCCGTCCTTGGGGTCATCCTTGACAGGGTTCATTTCTTTGGGGCCAGGCCGTTCTTTGGGGTCTCTTTGGGGTCTGGGGTCTCTTTGGTACCAGGCCGCGCATTGGAACAATTGACACTCTTTGGGGTCAGGCCGCGCATTGGAACAATTGACAGGGTTCATTGCTCTCGGTTGAACAAAAAATTTAGAATTTAACTTCGCTCACGGTGCGGATGGCTTCGCCTTCATTGCGGTGGGTGCGCATGAACTCGCGGCCGACTTGGAGGTTCATCCAGAAGCCGGGAGAGTTTGGTTTTTTGAGAGAGGGTGCGTTTGTGTCTTTTTACAACGCAGGACAGGGATGGATCCCAGCAAGGGCAGATTTCAGTGAGATCTTGGCAGTTTGCTGGTCGTGGTGAGACTGGAGATTGAGCCATACATCGGCGGGCCAACCGAAGTAGCGTTCGAGGCGCAGGGCGGTGTCCACGGTGAGAGCTCGCTTGCCTTTCACGATCTCATTGATGCGCCGGGGCGGGACGCCGATGTCTTTGGCTACGCGGTATTCCGAGAGGCCAAGGGGGATCAGGAAATCCTCGCGGAGAACTTCGCCAGGATGAATCGGAGTGTGCGTTTTCATTTCGGAATTAGTGATAATCGACGATTTTGACTTCATGTGGGCCGTTCGTTTTCCAGCAAAAGCAGATGCGCCATCGGTCATTGATGCGGATGGAGTGTTGACCTTTCCGATTTCCCTTGAGCGCTTCAAGGCGATTTCCGGGTGGAACGGCGAGGTGATTGAGTGCGGTAACAGCATGGACTTGGGCGAGTTTCCGGAGGGCAACGCGTTGGATGTCCGGCGGGAATGACCGGGTTTTCCGTTCCTCGAAGAAGACGGCAGTTTGCATGAAAGCGAAGGAGCCTATGCAGCGCCCGCACCAGCCGAATGTTAAAATTACTATCACTTGCATTCTCCGGCCACTTCACGCCCGACTCGCCGCCCACCCCTACCCGGTGGTGAGTAGGAACCGGAGGCATCGGTTCCTGACTGACTGTGGGTTTTCGTTTGGCCGGGCCCCGGAATCCGCGCATGGTGGCTGGGCCGATGAATCGATCAGGAAAATTGCACGCTTTGCTTTCCACTGCCCGGGTGGCGAACGTGCCAAGCGTGGTGAGTAATGTGTGGGTAGGGGTGGTGCTGGGAACCGTGATGGTGGCCGATTCTGATGTGCAGAGACCCGGTGCTCTGTGGGAGTTGGCCGCCACTCTTGCCGCGGCTGGGGTGCTGCTTTACGTCGGCGGAAATTTTTTCAACGACTGGATGGATCGGCGTTGGGACATGCAGCATCGCCCAGAACGAGCACTGCCGAGGGGCCTATTTCCACCGAGTGGGTATCTGGGGCTGGCGATCTGCCTACTTGCGGGCGGCACCGGATTCGCATGGGCGGCGGATGCGAGGAGCGGACTCGTGGCGGGTGGGATTGTTCTAGCAATCGCGATTTACACACGGTGGCATAAGCGAAGTGCATGGGCGGTGGTGGCGATGGGGATGTGCCGGGCGCTACTGCCAGTGATGGGATTTTTCGCGATCTATCCTTACGTTGATCGGGTATGGCCGGTGGCTTGTGCGCTTTTTTGCTATATCATCGGGCTTTCCTTGAGTGCGCGCTACGAGTCGATGAATGAGCCTCCGAGGCGAGTGGCCATCATGGCGCGTGGGCTTCTACTGCTCGCCGTGGTGCTGGTGGCCTGGGGAAATCGAGAGCTGTTCTTGGATCGGTGGTCGAGTATCTGCGGGGCGCTGCCGTATCTGGCGTGGACCGGGTTCTGCCTAAGATTTTGGCGAAAGCCGGTGCCCAAGCTCGTTTCTGGACTGCTTGCTGGGATTCCCCTGCTAGACTGGATGGTGCTGCTGCCGGTGGCGGTGACATTCATGGACGATTCCCGTGAAGGAATCCACGCGATGGCTGCAGTGAGTGCGGTGGTGCCTCCCCTCGCCTTCATTTCCGCCCTCCTTTTGCAAAGACTCGCCCCCGCGACTTGATCGGGACTTGCGGCAGGGCGCTTCCCACGCTCCACTGCGGCCGGGTATGAACATTGCAGAAAAACAGGATCTCCTGATCGAGGAACTTGGCTTTTTCCAAGATTGGACAGAGCGCTATGAATACGTCATCAGCCTCGGCAAGAGGTTGGCGGCGATGGAAGGGTCTTCAAGAAACCCCGAGCACCTGATCAAGGGCTGCCAATCTCAGGTCTGGCTGGATGCAAAGGCTGAAGATGGCAAGGTCCGCTACTTCGCCGACTCGGACTCACTCATTACTAAAGGCATGATCGCCTTGTTCATCCACGTCTTGGATGACGAGAAACCCGACGATATTTTAACCGCTGACATGAGCTTTATTGACCGCACCGGACTCAAGGAGCATCTTGCTCCGACCCGCGCAAACGCCTTGAACCTGATGGCAGGGCAAATGAAACAACGCGCTCTCGAATTTGCCTCACTCCCATGATCCTCGCTTCTTTACTCGAATTCAACTGGCTATCCGATCCCCAAGCTTGGGGCGCTTTGTTCACTCTAACGATGTTAGAGATCGTGCTCGGCATCGACAACATCGTGTTCATTTCCATCCTCGTGGACCGCTTACCGGAGGAAAAACGCAAGCAGGGACGGCTTCTCGGCCTAGGCTTGGCGATGGGTGCGCGGATGTTACTGCTACTTTCGATCACTTGGATCATGAGCATGCAGGCACCGCTGGTCGAAATCCCCATCCACCCAGCGCTATGGGATATGATGCCCAGTGCAAAGGCTCACGCCGGCCAACTCGGAATCTCTATCAAAGACCTCATCCTGCTAGGCGGCGGCTTTTTCCTGATTTGGAAATCCACCAAGGAAATCCATCACAACCTCGAGGGCCACCAAGAAAACACCCATACCAGCTCCGCGAAAACAAGCTTCGGAGCCGTGCTGATCCAGATCGCGATGATCGACATCATCTTCTCACTCGACTCCGTCATCACCGCCGTGGGCATGGTGAATGACCCTACCCGAGTTTCTCTAATGATGGTCGCAGTGGTATTTGCCATCGGCGTGATGATGCTGGCATCCGGTGCGATCAGCGCCTTCGTCTCGAAGCATCCGTCGGTGAAAATGCTCGCGCTGTCCTTCCTCATCATGATCGGTACTGCACTGATGGCGGAGGCGCTGCACTTTCATATTCCTAAGGGTTACATCTATTTCTCGATGGTGTTCTCGCTTGCCGTCGAGCTGCTTAATCTCCGCATCCGGTCGAAGGGACCGACGACGTCCGCCGGCGATATTTGAACCAACTCGCAGCCTCTCACCACCCGTTCGCCACGCGGACATCTTCGAGTTCCGGGTCGTAGATATTAAACTCAATCCGGCTGAACGCGCTAATCTTGAAAGGTGCAGTCCCGAAGTTCTGGCTATAGCCGGTTAGGACGCCATCGTTCACACCGTCGAGCCGGAAAACGACCGAAGATCCATCCGCAAACCAGCCTCTCAGATCGCCATTCTCGCGTTTACAACGTTCGAGTTCCGCAGGTTTCAGGGAAACCGAGCGCAGCACCTGAAGCGGCAGTTTCACTTCTCGAAACGGGGTCTTCACGGTGATAATTCCATCGATGATCGAGACGACCTCGCCTGCGAGATCGTCGCCATTCCGCAGCTCCATCCGACCGGGCTTGGGTTTCTCCACTGGGGCTGACTGCTGCATCTCGTCGGTGTCCTGCTCACCAGGCATCCCAGGTGCGGCGAGTCCGGCCTCCGCTTGTGGATCGAAAATTTGACCCACCTCGCCATCCCATGCAGTCACTTCGATGCGAGAAATCTGCACCTCGGATGAATTTAAGCTGACGAAATGGATCCCCCGCCCGGCCTCGCCACGCACTACGTCGTGGTCAGTCCATGCCTCAATCACACGCCCATCGATCAGCACACAAATTTTTCCCGTCTTGAGGCTGGCCCGCACCTCGATCCGCGCCTTCTCGTTTTCTTGGAGTGAGACAGCATTCGGCACGTTGCCGAGATTGCGCTGGTTTTTACAACTGCGGAGGGAAATTGAGCGCTGGCGGAAGCTCATCGCGTAGCCGGAAGTGGGCCGCTCCGTCGAAAGATCATTCGAGAAAAAATCCAGTTCTAACCCGAGCGACCCTCGCCACGCGGCATCGAAGGCGATGCTGCATTCGTCGGGAAGCTTCACGTCCCGTGCGATACTTCCGAGCGACTCCGAACGAAATCCAGAATTCTGATACGTCCATGCCGACTTGTCACCCGACTGCGTCCAACCGTCCAGTCCCGACGGACCGCGATAGATGAATTCCGGGCGCTCACTGATGCGGATGTCAGAAATCATCAACCGATTCAATTTCATCCGCCCGGCGAACCATGTATCCAGCTCGACGGCATCTTCCGCCACCGAGGCAAGCTGACCACGAAGCACATCGCCATTGGTGAGGGTCACCGAGGCCTCATGGCCTGCCTTGATTTCTGGGGTTTCAGGGGTCAGCGCTAGATCGATCACCTTCTTGAGAAAAAACGGCGTCGGCTTGTCCAAAATCGCGGAACTCCACACCAGTTGCTCGGTAGTGAGTGATGCGAGTGAACCAGAAATTCGATCGTTATTGGAAAATCGGACGGTTGATTTCGCCTCATCCGCGAGTGCGCTGAGTGGGGAAACGGTAAGAATGATCGATGAAAGAAAACGGTTCATTCTTGAACTTTCGCTTCGGGTTTAGGCTGGAGCTTCGAGTCGATTTTCTCTAGTGAGGAGACGCCCGTTCGGTTGATTTTCAGCGTTCCCAAGAGCGGATGCCGCGCCGTGACAGTGGCTTCTGAAAACACACAGGATGCCACTTTGAGCAGTCCGTCGCCACGGAGTTTGAGCGCGAAGGGATAGCCAGTAGGAGGCAACGGTGAGTCTTCCGGTTGGGCGAAGAAAACCACGGAAACATCGCTCTCCGCAAGCTCGAGCGGCGCATCTTGGAAGTCACTCTTAAAGGCAAACACACTTCCGTCCGCACTTTTTTTCACTCCTAGCAGGTGACCACTCCAGCGGTCATCGTCGCGGCTGATCACGCTGTCGGTCTTCAAATCACCTCGATTTTCCAAGCGATGGCGAACGCCTGCGTTGTCAAATTCAGAAATTTCGATGGCCCGGATTTCTTGGCTGATGCCTGCGGGTGAGCTGTTCACCATGCGGATTCCATTTCCTAACGGCGGCCCGGGGACAGGATCGATACCCGCACCCTCAGGTTCGCCGTTGAGAAATAGATGCAGTCGCGAGGCCTTCCGATCTACGCGGATTTCCACCTCCACTTCGTTCGAGGGAAATTCCTCAGGTGTCCGGTTCAGAGCGATCACCGTTTGAAAGTGACTACCCTGGCTGGACTCGCGTTTGATTTCCAATCCCGCCCCATTGAACTGCAGATAGTAGCGGTCCAGTGGTTCAGACTCCTGCTTGAGCGAATCCGCAAAATAGATCTGAAAACTCGGTGCGGCCTGCCACTTCAGCGTGAATTTCAAGATGAACTGCAGTGGCGTTTCGAACTGTTTCGCAATCGAGGCCGGGCCATTGGCGATCAGGGATTTGTTCGCAAACGTCCAGTTCTTCGCCCCCTCGCCCTCACGATTCCACTCATTCAAATCCCGCGGACCGGTGTAGATGATCTTGCGTTGACGCGCACCGAGCTGCAGCGACTTCAGCGCGGACCTTGGGATCGTCAATGGCCCGGCGTCATCGGTAATGACATTCAGATTTTCATCATCAAGACCTTCTACGGTTGCCGGTAACAGATCGCCGTTGGTAAGCTCAACCATCACTCCGAGAGGAATTGGCTGCGTCTGAGGATTGCTAAATACAACTTTCTTCACTGCGCTCGACTGGAGCAGTAAAGGATCCGGCGAGAGCACACTTACTAACTCAACCACTCCGCCGTCATTGATCGAGCGCACCGTGCCGGTGAGCCGTGCGTCCTCTGCCAACGTCAAAATATCCGCGTGGAGACCTCCGGCGGTGGCGCTGGCAAGGATCACGCCTTGTAGGAGCCTGAGATTAAAATTCCGCATCCCAGTCATCACTGATGTTGTTAGTTCGTTTGAAATCAAGCATGACTGCGGCTTCTAAGCTGAGATTTATTTCGCCACAGACCGGATTAAAAATGCGGAGGGAGTTGCCATTTCCCGACAGTGGACGGCCTGAAATCTGGCCGAGTGGACTGAGCCGGATCGTCACATCGTCCGCCGCAGAAATCGTTTCCTTGGCTTGGCGATTGCGGGCGAAACGGATTTCAGCGATATCTTCGAGTGCGAATTGAAAACGCCCGTATCGCCCCTCAAGGCTGAGTTTACCGTCGCGAAAGCCACCGACTTTTCCAGAGAAACGGTCCGTCCCGTTCGTGAGTAAAACGATGTCTTGATCCTCTATCTGAAGGCTGCGCGCCGAGTCTGGCATGCCATTCCACTCTGCGACCATGACATCAGAAATCTTGACCGGTGAGTCCTCGGTCTGCACCACAAACCCAAAGCCGTTCCCCTTTCCTGCATAGCTGCTCGGGTCACGTGCCCCAGCCCGACCTTCGCTCCACTGGACGACGAATTCACCATTGATAAAAAGGACGATTTCACCGGTGAGTCGGTTACTGCGAATCTCCAAGGTCGCCTTGCCGGTGTCTCCCAGCCGGATCGAATTCCCGTTGATCTGCACCCGCTCGACCGTCGGTGCGCCACCTTCGTTGACGGAGGTCCGAAACAACATCATGTGGGTGGAAAAAATCTGCAACACATAGCTGTTACCGAAAATCACCGGGAAAATACTTGAGTCACCCGGTGCAAATCCCATCGCCCGCCGCGGCAGATTTTCTGCGTCTTTATCCACCTCTTCAGCGAGTTTGGGTTTCACGAAATCGGCGTGGAAACCGATCGCAATCGATAATCGGTTCTTCCATGCCAGATCGAACCGCAAGATCGAGCGATCCGGCATCGCATTTTCTCGTAAAAGCGCAGTCCCGGACTGCTTGCTCGGCCAAAACCAAGCGGACCCCGAAAACACCCAACGCCCGAGCGGATCCTTCGCTTTCTCTTGGGAAACGGGCGGCATCCCCTCGGGAAATGAAGCATTCGCCATCTTCCACTCGTCCTCGATGAATGGCCCATGGTAATGAAGCCGTCCGCCTAACGGACTGGGAGCCAGCATCGCCATCTGGTTGCGCGGAATCTTCAGCGGACCGGCGTAGGGAGTATCCAAGGTGATCGTCTCGCCATCCATGTCAGTCACCGCTCCGGGTATTTGATCACCATTGACCAGCGCGACATAAGACAGCGACGCCAAAGACCGCAGCGGTCTTCCGCCATTGAGAACGACGTGGCGAATCTCCGAGGTTTTGATCTCCGTAGAAGCCGCTCCTTCATTGCGTTTCCAGATGATCTGTGGACCTTCCTTCACTCCTTCTAACGTGCCATGAAGTTGATCCCCGTTAGTGAATCGCAATAGATCATCCGATGCGGGGGCAGCGGAAATCACCGCGCCGAGAATCCATGGGATGGCGAGGTGACGAATCATTTTTCGTAGATCGGTAGGAATCGATAATTCAACGCTAGCGAAAGCAGCGCACCTGCCGTGCTGAACGACGCGCCTTGGTTCCCGGGAAATGAGCCTTCCGGCGACTGAATGGCGGAGAGATAGCGAATGTTCCGCACATTCCATTCCTTCCATGTCGGCTCATCTGCGTGGAACAGGGCTTGGGACATATAATATTCGAAATAGTAAGGATAGTAGCGATCGCGGAAATCGATACTTTTCTTTAGATACTCCAAACTGTTCTGATAGCCCTTAGAATCGCGTTCCTTGGCGAGGGAAAGACTCAGTAAGCCGATGGCGGTCAGCGTCGGCTTGCCTCCCGAAGATGAAGTATAGCCGTACGACCCGTCTCGGCTGCGGTTCGTGGCGAGATAGGCGAGCCCCTTTTTGATGACCTCGTCAGGCACCGCGATGCCGGCATTACGCGCGGCAAATAAAGTCACCATTTGGCAACCCGTCACTGTCGTGTCTGCATCGCGGCTTTCCGGCGTGTAGCGCCAGCCTCCTTGGCGGTTCCGTTTTTGCGAGCTGACGATCAACTCCACCGCTTTCTTCAGCGCTGGGGCGATTTTCGGATTATCGAGCACCCCGTAGGATTCTGCGAGTGCCTTGGTGGCAAACGCGTGATTATACATACTGGAGCCGATGTAGCCGTTCTTTTCGTTCTGTTGGGAAAGGATGTAGTCGATCCCGAGCCGGATGTTCTTCGCAAACGGACCATTGTTAGGATCTTCACCATGGGCGAGGAAGGAAGCGACACACAGTCCGACCACGCCGGGTTCCGCACCGGCACTGTCACTCCACGAGCCATTATCATTTTGAGATTTCGCGAGAAACTGCAAACCACGCCCATAGATTAACTCCGCCTGCACGGGGATCGCGTCATCGGCACGAACTGGTAGATCTTGTGACTGAGCTGCCGCTGTTAGCGATACGAGAACCAGTGAAACCCACCCGCTCAATGGCGCTTTTAGAAATGATAGGAAATGATTCATCCGTGGTTTCACTTCACTTTTTGCTCTGCACCCCTGTTATAGGCATCCAGCGCCTTGCGAAATTCCTCGGGTAAGACGTGGCCCGCGCTGCCAGACGCCTTGGGGATCCGCCGCGCTTCGCTTTTCCCGCTTGTAAGGCCATCGATCCCGCCGTTTGCCGCGTCTGAGAGTCCGCTCATGCCGTTGCTTCCTTCATCGCTGGGCTTGCCGTCTTTCCCCTTTCCGGGCTGCTCACCTTCTGGTTTTTTCCCCATCATGCGCTCCATCATGTCCATCATGGCGCTGCCAGATTGACCGCCGCCTTGCTGCTTTTGCTTCTCCTTGGCTGCGGCATGGATCTTCTCGATGACCTCAGTTTGCGCGGCCAAGGTGTCGCCGCCGGTGTCTGAGTCCGCGAGCTTGTCGGTGGCCTCATCCATGATTTTTCCGACTTCATCGAGCAATGCGATGACCTGAGGCACGGTCTGCTCGATGGTGAGCTGCTGGACATCCGCCGCGAGTTCGTCCTGCTGATTCGCCACCTTGCTGGATCCTTCGCGATGCTGAGCAAGCACGGCTTCTGGAGCCTTGTCGTCAGCGAGCACGACCATCGAGATCAACATCGAGAAGGCGGTGAATTTGACGAAACGTTTCATGGTTTTTTAGAAATCGGTGGCGGCGTCTCGCCACTGCGGCGGAGTTGTTCCAGCGCACGGGTTTGGGCACGGAGGTCTTGTTCCTGCTGAACCATTTTCATCACGCGCAGCATGAATTCAAAGTCTTCATCTTCGGGGTCTTTATCGCCACCGCCGCCGCTCGAGTCGCTCTTGTCCTTTTCACCCTCGAGCTTCTTGGCCCACTCGGTGAGCTTGTCCGCCCATTTTTTCGAATTTTCCGTCGCGATGTAAGAGTGATTCGCAGTGAGTAAGGTGCGGACTTTTTCCAACCCGATGTCGATCTGAGAATCACGCATTGCATCGAGGATTTCTTTAAACGATTCCGTCTTGGTGCGGGCGAAATAGCTGCCGAGGTCTTCTTGTAACCAGCGGAGGTCTAAAGCGGTGTTCGCTTGCTGGCCGATGGTTTCCTTCAGGCGGCGTTGGTCTGAGGGATCGAGCTTGGAACTCTTTGTACCGAGAATCCGCTCGTAGGCATCGATCAGCGAACTGGCGATGCTGTTCTGCTCGCCCGCGGCTTTTTTCAATCGATTCACAAACGTGCCGGCCTCGAACTGCTTGCTCGCGTCGTTTGCCTTGGCGATGGCTTGCTGCATTTTTTCAACCGCTTTTTTCTGCTCCTCCACTGCCTTCGCCACGTCCTTGCCCGTCTTCTCTGGAGTGTTGGATGGCTCTTGGGAGTCGCCCAATTTTTCCTCCACCTGCGGCAAATCCTGTTGGGAAAGTTCCTGCATCGGCTTAAGCGACTCTGCCATTTTTTTCAATGTGTCCTTGGCGATGTCGCCGTTGCGGGCGGAGTCCTTCATGAGGTCCTCCATCCGCTCGGTGAGTTCCTGCATCCGGCGCTTACTTTCAGCCTCGGCCGCTTGCTGATTTTCGAGGCGTTTGGCGTTCTGTTCGTTCTGAAGCTCGTCACCGCCGAGGCGCTCAAGCCGCTCATTTTCATCGAGCAACTCCTGCTCGCGACGGGCTAAATCCTCTAATTCACTGACCGTCCGGTCGAACTTGGACTTGAGCATCTGCGCGTGTTCGTCGCGCGTGAGCACGTAGAGGATCACCGGCTCCGAATAAACCCGATCCCTGTCAGGTAAATAGTCCTCCACATAGCCACGCAGGGTGATTTTCTGCGGTAAAATCCCGAAAGCTGCCGGAGAAAACGAGGCTGACTTCGCCAGACGGCGTTCTTCGGGCGAGCCGTCACTGAGTTTCATCTCACCTTGGGCCGGTCGCTCGTCCGTCGGTCGCGTGAACTGGCCGGACCACTCGATGCCCATTTGTTTCACGCCGAAATCGTCCTCAGCCAGCACCTCGAGATCCACCGTTTCTTCCGGCAGCATCACCTTCTGGCGGTCGATCCCCTGTAAATAACAGGTCGGCGGCGCATCCTGCTGCGCATCGACCCGCAACTTGAATCCAGACTCGCCGCTGAGGCCGAATTTATCCGTCCAAGCGAAGGGAATTTCAAAAGGCACCGCACCCACGTCGATCACTGGCGTCTTGGCTGTGAGTCCGGAAATTTCGAGAGCTCCTTGCACTGGCAGATAGGCGGCGGTGGATTCTCGCGGCTCCTCAATGGCCTGCGACCGGCTCGGGCCAAACGTCGCGGCGGCCAGTGGGCGGTTCGTGGTGAGGGCGATGCGGATCTTGCTGCCCTCCACCGCACTGACGACGCCGGTGTTGAGGTCCAAGGTTTTTTCAGGGATTTTTAAATACTCGGGTGAAATGACGACAGCGGCGACGGACTCCATCCCGGGGCGCTGGACTGGCTCGATCCGGACTTCATGCCGGAGATCGCCGATGCGGAACGCCAAAATCCCCGGATCTTGCTGGCCGGGGAATGTAAAATGATAGCTGTCAGCCACGAGCGGCGCTTCCACTGCCGCTTGTAAGCCATACCGGCCGGAAGCTAATGCCGGACGTTGCTCGGACTCGTTTGCTAGTTTCAGCGTGATTTCAAACGCCTCGCCAAACGCCACGGCCCGGTAAACAGGTGGATTGTCGAGCTTGGTAAAGGTGTAGCGTTCCGTGTTTGAAAGCGGCATCAGCCACCGCTGCAGCGCATTGAATCCCGCGCGTGGAGTCACGATCAACGCCGCCGCCACCCCTGCGGCGAGGCCGAGGGCCGCGAGCGCCCAGCGCCGATGCCGCTGCGGTGGAAGCGCCTCGGTGAGCTGGCGTTTTCCCGTTTCCTCCGCGACCGCCTGCATCGCCGCCTCACGCAGCCGGGGTGAGAGCGAATCCGCATTTCCCTGCTGCTCCTGAAGCTCAATCACGCCTAACAACCGATCTCCCAGCCCGGGATATCTTCGGGCGATCAACCGCGCTAACTGAGTTTCCTGCCGCTGCTGCCAAACCCAGCGATGCAACCAAAATGGCGCGAACACCACGAACAGCGAAATTCCCGCGAGCAGAATCCCCAGCCGCACCCAGCCCGGCGTTTGGAAAAACCGATCCAGCCCGTAAACCAGCAAGAATGAAATCAGCAGCCCGATGAATCCCGCTGCGATGGCTTCCAGGATTTTCACCCGCCAAAGATGCCGCCGGAAATGATTCAACTGAAGCCGGAGAGCTTCTGGAATGACCACTTTGGAATGGGGCGAACGAGCTTGAGGAGCCATGGGAAAATCAACCGCAACTACGGTCCTACGACGTGTGAAGGAAACTCCCAGATCACCTCTTGGAATTCCAGCGGATTCTCGCCGCAATTCCCCGGTCCCGCCACCACAGAATCCCGATCACACGGCGACTGACGTTTTTAAATTCCGCCGAGCGTGGATTTCGACAACCGCCCTTCAATCCGCCGCAGTAAGACCTCCAAATGCGGCATCGCCACTCCGGCGAGACCCGCCCGGCGCAGCGGCTCGCGCCAAATCGGCGTGACCTCGACCTCGCGGCCTTCCACGAAATCAATCATACTGGAAGTGCGGTAAGGGCCCATCGGACGAGTGCGGTCGATATTCGAGTCGATGAGATCGGCGCTAAGCCCGAGTCCTTGCGCATTCGCAGCAGCGATGACTTCCGACATCAGGCCGCGGATTTCAGCCTCTATTTCCTGTGATGCCAGCAGCACATCGGTGGTGACGCCGCCTTCTGCGACGGAAAGTCCATTGAAGGGGATGTTCCAAATGAGTTTCTCCCACTGCGATTTTTCGAGGTTCTCGACGGCGACGGCTTGGATTTTCGCCGCTTGGAAACGCCGCTCGATTTCAAGCACGCGCCCGTTTTCATCCGGCTGCATTTCACCCACCGTCATCCTACCACCCGCAGAATGGCTGACGAGACCCGGGGAAATCCGGTTGATGCAGACGAAGCAAAGCCCACCCAACACCCGCTCTGGTCCGACGATTTCTGCCAAGGTCTCGCAATTTCCCAAACCGTTTTGAAGCGTCAGCACTTGAGTGCCAGCGTGCAGTAAGGGCGGTAAAATCCTCGCCAGTTCATGGTTCGCCGTCGTCTTCCAAGCGACGATCACCAAGTCCACGGGCCCAATTTCCTCCGGCGTCCGGTAGGCCTGCACCCGGGCCAACTCGAAGTCTCCGTGCGCGCTCACCACCTTCAGCCCATCCCGGGCAATCACTTCTAAATCCGAGCGCATCAGAAATTTCACATCCTCCCCGGCCACCGCGAGCCGCCCACCATAATACAGGCCGATCGCTCCCGAACCCACGACTGCCACGCTTCGAAATGTCCAACTCATCGCCGCTCGTTCCCCATCAGTCGTCCCTGAAACCTTCTGCCCGCCGCTCGTCGATGCAGCGCGTCAGCCACATCACCAATTTCTCGGTTTCCTCGGACTCGGTGCGCATTTTATTGAGCGCGGCCCAGTCGAGATGCGGGCGAGAACGCGGCGCAGAAATGAGGTTCAGGTCGAGCTTCGCCATGATCGCTTCCGTTTCGCGCGGGTGGGCATTGAGAATATTTTCCGGCCGCGGAAGATCGTCCAGCGCCTCAGAAGTCAGCCCAAATGAAGTGACACCCACGCCGAAGGTCGCGCTCAAACTCCGCAGACCGTCGGCCAGTGCCTTATCCTCGACTGGCCCGGCATAGACGAGTTCCCCGCCCTGCGCCCACATCGAGACGGCCAGAGTTTGGAAAAAATCCTCACGGTAAGTCTGGAGCGACGGCTGGATCCGCAGCCGGGCTGCGTGCAGCATGAAAGGCGGGATTCCCAGCCGCTGCTTGAGGGAAAGCATCGTCTCATCCAGCGACATTTCCTCGTCCGGTGAGCCGCCGGTTTCCCAATCGACCAACACCAGCTCAGGATATTTCCACAGGTTACTAATCGGCGAGTCCTTGCCGAATGCCTTGCGGAAAGCGAACGGGAAACGGCCATTGATTTCGAAATAACGCGTCACCACGGCGCGGAATTTCCGAATCCGCAGCATCGTCTCATCCACCATGTCTTGGTCCGCCGTGGTGAGATCGTCGAGCCGGCCTTGGGTCAGTGCGAGCAGCTCTTGCGCTCCGGAAAGGGCGGGCAGCGAGCCACTGCGGCGGTAGTAGCCTTGGCCTTTTTCCACCTTCGCGATGGCCGAGGCCGGGTCGCACGACATGATCGAGAAATGATAGCGCAGCGACGCGTCCGAGTAGTTGCCGGTGAGTTGCAGGCGAGTCAGGCGGATCAGCTCGGTTCCTTTGATGGAGTCCACCGGGTTTCCCGGAAGTAAGGTCGGGAGGATGTCAGATAACTGGGTTCGGAGACTCATGGCGGGGTTAGGAGCGATTCCTACGTGAGCGGTTATCCAATTCGCCCGACCTTGGATCATCAAGCCTCAAAAAATAGCGTTCTAAAAATGAGATGACGCCCAAGACACTTTTTTGAAGGAATCCATTGCACGATTTGTCCAACCCGGCGATTTCTCCTACCTAATTCCATGAACTTCAAAGCCATCCTCCCAGCCGCCGCCCTTGCCCTGTCATGGGTTTCCAGCCTCTCTGCGCAAGCCCAGCAGCCGTCCGCCCAGCAGATCCTCGAAGGCGCACGCCTCTCCGCCACCCTAACCAAGCTGGACGAGGGACTCACTGGAAACCTCCAGAAAAAGGGTGGAAACATCCCCATCACCCTTTTCCTCAAGGGCAAGGACATCCAATTCCAGTTCTCCGAAAACAAAGACCCATGGCGCGTTTTCCACATGCGGATGGGCGATGACGCCTTCAATCTTTTTGAAATAACAGACGGTAAAACCATCGAGTTTCCTGCGGCAAAAATCGTCCAGCCCATCGCCGGCACCGATCTCACCTACGAGGACCTCGCACTCCGTTTCTTTTATTGGCCGAACTCGAAACTCGAAGGCACCGAGGACGTCAGCGGTCAACCTTGCTACAAGCTCCGCATCGACAAGCCCAAGGGTTCCTCCGGTCGCTACGAAGTCGTTTACGTCTGGGTCCACACCAAGTTCGGGGCCTTCATGCGCATCCGAGGCCACGATAAAAACGGCGGACTGGTGAAGGAGTTCCAAGTCGAGGACGTCATGAAAGTCGCGGATAACGTCTGGACCCTCCGCAAGATGCAGGTCGCCACCTGTGATCCTGCGAACGGCGGAAAACGCACTTCCATCACCGATGTCACCTTCGATTCCCCCAAGAAAACCGGACCCAAGGGCCTCCGTTAGTTCAATCGGCTAATTGGAAATCTCCAACTTAATATCCTCCGAGTTCGCCCGTAGCTCGGGTGCATACATCGCTTCGGCGGTCGCGGGTAGGGCTTTGTAGATCCCGGGGGCCTCGGCGCGGAGCTGATAGCGCAGCGTATTCGTCCCGCGTGGCAGGGCGCGGATGAAGAAATCCACCGTCTGATCCCGCGGCTCCATGTAGGCGCTAAATCCCGCCCCACCACCTACGTAGCCGCTCAGCGCTTCCAGCGCCTCGAAGCCCGCAGCCTTGGCATCGGAAAACAGCAGGTATTCGTAGTCGTTCTTACTTTCCAGAACCAGCTCCACCTCGATCCGGTCGCCGGACGCCACCTTCGCACCATCCGCTAACGGCTCACGACGGAAGCGCTCGACCTGTTGTTTGACGACGACACCACTCGCATCCGGCACTTCGTTTTCCTTTTCCAGAGCGATCAACTTGGAAAGATGGCGCGTCACCTTCACTTCCAGCCCAGCAGCCCGCAGCTTGTCTTCCAAGGTGAAAACTTCCAAATAAGCGTTCGCGTACAGCGTGCCCTTGCCGGTTTTCTTGAGCTCGATCTCATGTTTACCCGTGGCTAACGCATCGCCAGTGAGGACCACCGAACCGTCGAAGGTAAAGAGATTCTCGCGGTTGATCGTCACCTTACGCAGCGATTTCCCATCCATCATCACCTCCACTTCCATCTCCGGTGCGGCCTCGCCACTGGCCTTGAAATAGCCAGCGATCGCTTCGATGGCAAACGCCGTGTCGCGCGTGGATTCCCAATAACTGGCGTGCTTGCGGTTATTTACCAAGTATTTCACCAGCCCGCGAGTGTCGGGATCGTTCGGTTTCACGGCGGCGAGCAGCTTGAGATACCACGCGTGGGCCTCGACTTCGCTGCCGTACCAATTCCACCAATAACCCTTATTTCCCAGATCGAGGAACGCGGTTTGGTTCTCGGCATCGCGCTTGAGGAATTGGGAAATCATCTTCATCACCTCATCTCGGCGCGGCGCGTCGGCCTTGCGGTGAAGTTCGAGACCTAGCAGACACTTGGCGTAAATCGGCAGTGAAATCCGATCCCGATAGAGAAACGCCAACATCGGCGCCGAGTCACGCTTCGCCTCACCGAGCACCAACCGGACGAACGCGTCCATGGCATCGACGCCGGATTTTTCGTAGCGCCCATCGTCCTTCACCTTCTTGCCAGCCTTTCGCAGCGCCGTCCGTTCGACATAAAGCTGGAGCGCTGCGGCCTGCTTGCGTTCGTAGCCAGCCAGCCATTTGATTCCAGAATCCAACATCGCTGCCGGGATCTTCGCGCCGTTTTCCTTGGCCACTAACAAGCCGTGCACCACCACCGCCGTGGTATGCGGATAGGAAATCTCGCCGTAGCCGGAAAACCAGCCCCAGCCACCGTCGTCATTCTGCATGGCGGTGAGTTTCTCCACACCTTTACCGACCATTTTCTCGATCTCCACCTCGTCGAAGACCGGGTTGCGCTGCCATTGCCGCCACTGCGCCGCGCGTTCGGCGGAGTCGCCGAGCTCCTGCGGATTGAGATTGTTCCGCTTTGCTTTGACCTCGCCGAGGTTGATTTTTAAATCCCGCAGCATCTTCTGCGCGATCACGGCGGGAACGAATCGGTTCAAGGTCTGCTCGGTGCAGCCATGCGGATAGTCTGCTAGATAAGGAATCGCATCCACCACCGCACCGGCGATCGTCGGGGAAAACCGCACGCTGAGTTTCGATTGATCCGGGCGACGCTCCGCCGGAATCTCCAGTGAAATTTTCGCCGAATCCTGATTCGGTTCCACCGCCCGACTCCATGCGTCTTGCCGCAGCATCCCGTGGACTTTCACTGGCAGCGTCCGCTCGACTGCATCGCCGTCGTCGCCGGCATCGGCTCGCATCCGGAACTTCGCCTCGCCTTCCCGCAGTGCTTTCACCCGCCAATCCACCCGCGCTTCCGACTTCGCAGCGATCTCCACCGTCCTCGCCGCGCCGTCGATGGCGGCAAGAGTGTCACCCTCTAACTCTAGCGAAACCTTCACCGTCTTCGGCGTGGCATGATCGTTCTGAACCACCGCACTCAAAACCGCCTCATCCCGCTCCACTAAAAATCGCGGAGCTTGCAAGCGGACTAGCAAATCCTTGGAAGTGATGATTTCCGCACTGCCCTCGCCGACCTGCGTCCCCTTCCCCAGCACCCAGACGCGAGCCTTCCAGGTCGTGAGATTATCCGGGTATTCCAGCGGGATTTCCGCACGGCCCTCGGCATCGGTCTGGATCGCACCGGACCATTTCAACAAATCCGCGAAATCCTTACGCACGAGGATCGGGTTCGGATTCGCGCTCGGCTCTTCGCTCGGTGCGAATTGATCTGCTGCATCCATCTTCTTCCCCGCCATTCGGCTCACCGGCGCGGCGGCTGACATCGCACTGAATTGTATGTTTCCACGCATTCTAAGGCTGCCACCACCCCACCCTTCCGCCTCTTTGAGCGCACTCATCTCATTGAAGAACCCGCCCAGCGCATCCATCCCCACCGCTTTTGGCTTGATCAAATTTCCTGCGGCCATCGGCACCGAGCCACGATTCCCATCCGAGTAATAGCTGTTCTTCCACGTCCAGAAATTCTCATGAATCAGCCCGACGTTCGAGCCGCCGGTGATCGCCTCCAGCGACTTATCATAAACGGACAGCACCGCGAGGCCGGTGATTGGCTTACCCTCGGCATCCCGCAGCGTGACCTTGAGCGACGAGGTTTCGCGCGGTTTCACCCGGTCCTTCGCCGGTTCCAGCGTCACCTCGATCAGCTTGCTAACGGGCGGTAACAAAATCTGGCGGACCGCCGTGTGGACCTTCGCACCGTGGACGCTGATGGCCTCGATGAACATATTCGGCATGTCCCGCAGATCCAGCGGCACCTCGACTTCTAGGCTTTTCCCATCGAGCTGGATGCGGCGTGCCTCGCGACCCGCAGACCCGGCGACGTGGAGGAACAGCCAGACATTGGCGTTCTCCTTGTCGCTGTTCACGCGGAGTTTCAGCGTATCACCGGGTGCGTGGGTCGGCTTGTCGGCGATCAATTCCAGTGGCCCGAAATGCCAATCCTTGGGATCGGCGCGGCCGGGACCGTGGACGTTGAGGATCGCAGCGCCCTCCGTGGCCTCACCACCATTGAAGGCGAGGCTGGCGGCGAGCCGATACTGACCCGTCACCGGCGCGGCGAAATTCTGATGAATTTTCCCATCGGCATCCGTCTCGACCGCGAACGACTGCACTTCCTTTTCCTCCACCCGACCGTCCGCGCCGCCAATGATTTGATAAATTTTCAGCGTCCCCTTCGCCGCCACGACCGGCTTGCCAGCGAGCGTGGCCGCAGAAATCGTCGCATCCACTGGCTCGCCACTGCGGCAGTAGCCACGATCTGTCCAGACCACGACTTGGAATGGCTTTCTCGCCGCGATCACCGCTCCGCTGCCGCGCTCTTCCCGCCGCGAGGCATCCACCACCCGGGCCTCAATGGAATACTTCGCATCCATGTCGCCGTGGATCGCCTTCGCCGAGGCGGTATCGATCTCGATCTTCGCCGTGCCATCCTCGCCGATCGGGATTTTCCGCTTCATCACCACCTCATCCGGCGTCCAGCGATTCCCACGCCACCACGGCGGATTCGGCGGCAGACAGCCCCAGCGGCTCCACGTCGGGTGCCACGAAGCGTCCCCGCAATTCCACCACGCACCCGGGCCGTAGAGCCAATCCCACCGGCCACCCGGAAACCACGGCTCGCTGACCGAGCTGCGTTTCACCGTGACTTCGACCGTGGCATTCCTCACCGGCGAACCGTGGAAATAAGTCGCCTTCACCGTCGCCGTAAATTTTTCACCCAGCCTCACCGGTTCCGCCGGGGCGTCCACTTTTACCTCGTATTCCGGCTTGCGGTATTCCTCCACCCGCAGGCCAACGGCGGCGGAAATCCTCTTACCGATCATGAAGATGGCATTCCATTGGCCCAGCACCGCGTCCTTCGGGATCACCACCTCGCACTCCACCCCGCCCAGCGCGTCGGTCTTGAGTTTCTCAATTTTCATCGCCTCCTCGCCCCGGCCATTCATCAGCGTGAGTGTCCCGAATTGGTTCGCCCAGCGACTTTCGTCCGGCTGAAAATACCCGACGTTGCGGAAATAGAACTTCAGGTGCGCGGTGTCGCCCGGTTTGTAAAGCGGCCGATCCGAGATCCCGTAGGTCAGGTCGCGGTCGCCATTTTCTGACTGCAACCCGCCGGTATAAATCGGCTGGAAACCATCGAACGCCAGCACTCGGCCCGATTTCCGCGCAACCGCTAGCCACTGGAAATTGCTGTCCACTGCACCCGGTGCCATCAAGGTCTTGCCCTCCTCATCCGTCTTCGCGGTGAGCCGCTGGGTGCGGATTGTCATCTTCTGCTCCGACGAGTTTTCCCGATCCTGATAATCCTGGCGGTAACCAAAAAACTCGATTTCTGCCCCCGCCACCGGCGCTCCACCGCTCGCTTCGGCCAGCCACCACTGCTTTTTCCCGCCGACGTCGTTCTGCACTAGCACCGAGTCCACGATCCAAACCAGCGTGTGGAAGGAATTCCCGCCCGTGATCTCGCCAGTGACCCACCACGCCCCGGCCTTTTCCAGCGGCACGGAAATTTCCTGCCGAGTGTCGCGATAACCATCGCGCGGCGTCAGCGTCGCCTCCCACTTGGCTTCCGTCTTGCCAATGTATTTCGCGGCGCTGCCGGAAATCAGCCGACTTGCGATGCCCGAAGGATTCGCCATTTCCCAATCCAACTGCGCCGGATTTCCCTTTAAATAAACCTGAGTATCGCGGAGGACCGCATCCATGTCCACCGGCGCGGCCGTCAGTTTGATGGCCTTCGCATTTCGGAAAACCAACGGCAGCACGGGCCGCGTGCCAGCGGGGACGGTTTCTGCGGACTCAAATCGCCCCCAATTTCCAATGATCTGCTGGAGTAGCTTTTTCCGCGAACCGTCAGGGCCAGCCCCGTGTTTCGCGATCGTCTGGACCAGCATTTCACGGGCTTTCTCGTATTGGCGGCGGTTGAGGAAGACATCGACCAAGGCATCGCCCGCCGTTTCCCCGTAGGTGGGATCGTCTAAAATGGACCGATAAAGCGCGATGAAATGCTGGTCTGCGGGGAGTTTGAACCGCCGCACACCATCCGAGGTCTTCGCGAGGCACTCGTCCTCCGCCAGCGTGTCCATTTCGAGAATCCCCTTCGCGCTGTCTGGATCTTGCTGGGCCCACCAGCCATAGGAGGCGAGCGTCTCCGTGCCGAATTGTGATTGCGAAAACGCCGCCCGCACTCGGATCGTCGCCGCTTCTTGGCCCGGGTCCTTGATCGAGAGCGCCAGCCGGACCTGCTCCGCCAGCGCGAATCGCCAGCGTTCGCCGTCATTCACCGCAGCCTCCCATGAAACCGGCACTTGATAAATGACTGGCCCGTCGCCCTTCCAAGGTGCGCCCTCGGTGCCGCCGTCCGGCCCCGGCTCGCCCCACTCTGGCAGCTTGTCTAGCGGCGTGAGAGTCTGCCATTTCCAGCCCTCTGACTGCCGCAGCACTTGCGCCATTTCCCCCCAGACCCGGATTTTTTCGGTCTCGTTCTGCGGTTTCTGCGTCGCCTGCTGGATCAATTGTAAGGCCCGGATGCGGTCGCGGTATTCGGTGCTCACCGCTTGGCCGGTCTGCGGCACAAATTCATCGTCCGTATCCTGCGGCGGTAGAATACCCCGCCCTGACTGCTGGCGCTCGAACTCACCGTCCACGATTTCCCCCGAATGCTGTGCACTTAAATACTTACCCGCCGCCGCCGTCAGTAGCCCGCTATCCTCGCCGTGCGCCGCCACCGCCTGCTCCACCAACCCATCGAATTCCTTCCAAGCCGCCAATTGGCCGAGCGCATCCACCGCGTTCTCCAAATCCCCGCCGGTATCCCCGCCCTGCAACGGCAGCAATTTCTCCTGATAAAAATCCACCGCCTCCCGCCACATCCCGCGCTCGGTGAGCGTGTCTCGCTGCTTCCGAAGGGCACCCGGTTCCTCAGCCAGCAGCGGGAGGTTCAACAAGACAGCGAATAGGGAAATCCAGGCTAGGCGGTGCATCATGTGGAGTATGACACGCCCGCTCAGGTTTCCTTAGCAGAAATTTATGCCCCGGCCTCGGAAGGGCGATGCCCGAGCAATTTGCTTGGATGATCGGGCAATTTGCTCGGTTAACGGCCCATTTTACTCGGATGACGGGGCGATTTACTCGGATGACCGGGCAATTTGCTCGGTTGACGGCCCATTTTACTCGGTTAATGGCCCTTTTTGCTCGGATGACCGGGCAATTTGCCCGGCTGACGGCCCTATTTGCCACGACGGCGAAGGAAAGAGAGGAGTCCAAGTCCTCCATTTTTCCCATCCCATCCATCCCATCCATCCCATCCATCCAATTCACCTCATTTCTTGGATCGTCGTTCATCACGCCCCTCTCATTTTCAGATCTCCAGCGAATAGCACCTCATCACCCGGGGAGTAATGCCGGTGAAAATTTCCCAAACGATCGTCCCTGCCTTCTCCGCGATTTCACTGACTGGGATGTGGGCACCGAAGATTTCCACCTCATCACCCTCCATCACCTCCTCCGCCGCCGTCACGTCCACCATCATCTGGTCCATGGTGACGCGCCCAAGGATCGGCAGACGGCGACCACGGATCCAGACCTCCGCGCCTTGCCCGGAAACATGGCGCGGGTAGCCATCGCCATAGCCGATTCCGACTGTGGCGACTCGCGTCGGCTGGGTGGTGACAAACTGCCGACCGTAGGAAATCCCATGGCCCGCAGGTAAGGTCCGGACCAGCGTGACTCGGGATTTCAAGGTCATCACGGTGGCCAGTTTTTCTTGGAAACTCGAGATCGGCGAGACGCCATACAGCATCAGCCCCGGCCGGGAAAGATTGCAGACACCTTGGGCGAAACCGAGCAGGCCCGCGCTGTTGGAAAGGTGGATCCACTTGAACCGGCCCGGCCCACCAAGACTGCGGATGATGGCGTGAAATTGCTCGAACTGCCTCAGCGTAAACTCGCGGTCCTCATCCGCAGAAGGCAAGTGGGAGCCGATGCCCTCGACTTCCAAATTCACCATCCGCTCGAGTTCCGCCAGTTTCTCGGGCAGGTGCTCAGCGACGAATCCGCCGCGCCCCATGCCGGTATCCACCGCCAGATGGACCTTCAGCCGCTTGCCCCGCGCTGCGGCCAGTGTGTTGAATTGCTCGGCTTCCGCGAGTGAGGAAATACACGGCGTCCAATCGCGAGCGACGATTTCCTCGCGTTCCTCAGACCATGTCGCCCCCAGCAGATAGATCGGAGTTTCCACCCCGGCACTGCGCAGGCGGCGGGCCTCTCCGACATTAGCCACGCCGAAAAACGCGATTTCCTCAGTGGCCAGCGCCTTGGCGATTTCCTCCAAGCCATGGCCGTAAGCCCCAGCCTTCACCACCACCATCAGTCCACCGCCGAAGGCCTCACGGGCCACGGCGAGGTTTTTTCTCAACGCACCGAGATCGATCTCCGCCCAGGCGCGTGGCGGGGAAACAGGGAAAAGTTCGCTCACGGCGGAAACGCTAGGCATCGCCACGGAACTGGCAAGCGCGGCCCGTCAAACATCGGTGGTGCCGAAGAGCATTCTTGAATCCACGTCCTTACCCGTTTCCACAATTTTCCACTGGCGGTCCATGTTCAGCCGGACGGTGGCGAGGTGCTTCTGCGACCATTGTTCCGGAGAAATCATCGAGAGCAGCTTCCGACCGCGCATTTCATAGAGGTGATAAGTGCCACCGATGATCGGCTCGAACTGGATCTCCGCCTCATAAACCAGCTTGTTCCAGTTGAAGTGGTCGATAGTAGCGAGGTAGGTCTCGCGGATTTCCTTGAGCTTCTGCTGGAGATCCCGCTCGACTTGGGAGATGCCTCGGGATTTGAACGAGGTGAGGTCGTTCGGGATGATCGGTGGGCTGAGGGTCGAGATCGGGTAAGGCAGGAATGCCGGCGATGGTTTGGATTCTGGCTCGGACATGATTGAAAATTGTCCCGCTGTTTCGCTCACGAATTCTCCCCGGGCAACAAAAAACCGGGAGGCCATGTGCGGCCTCCCGGTTGGGTGGGATCCTTGGTTAGGAGGATAAGTTTACTTGGTGAGTGGGTAGATTAGCGTTGGAGTAACGCTAGTTCCCCAGACTGTGTCGTCGCCAACGGCGGTAAGACTCTTACCGTTGATTTTAATCAATCCGCTGGTTTTGATGATCTGGACAGAGGTAACGCTGTTGTCGAGTTTGAGAATGACAGCCTTACCGTCGTAAATATCATAGTCGAATTGCTCACCGGATAATCCGACAGAGAACGGAGTCATGACAACCGGACGTGATGGATTTCCTGCATTGCTGAGACCCTTGCCACCTGTGTTTTCCATCAATCCGAAGCCTACTTCGCCTTTTGCTAACGCTTTCTCATCACTATTGAAAACGCCATCAGGTTTTTTCGTATAGGCAGTTTTTGAGTAAAACATCGTTTCAGACTGAGCGATGTTAGCGCGTATCAGCTGCCGAAAACGGTCATTGGACAATTTCCCACCGACTGCGGTCGTTTCGGTGTTTGCGGCTACTGTGACTGCTGTGTCGTCATCCGGGAAACTCCCGTATTCCGTCTCAAACTCGAATAAGGCGAGTCCGATCTGGCGGGCGTTGTTCACGGCTTCGGTTTGGTCGGCTTTTTTCCGCTGGCGGATCACCATGGGAGCGGTGAGGCCGGCAAGTGCCGCGATGATGACGATTACGACGAGGAGCTCCACCAGAGTGAAGCCACGGCGCATTTTTTGGTTAGTTTTCATAGGTTTATCTTATCTATTGTTATGGTTTGGAGCAATTGCTCCGGTTGGTATGAGTCCCGATGGTTTAACGCAAAGAGACTGTGAAAAGATTACCCTCCCAAGTTTCCCAAGCAAGAAGGAAGTTGGGCCACCGCGGACTTACCTTACCACTTCACCTGCTTGCGACTGGGGTCCTTGCGGTACCCATCCAGCAGCCGAAACTCGCGCTTGGTGATGGGGTATGGCCCTGCGAACTCGACTGCGCCACGGTTCCCAGACCGGTTACGGCAGGCGAAGGCCTTACGCTCGCTCAGATAATACAAGATGAAATAATGACGCTCGCTGTTGTGAGTCTCTGCGAGGAAATTCGGCACTCCCTGCTTTTTCACAAACACCGCAAGGTCGGGATAAGCCACCGACTGCGTCTCTAGCCGCTGGTAGCCGAACGATGGCGGGTCCTTTCTCACCAGCATGATCTGGTCATTCGCCGCAGCGGACATGCTGACCGGAAGCCCAATTTTTCCGAGAGGAGCGCAGGAAACCAGCGGCAGTCCTAGGGCAACGACGGCGGTGAATCGTAAGTTCACGAGGATTTCTAGAAAGCACTTCACGGTCACTCTACGGATGAATTCTTGGCACGATCACTGCGGATCAGCCCTTCGATAAACCGTGCGTTAGGCCGATTTCCCTCGGAATCGATGAAGAACGCCGTCTCCATCGGCACTAGAAATTCTACGGCGGAATTGATCCCGATGAGACGGCCATAAGCATCGACCACTGGTCCACCGCTGTCGCCCGGCTGGAGCGGGATATCGATCTTGAACCGTCGATTCCCGGTGAAAACGCCTGTCGGGGCCAGCGCCGTGCCGAGCTTGCCATCGGCCAATTTAAAACCGGTCGAAATCCCGCCGTGGATCACCCGGCTGCCCTCCGCCAGCCAGCGGTCTGACGGCGTCCATTGATAGTAGTAAGGCGTCTTCACTGGGATGTGGAGCAGCGCAATGTCGTCCGCTGCCGAGCGCCACACCACCCGTGCCTTCGCTGGGGCGAGTCGTCCGCCTTGGCCGTAAATGAGAAATACGTTTCGCCCCGCCATGTGCGCAAGGACGTGGTCGGCGGTGAGGAAATATCCATCCGGAGCGATCGGCGCGGCAGACCCACCATCCGCATCGCCGGGAGCGTGCGCCGTCGAGAAATTCCCGGTCGCCCAGCGCTTGAGGCTATTCCTGTCCGTCACCACCACCGCAGTCACCCGCTCCGCCACGATCTGGCGGGTCGCCCGGTTAGGTGCTACTTGGTCTGGAGCAGGAGGGACCGAACAGGCCTGAGCCAGCCCACAAGCAAGCAGCAGAGCCATGGTCCGAAGAAGTTTTTCCATCCGCGCAGACCAAAGCACAGCCTCACGCATCCGTCACATCCGTTTTCAAATATCCCCCAACAATCGCTCGATCACCCGCCGGAACGGTGACGGCATGGCCAGTGCCAGCACCTGCTCCGCCTCTTGCCAAATCTCGTCGGTGCCCGTTTGAAAATGATCCGCCAGCGTGCCGCCGTCATGAACCCGCAAGGTGACCCGATAGCGCGTGATGGTATAACAGTGCTCTGTCAGCACCGGCAGCGCGGAAATTTCCACCGCCTCCCGCGTCGGTAGTTTCCACAATCCCTCGCGCCGTTTCCCGCCCTCGCGATGCAGTAACAGCCGCCCCTTTTCATCCCGCAACCAGAGCGCGTGCTCATCCACCGCCGTCACCGCCGTCTTCGGGCGCTTCACCGGTAGTCGCTCAGGTTCCCGTGTTTTACAAAATCCCGCCACTGGGCAGCTCAGGCAGTCCGGCACGCCCGGTCGGCAAATCGTCTGCCCCAGCTCCATCAGCGCCGAGTTATAAATCCGCGACCGCTCGGGGTCCGCCAATGCTTCCGCCCACTCCCACATCTGTTTCTGCCCCGCCGTGCCATCCACCGGCTCAGAGAAATCCATCACCCGGGACAGCACCCGTGCCACATTTCCATCGACCACTGCCGCGGGTAGATCGAAGGCAAACGCCCGCAACGCTCCCGCCGTGTAGCGCCCGATGCCAGGCAACTTCATCAGCGCGGCCACCTCTTGCGGGAATTTCCCGCCGTGCTCCGCCAGCACTGCCCGCGCCGTTTCACGTAGCATCCGGACACGCCGATAGTAGCCCAGCCCCTCCCACGCTTTGAGCAACCGCTCATCTTCCGCCACCGCCAGCGACTCCACTCCCGGAAAGGTCTCCAAAAACCGCGTATAAAATCCCCTGCCTAACACCGTGCCGATCTGCGTCTGCTGGAGCATGACCTCGGAGATGAGAATCGCATACGGCTCGCGTGTCCGCCGCCATGGGTAGTCCTTTCCCGTTCGAGAAAACCAATTTGCCAGCGCCTCTCGAAACCCCACGCGCCCGCTTACAGCATTAACTTTCTGCTTTGGTTTCAGCATCCTAATGAGGTTTCAAGCACCTACACTGCGAGGCGATCAACAAAAAATCCCAGCATTGCTGAAAAGTGCCTCGGCTTGGATTCGAACCAAGGACCAATTGATTAAGAGTCAACTGCTCTACCAACTGAGCTACCGAGGCGTTGGAAATGCGCCGCGCAACCACACGACCCCGGAGGTGTAGCAAGTCCCGCAATGAGGGCAACCGTAAAATCTCACGGAATCACCATTTCTACCGCAGCCACAATCTCATGGACAAATCCAGTGCCCGGAACGAAAGAGCGCACGTCCATGAGCCTGCTTCACGAATCCCGCATCACCCTCCGGTTAGCCGTGCCGCTGATGATCGGCCAGCTCAGCCAAATGCTGATGGGCGTGGTGGACACCTTGATGGTGGGCCGTCTCGGCGTGGGCGATCTAGCAGCGCTGACTTTCGCCAATTCATTATTCCATATCCCCTTCGTCTTCGGGATCGGCCTCCTGAGCGGCATCTCCGTCTTCACCTCGAACTCACGCGGGTCAAACGACGCCGCCGCCGCACGCGGCAGTTGTCGCCATGGCTTGTATCTCGCGACGGCGCTGGGATTCGCGCTTTTCGGCCTCTCATGGCTTGTCTCGCTGCACTTGGATTTCTTTAGGCAACCACCGGACGTGACCCTGCGGGCACAGGGATTTTTCCGGATCATCATGGCATCAGTCATTCCGGCACTGATCTCCATTGCGCTGAAAAACCACGCCGATGCGCTCAACCGCCCGTGGCCACCTTTCTGGATCTTCCTCGGCGGAGTCATGCTCAACGTCGCTCTGAACTGGGTAATGATTTATGGAAATCTCGGCTGCCCGGCACTCGGGTTTGAAGGCGCGGCGTGGGCGACTTTGATTTCGCGGGTCGTCATCGTAGTGGCGATGGTTCTCTGGCTGGTGAAAGCGAAGGACTTGCGCGAGTGGGTCCCTTACCACTGGTTTCGCGCGCCGCATCTCCCGGATCTCTGGCACCTCCTCGCCATCGGCCTGCCCGCCAGCTTTCAAATGGTCTGCGAGGTTTCTGCCTTCTCGCTGGCCGGACTCATCATGGGTTGGTTCGGCGCCACGGCGATGGCCGCCCATCAAATCGCGATTTCCATGGCCGCCACCGCCTTCATGATCCCGCTCGGCCTCTCGATGGCGCTCACCGTCCGCGTCGGCGAGGCAAAAGGTGCTGGGGAAATGCAGCGACTCCGCCCGATCGCAATCTCCGGCTGGCTGCTCGCAGCGGGCTATTCCGTCATCGCAGCAGTCGCATTCTTAATGGTAGGGAAATGGACCGCCTCGCTGTTCATCGAGGCTCCAGAGGTGATTTCCCTCGCAGGCTCGCTGTTGGTGATCGTCGGGATTTTTCAGCTTGTCGATAGCCTCCAAGTCGCCTCGGCAGCGATGCTCCGTGGTTTACAAGACGCACGGGTGCCGGCGCTGATGGGATTTGCCGCCTACTGGCTAGTCGGGCTGCCAGTCGGTGCGGGCATGGCATTCGGCCTCCATCTCGGGGCGCGCGGCGTCTGGTGGGGACTGGCGGCAGGCCTCTTGGTCGCATCGCTCACCCTCGGACCGCGCTTGTGGAAGTTTACGAAATCACCCGGAGTTTAAACGACTCATCACGCCTGAGCAGGAATTTCCTGACGGTCGCCTTACCCCGGGCCGAGCTGCCGTGCTCCACCTCCACTTCGACATCTGAACCCTTCTGCTGGATCGAGGAAATCCGAAAAATCGGCTCACGCCGCATCCGCAAAAAACAATGTAGCGGCACATCCGGGTGGGAAGCATTCCATAAATAGCGCGATGGCGGGAACTCCGCCCGATCTGCCAGCGCGACGAGGATTTCTCGAAATAGCCGACCGCTGTGACGCCGCACCAGCCGACTCACTGATCGCCTCGCCAACAAGCTCTCAATCAACGCCGACGCTGGATTTTGGTAATCCTCCACCATTTCCTGAATCAGCTCGCGAGCGTGCAAGGCCATCATCGCGTGCAGTTCGTCACGGTCGATCTCACCTCGCTCGAAACTGGCGAAAATTTGGGTAGGCGTCGGGATCATTTGAAAGGCTGGGAGAGAATTTCCCAGCACCGCCCGTGCATCAAGGCCTAACGACGGCTCATTTCCCACCCGGACATTCCACCGCAGTAATAAATCCTATTTTCCTGCCATTGCCGGGTTGACAACCCATCGCCGGTGCCTAGAGTGCCGCCCCGCGCCGGAATCCGGACGGACCACGAACCTTTATTTGAGGCCCACGCCATGAGCAAACGCACCTATCAGCCATCCAAGCGCACACGGAAAAACCAATTCGGCTTCCGGGCCCGCATGGCCACCAAATCCGGCCGCGACATTATCCGCCGCCGCCGTCAAAAAGGACGCAAGCGTCTCGTTCCTAAGGGTGTTGAAATTCAATACAGCCGCCACACCACTCAGCACGGCTGAGCCACTGCTAAGGCTCATTCCCGGGAGTCCATCGTATTTCTGCCATGCGACTCCCACGAACATGCAGCATCAACCAGCGCGCAGACTTCGCGCGGGTCAAGAAAACCGGTCACGCGAAAGCTGGCCGGTTTGTTATTTTAAGCACCTTGCCTGATCTAGCCCTGACGACGATCCGCACCGGCTTCATCACTACCAAGCGCAGCGGTAAGGCGCACGACCGCACCCTACTCCGCCGCAGATTCCGCTCGATGGTCCAGTCCCACGCCCCCGCCTTCGTGGAAATCCGTCGCTACCTTGTGACCATCGCCCGACCCGGTGCCTCCAAGGCCACCTTCGCCGAGCTTGAGGCCGACTGGCTGCGCCAAGCACGGCGGCTCGGCTTATTTCCCCGGCCGGAAGCGAAATCGTGATCTCACGAATCCTCAGTTTCGTGATTCGGCTCCTCATCCGTTTTTACCAGCGGATCCTCAATCCCATGCTGAAAACCATCTCCGGTCCCGGCATGGGCTGCCGCTACGAACCGAGCTGCTCGAACTATTTCCTCCAAGCCGTCGAGTGCCACGGCCCATTCCGCGGCTCGTGGTATGGAATTTGTCGGATTTTCCGCTGTCATCCATGGGGCGGCTGCGGTTATGACCCCGTCCCGCCAGCCGGGGGTTTTAGAACTCGGTGAAATTCCGGCGAAACGCCCCACTCTCAACCTTTCCACCACGCTTTCATGTACGATCGTAAAACTTGGGTCATCCTCGCCCTCTGCGGTGCTCTGCTCGCCGCGAACATCTATTACACCGGGCAAAATCAAGCCGCCCAAGCCGCCATCCGCGCCAAGGAGGAGGCACTTCAGAAAAAAGTCTCCCCGCCTACCGATGTCCCCGTCGCCACCAACGCCGACCTCACCGTCGATCCACCACCACCATCCACGAAGGAGGAGACCGTCGTTTTAGAAACAAACGAAGTCATTTTCACTCTCACTAACATCGGCGGCGGGATCAAATACGCCGAGTTTAAGAACCAATTCCAAGTCGGCAGCAAGACCGCACTTGTCCAGATGAACCACTTCGGCACCGGCCCCATCGGCGGACTCGCCGGACCCGGTGAAACGCTCGAAAACCTCAGTTACGCGCTCAAGGCTGAAGAATCCATCAAGGGCAAAAAGGCCGTCTTCATCGCCAAGCTCGCCTCCGGCCTCATCGCCAAGAAGACCTTCTCTCTCGTCGAGTCCGACAAACCCGGCACGCCGTATCTGCTCAATTTCGAACTAGAACTCGAAAACGCCGCGGCAAACGCAATCAATCTCAATCAATGCAGCCTGTTTCTCGGCGAGGCATCGCCCCTCTTTCAAGCAGAAGTCGGGCAGCAGACCGGGTTTTTCTGGCATGAAAACGGCGGCATCAATTTCAAGGATGGCTCAGGCTTCAAAGGTGGAATGTTCAGCTCCGCCAAGGATGTTTTAAAGAGCAGCGGCGAAAATGCCGTGGAATACGCCGGCGTCACTAACCAGTTTTTTGCCACCGTCATCCGCCCGAAAGACCCAGCCATCGCCACCGTTTGGGCGAAACATGCCGATGTCAAACTGATGGACGGCGCGAAACCCATCATTTCTGTCCGCGCTGGACTTCAGCTTCCCGCAACGACCCTCAGCCCGACCGAGCGCAAGACCCTCAGCTACCTCGTCTTCATCGGACCCAAACACAATTCCCTGCTCCGCCAGATGGATGCAAACTGGGGCAACGGTTGGGGCGACGTCATGCAATACGGCTGGTTCGGCATCGTCTCCCGCACGCTGAATTTCGTCCTCAACAAGTATCATCTCGTTCTCGACCACGTGGCGAAGAGTTGGTCGTGGGGCCTCGCCATCATCTTGCTCACCATCACCGTTCGCATCGTCATCTGGCCGCTGCACGCCAAGTCCACTCACACCATGAAACGGATGGCCAAGCTCCAACCGGAGATGGCCAAGATTAAAGAGAAATACGCCGACGACCCGAACAAGGTAAACACCGAAACGATGGGTCTTTATCGGAAATACGGCATCAACCCACTCGGCGGCTGCCTGCCGATGTTCATCCAGATCCCAATCTTCTTCGGCTTCTATCGGATGCTCCAATACGCCGTCGAACTCCGCGGCCAAGGATTCCTCTGGGTCGATGATCTGTCCCAGCCAGACACCCTCATGCACCTTTCATTTCTCGGAGGCCTGCCACTCAACATCCTCCCCATCGTCATGGCGATTTCCAGCTTCTTGCAAATCCGCATGACCCCCAAGACCGGCGATGCCATGCAGCAGAAAATCATGATGTTCATGCCCTTCATGTTCTTCTTTTTCTGTTATAACTTCGCCTCCGCACTCGCCCTTTACTGGACTACCCAGAATATTTTCTCGATTGGCCAAACTTGGCTCATGAGCAAGGTCCCCGAGCCAGAGCTCAAAGCCCGCACCGTCAGCGACAAAAAATCCTTCGTCCAGCGGATGGCAGAGCGCCAAGCCGAGATGCAGAAAGCCAAGGCAAACGGCGGGATGCGAGACGTCACTCCCACCGATGCCAAGAAAAAACCGCGTCCACCCCGCACCGGCGGTTGAGTTTCTTCGCTCGTAGTCCAGCCCTTCAGGGCGTCTTCGTGCGGGAACAAAATAGGACTTATAAGACCAATAGAACCTATCTCCTCTTCTCTCCCGTCCACTCTCTTTGCGTCTAAATTCTCCTCATTGATCACGGCCTAACGACCGGGATTGACTTCTTCGTTTCACTTCACCCTCTCAAAAACCCCGCCGCCTAGCAACCTGCCGCCGTCATACAGTGCGCAAATCTGCCCCGGCGCGATCGCCCGTTGCGGCTGCTGGAATTTTAATAGGATCTTCCCAGCCCCCAGCGGCTCCATCATCGCAGGCTCAGCCCTCGCCCTGTAACGAGGTTGCGCCCCGATTAGGCATTTTTTATCAAACGGCTCATTGATCGCGGAGAGCGTCCCAACCACGCATTCCTGCACATAAAGCCCCGGCGAGTCCGCCGTATCCCAGCCGACGATTAGCCGATTCCTCTCCGCATCCTTCCCCACCACCACATAGGCCATACCACCGCGCGGCGAAGCCACCCCATGCCCTTTCCGCTGGCCTAATGTATAGAAATGCAACCCGCGATGCTCACCTAACACTACGCCATCGATATCCACAATCTCACCCGGCACATCCTTCACATAATGCCGCAGGAAATCACTCATCTTCACCTGCCCGAGGAAACAAATCCCTTGGCTATCCTTCTTCTCCGCCACCGGAAGACCGAACCGCCGCGCCACCTCACGGACCTCCGGCTTCAGCATTTCCCCGGTTGGGAAAAGAGCGTGCGCCGCTTGCCGCTGAGTCATCAGTGACAGGAAATAACTCTGATCCTTATTCGGATCCGCCCCACGCAGAATCGCCGCCGAACCATCCGCTAAATCACGCCGCCGCGCATAGTGCCCCGTCGCCACCCGCTCGAATCCCTGAGCCAGTGCATAGTCCAGAAACACCCCAAACTTCATCTCACGATTGCACCACACATCTGGATTCGGCGTGATCCCAGACCGGTATCCTTCTACAAGATAGTCCACGATCCGGTCCTTGTAAGAATCAATCAGATCGATCACCCGGAACTCGATCCCCAGCGATTTCGCCACCGCCCGCCCATCATCGATGTCCTGCTCCCACGGACAATCCCCCGGGATTCCCTCCTCATTCACCCAATTCTTCATATAGCCCGCCGCCACCTCATGGCCCTGCTCCACCATCAGCGCCGCCGCCACCGCACTGTCCACGCCGCCCGAGAGCCCTACCAAAACCTTCGCCATGCGAAAAGCGTCCGACATCATTCCGCACAGGTCCAACTTGGAAATGGAAAAACATTACTTTCACTCGGCGTTCGATCTTGGACTCAGGAAAACCAGCCCCCACCCTCCCGCCATGCACTCCATGACAGGATTTGGCCGCGGTTCCGCAACAACGGACGCCTGGCACGCCACCGTAGAAATCAGCTCCGTGAACCGCAAGCAGGCGGAAGTCGTCATCCAAGCCCCCCGCGAACTCAACGAGCTGGACACCCACATCCGCAAGGCCGTGCTCGCTGCCATTTCCCGTGGCCGCATCCAGATTTCCATCACCGTCGAGCGCCCACAACTCACCACCGAAGCCTTTAGTATCCACCAAGGACTGGCCCTCGCGTTTTCCAAAATGTTTGCCGAACTCAGCCACACCGTCGGCTACCCGGTCCTCCCCACCGCTTCAGATTTCCTGCGCCAGCCCGGCATCATCGCCACCGGAAATACCGAGATCCATGCCGAAGCCGCGTGGCTCGCCATCGATCCCGCACTCACCACCGCCCTCGCCCAGCTCACCGCCATGCGTGCCAGCGAGGGCGAGCACCTCAAGCAAGATTTCCTCCTCCGCCTCGGTATCCTCGAATCCTTCGCTAAAAAAATCGAACGAGAAGCCCCGGCTCGACCCATCCGCCAACGGGAGTTATTAGCCAAACGCCTTCGCGATGCCGGTCTCGAACTCGACCCCACCGACGAACGCGTCGCCAAGGAAATCGCCCTTTTCGCCGACCGCTGCGACATCAGCGAGGAAATCACCCGCCTTCATTCGCATTTTACGAAGTTCCACGACTACCTGAGTGCCGCCGAGCCACCCGGCCGCGCGCTGGATTTCCTCTGCCAAGAACTCTTCCGCGAGTTCAACACCATCGGCTCGAAAGCGAACGACGCCGCCATCGCCCAGACCATCGTCCAAGCCAAGACCGAGCTCGAAAAAATCCGCGAACAAGTCCAGAACATCGAGTGACCATCGATTGAAAATACTCGGCCAGACCTCTTCTTGGCTTTCGCCATCTATCGGTAGAAAGGTCGCCCATCACCGCTGGAACGTCCCTCATGCACGTTGGAAGACCGCTCACGTAGGCTGGAACATTCCTCACGTAAGCTGGAGCATCACTCACGCAGGCTGGAACATCACTCACGCAGGCTGGAGCATTCCTCACGAAGGCTGGAACATTCCTCACGTAGGCTGGAACATTCCTCACACAGGCTGGAGCATTCCTCACGTAGGCTGGAACATTCCTCACGCACGCTGGAGCATCCCTCACGCAGGCTGGAGCATCGCGATGGCACGTTTCTTTGCCCGGATGTATCAAATAAAGACCCGTCTCGATGGTTGAAATGTTCCTTCGACTCTCCTACCTTCC
The DNA here is from genome assembly GCA_043766715.1 of Luteolibacter sp. Taxonomy (GTDB): domain Bacteria; phylum Verrucomicrobiota; class Verrucomicrobiia; order Verrucomicrobiales; family Akkermansiaceae; genus Luteolibacter. The sequence continues at coordinate 39,663 of JAYUHS010000169.1, forward strand.
GAATCATGAAACGCCGTGATGTAGAAATCCTCCAGAGGGACGGAATGTTCCTTGTGCTACTGGCGCAAGAGCCGCTGCCACTTTCACTTGGCCGGATCGCTCGTGAGGTGGTGTATCATTTGCCAAGTTTGTGCGCCAGAGTCGGTATTTCCGATCGCCATTTTCGCCGAGTCTTCGAGCAAGGACTCGGGATTTCTCCAAAAGACTGGCTGCGTCGAGAGCGCATGGTCGCTGCGAGGTCGCTGCTGCGCGAGGGCTCACCGATCAAGGAAGTATCGATCGATTTAGGATTCACGAACCCCAGCATGTTTTCCCGTGAATTTCAGTGGTTCCACGGGGTGAAGCCGACGGATTTCCAACGCAAGGAACATCGGCTCATCCTCCAAGCCATCGATTAAACAAGGGACTCCATTACCCCGAAGGAAAAATGGAGCCCCGCTTTTTACCGAGAAATCACTCCAAGTCACTCAGGTAGCGCTCCGCCTCAAGTGCAGCCGCGCAACCTTGGCCGGCAGCGGTGATGGCTTGGCGATAGTAGTGGTCCGCGACGTCGCCCGCCGCGAAAAGCCCGGGTGTCTTGGTGGCAGTCCGGCCCGGCGTTTGTAAAATATAACCGTTTTCATCCAGATCCACGAGGCCACCCACGAAGCCACTGTTCGGCACGTGGCCGATAGCGACGAAGACGCAAGCGACCTCAAGCTCGTTCTTCTCGCCGGTCAGCAAGTTTTCCAGCATCACCGCGCGCATCTCATTTTTTTCGTCCGTGAGATATTCGCAGACGGTCGAGTTCCAAATCGGCTCGATTTTGGGATTCGCCAACGCGCGGTCCGCCATGATCTTGGACGCCCGTAACTCACCACGACGGTGGATCAGATAGACCTTGCTCGCGAAACGGGTCAGGAAAGTGGCCTCCTCACAGGCACTATCACCGCCGCCGATGACGCAGACCGGCACGTCCCGGTAAAAAGCGCCGTCGCATGTCGCACAAGAAGTTAGACCGTGGCCGATGAGCGCCTTCTCGTTCGAGATCCCCATGTGGCGTGGCGCAGCACCCGTGGCGATGATCACGGTCTTGGCCTCAAACTCCTCGGACCCGGCCTTGACCAGAAATGTGCCGTCCGCGCGCTTCTCGATACTTTCCACGCTGGCCCAAGCGATTCGCGCGCCGAATTTCTCCGCCTGCGCCTGCATTTTCATCATCAGGTCCGGCCCCATGATTCCCTCGGGTGAGCCAGGCCAGTTCTCGACTTCCGTCGTAGTGGTGAGCTGGCCACCTGGCTGAGTGCCTGAAAGCATGAGGGGTTTTAGATTCGCACGAGCGGTGTAAATAGCAGAGGTATATCCTGCGCAACCTGTGCCGATGATGATGACGTTTTCCATATTTCTTAGAGCGTTCGAGTCACGAAAGTATTCCGGCGGATCATCTGAAGAGTCAACCCTCGGCGACACCCGATCCGCGTGGCCACCCCGCCCCGGTGAAGTCCATCAGGATCAGAATTCCCCTGCCTGCTACGCGTTTGTCGAAACCGTCATCAATCGGGCGACTAGCATAAGGAAAATTCATCAAAAAATCCGCGAATCATAGATTTCACGCCCAGGCACCGAGGCCGCCAAAGGACGCGGAGATAGTGACTATGCCCGTGATTGTTCGGCTTTTTGATTCTGTCAGTTGCCGTTCTTCGCTAGCCGACTCAAATATTCCCGGGCCGAATTAGTCCGCGCAGCTACCATCGCAGGTTTCCAATCGGGATACCGCTTGTTCACTGCCACTAAGTAACCGAGAGCTTCCTCAAGGTTACGGATGGACTCCTGCTGATTCGTTGCCTTCTCCGCCTCTCGCATCAGCAAATAAGCATGGAAGTAGCCGTCGGCAGGATCGTCGAATTCCTTCTTCGACAAAATCGATTGAGTCATCTCCTTCGCAAAGGAATTGGATGAGCGATCAAGCTTACTAGGAATGGAATGGCTTGAGTGATGGTTCTCCCTTTGCTTCTCACAGGCTGGGAGAGATAATATGATACACGCAACACACACAATGGGTCGAACGGCTTTGTTCATATCTTTCGTCACGTTGAATCTGCTCCAGTTTTTGATGGGTAGGACATTTCTTGGTGTGAGGAATGGCTTCTCCCAAGATAGATGCCGAAGTATGCTAGGCAATTGAGGAGTAACAGTGTCGCGCCTGCTTCATCGAGGTTGCCAATCACGGGGAAATTATGCGGGATAAACCCGATCACGCCCGCTCCAATATTCGCCAAGTATGCGGCTGATAAGATTCCAATCAACAAAACGAATGTGCCTTTGATTGCTTTCATTGGATCACCTCGTTCTTCGTCTCAAAGGAATACTGATTCTGGAGAGGGGCAAGACGTTCGAGCAAATTCTCGGTGGCAGTGCTCATCAGATCTAGTTCATGGGCAGCCTCCCGAGCTTGCCGCAAGAACTCGTTCTGGGCGGATTCGCGCTCCTCTGGCTGAATCTTATTCCACCACCCACCCTCGTCCTTGAGGACGTAGAGCTTGGTCAGTTCACACGAAATAATATCGGGAGCTTTGTGTCGCAAAGTAACGATCCGACCATCTTCGGAGATGACCATGCTGAATGAATCATCCAAAGGAAATCCGGCCTTCGCAGTGAAATCCCCCTTCAGTTCAAGGAGCTTAGTGCTGCCGGCCCATGTCACCTGATAGGTGTAAGTGTGCTGAAATGACTTCGAAGCAGTCACAACTTCAGTCTCTTTGGTGGCTGGTCCATGGACAGTCGCGGAACCAATGATCACCTTCGGCTCGAACTGCAACGCGCGGTAGATGTCTTTGCCGCATCGCTTGAGCAGGTCGTAACCCGAGTTGGCGACTTCAACTACGCCGTCCTTGGTGGCTCCCGCCACTTCTTTTGGACCCTTGAAGAACATAAAGTAAGCGCCGACAAACATGGTTGCGATGACTAGGCTGATCGCAATACCTATGGCTAGAGTGTTGATCAATTTGCTTTGGCTCATATTTTTTGATTTAACAGTGTACTAGTAGTGCCGCACAAGATGATATCTGTGAAAGAGGCTTGCGGAGGGATGACCGCTAATTGTTGATCTAGCAATCGATTTATCTGATAGTTTGCCTATACCCGGCAGTTTGGGGATGATCGTAGCCACTTCAGGACGGCGATTAGCAACTGAGTCAAACCCGCAAGTCCGGTGGTGTGGGTGGGTTGAAGGGCGCAATTTCGTCAACTCGACCCAAATCGGTGGTCTGGATTGCATTGAGCCTCGCCTCCAAATCCGCAAGTCGCGCTTTCGTCTGAATTAATTCTCGACTCAGGTGATGGAGAGCTGGGATGGAGAGACAGCAGAACGGAATCCAGACGCCCCAAAATGCGTTGACTGAGATGACGGAGGAAATAATCAAAAATGCAGAACCTCCCAAAGCGAAGGACAGCGTACAAAACATCACACTTTTGGGTGAACGCTTTGCTAGGAAAATAATTGTTAGTTCGGATTTATCTGTCATAGATGCATAGTATAATCGCTGTCAGTAATGAGCCCCACGAGGAGCGCGATCTCAAAATAGCTAGGAGTGTAGCGAAGTCTATCTGCACGCAGGGCACCAACGAACGAGCCAATGACCTGCGGTCCTATCGCTACAATGTGTGGACAGCAATAGGTGGCGGGATACCTCAAAGGTTTTTCGATTAATGGTTCCATGTTCTGTAGGACTATTCTGAAACGTTCTTGTTTGTTCGGCATTTGTCGAGTTCGTCATACCCGATATTTTTCGTCAATTTCGCTGAATTGAAACAAACATCGCTGGGCGGTGGTAAGACCGTAGCCGATTTAGCTGCAACGCGGTCGGTTCAATTTTCACCTCAATGAAACCCGCTAAAACATCCGCATTCTTTCCTCGGCTCATGCTTGCCGCTTCGATTTTTGTGCTACCTCACACCACATTGGCTGGGAGTCCGTACATGGCAGGCTATTTAGCGATCAATGCGAAGTTCCCACCTCTTCATTATAATGCAGGATATACCGTTTATGTGGCGGCTTGGCCTTTGCTGGGGACCTACCCCGGACACCAAATGCAGACGGGATTGTTCGGCACTTGGATGTTTGGGAAACAAAAGGGCGAAGCGCTCAAGGACATGTATTCGACGATTGAGGGCGGCGTCGGCTGGTGGCGTGAGACGCAGTTTCCGACGATCACTCCTAAATTCCTGATGGGCGGTGTGGCTCCGAATTTCAGTGGAGTCGCGAATGGTCCATCCCAAGGCGGCGGCTCGTGGGCAGATCCCAAGGGCCGCTACGGCGTGGCGCAATTGAGTCCTTGGCTGCTATTTCCTCTGGATGGGCTGAATCTCAAGCAAGGCACGCGGGGCGAACTTTTCGGCTACGGCTATCTGCCACTGCCGTTGACTGCGGCGAAAACGATGACTGCGGGGAAAAACATCCCCACCGGCGATCAAAGTTGGACGCTCTTCCTCAATACACAGAATTTCAAAGGACCGGTCGGGTTTTTCACTCCCTTCTTCTGGTCGCATGAGGCACTCGCCCATCCCGAGTATGCCGGACGGATGCTAGATACTCAGCCCTCAGACCCGATCAAAAACATCGCACTCGAGTGCCAGTATATCCCGGCGGCACTCGAGACAGATCCCAAAGGCGAAGAATACGCTCGGATCGCGCCCGTTTCCTTTCCCATCAATTCCGCGAGTGAATCTGTCGTGATGCACCGAATGACTTGCTACACGAAACTCGCGCTGTGGGATGGGGTGAAAACGTGGTTCGAGGGCGGTAAGCCTTGCCGGGGAACCTTCGATCCCAAGGGAGCTTTCGTCCTCGATTTCGAGGTAAACGACGGTGCGGGCTGGGGGATCAAACCCGAGGGCGAAGTGAAGGATAAGCGGTTAGCCATCGACTGGCGCTCGTTCGCTAAGCCATCCGTCACGGACCCGACATCCTATGCATATCAGTGGCAGGGAGACCATATCAAGCGGTTCAGCTCACCCAAAGGAGGCGCTGTCACGATCCCCGAATACTATCACCGCGTGAAAAGTGAAGGCAGTGATCAATGGAAGGTCACCTCCGCCGACAAGGTGCCGAAAGGACTGCGAAACGCGAAGTTCGACAGCCCGAAAGAGGAACCAAAAAAGCCGTGTGACACTCCGGATGACGCTAACAGCGCCTTCAAATCGCCGGGACCGGTCGCTGGGCCTTTCAAGGCGATGCTCGGCGACCGCAGTGTGGTCACCTATTATTGGTATCGCTTCGCCGACCAGCCCGCGATGCTTCATGCAGATCTCACCACCGCAGAACGCGAAGACCTGCAGAAAAAGATCGAAAAACTCCACCGCAGCTGGACCAAGGATCTGGAATATCTCGCCCCGCCGACGGTCGGGAAACTCGCCTCCTTGGACCCAGCCCTGATTGTCAAGCCGCCGAAGGGCTACGAAATCGGCTATGTCCCGATCGCTACCCGCCAAGAGTTAGTGGAGAAATAGTCATCGGCGGGGGATTTCACATTTTCTAAAATCGGGTTGCCCACTGCCCTAAATGGAAGAGGATGCCCCACCGTTTATGACTCCTGATTTCATCCGCGAAGCACTCCGCCAAGTCCGTTACCCCGGTTTTTCCCGGGACATCATCTCCTTCGGGCTCGTCAAGGACGTCAAGTGCGAGCCGGGCCTCGTCACTGTCCAGTTGGAAATCGCCACCCGCGATCCCAAGGTGCCGGAGCAGATTTTCCAAGATTGCCACGCGATCCTCGATCCGCTGCCAGACATCGGCACGGTGAAAATCGAGGTGGAGGTGAAGGACGCACCCGCCGCCGCTGGGGGGCTGGGCGGCACGGTCGGGAAATCCTCGATCCCCGGTGTGAAGCGCATCATCGCCGTAGCCTCCGGAAAAGGTGGGGTCGGGAAATCCACCGTCGCGTCAAATCTCGCCGTCGCGCTTGCGGCCACCGGCGCGAAGGTCGGGCTGTGCGACTGCGATCTCTATGGTCCGTCTGTCGCGCAGATGTTCGCGGTCGATGATAAGCCGATGGCAAATGACCAAGATGAAATCATCCCGCTAGAGGCCCACGGGCTGAAGCTGATGTCGATGGGGTTCCTGCTAGAAGACCGTTCACCCGTCATCGTCCGCGGCCCTATGGCGACCCGCTACACCCAGCAATTTCTCCGCCAAGTCGCATGGGGCGAGCTCGACTATCTGGTGCTCGATCTGCCGCCGGGCACAGGTGATATCCAGCTCACCATCGTCCAGACAGTCGCCGTGGATGGCACGATCATCGTCACCACACCGCAGGAAGTCGCATTGATCGATGCCCGCAAGGCCGTGTCGATGTTCGCCAAAGTCAACGTGCCAATCCTCGGTCTCATCGAAAATATGGCGTGGTTCGAGGGCGATGATGGGAAGAAATACTATATCTTCGGCAAGGAAGGCGGCGTCCGCGAAGCCGAGTACATGAATGTGCCACTGCTCGGACAAATCCCCATCGACATTGAGACCCGCGAGCGCGGCGACAGCGGTGCTCCGGTGGCGCTGGTTTCGCCTCTCACCAGCAAGGTGTCTGCGGCATTCCATGAACTTGCCGCGAAGATCCGCGCTAAGGTTCCAGTTTCCTAACTGGGGGCAACTCCACGGTTTGTCGCGTAGCAGCCATGACTAACGGGAGTAAATTTGCACCGCCGCGAGGATTTCCTCCACTGGGGCCAGCCGCCCGATGCCTTGGTAGCCGCACGCGAGATCCCCTTCCACCGGGCCGACGAAGTGGCAGCCATCTGCGACGAGCTGGACCACGTTTCTTTGGGTCGCGGGGTGGAGCCACATTTTTCCGTTCATCGCCGGAGCGATTAGAACCGGTGTGGTTCGTGGCAGCGCCAAGTAAATGGAACAAAGCGGATCCGGCGAGAGACCCTGCGCGAAGTTCCCGATGACATTCGCACTCGCAGGCGCGACGAGGAAAAGATCCGCACCATCCGCGAGCTCGATATGGCCGGGCTTCCACGATTGTTTCTCGTCCTCAAGCGAGACGAGCACCGGCTGGCGAGTGAGGATTTGCAGCGTGAGCGGCGTGATAAACTCCGTCGCCGCACGAGTCATGACGACGTGGACTTCGTGACCTTGCTTGACCAGTTGCGAAGCCAGATCCGCTGCTTTGTAAGCGGCGATAGAACCCGAAATACCGAGGACGATGTTCATGGCTTTGATTTCCTAACGAAGCATCGAGACTGCCTTGGTGACAGCCTCGGCGAGCACCTCGACGTCGCGCTTTGAATTGTAAACTGCGAACGAGGCGCGAACCGTCCCCGTAATGCCGAACCGCGCCATCAGCGGCTGGCAGCAGTGATGACCGGTGCGGACGGCCACCCCCATTTGATCGATCAGCGTGCCAAGATCGTAGTGGTGGACGCCCTCGACATTGAAGGAAAGCGCCCCGGCACGATCCTCAGGACCGAAGAAATGAATGCCCGGAATCGAGGAAAGCGCCTCGGCGGCGGCGCGGATGAGTTCGTGTTCGTGCGCTTGAATCGCACTCAAGCCAAGGCCGTCCACGAAGTCCATCGCCGCAGCGAGAGCGATGGCTCCCTCGATGTTAGGAGTACCAGCTTCATACTTAAATGGCAGCTCGTTGTAGGTCGTTTTTTCGAAAGTGACCTCCTTGATCATCTCGCCACCGCCGCGCCATGGCGGGAGTGAATTTAAAACATCGGCACGACCCCACAGGACACCGATGCCAGTCGGCGCGTAAATTTTGTGACCCGAAAAGGCGAGGAAATCGATGCCCAGTGCTTGGACATCGATCCGCGTGTGAGCCACCGCTTGGGCCGCATCGATCAAGACAAGAGCACCGACATTTTTTGCGGCAGCCGTCATTTCTGCGACCGGATTGATCGTGCCAAACGAGTTAGAAATCCATGTGAGTGCGAGGATTTTCGTGCGCTCACTGAGCAGGGCGAGGAATACTTCTTGGTCTAACGTGCCATCTTCGTGACACGGGATGATCTTCAAAACCGCCCCGGTCCGCTCACACAGCATCTGCCATGGGACGATGTTGGAGTGGTGTTCTAACGTGGAAATGAGGACCTCATCACCGCGCTGAAACTGACCGGAAAGGAGGAGAATATTTGCGACGAGGTTGATGCCATCTGTCGTGCCAGCCGTGAAAATCACTTCGTCTGAGGTCGCCGCATTCAGATAGGTAGCGACCGTCTGCCGGGCATTTTCAAAGGTCTCAGTCGCGAGCCTCGCCAAGTGGTGCGTGCCGCGGTGGATGTTCGCATTCACCGCCTCGTAGTAGTGGCGCGAGGCCAGCAGCACCGCCATCGGCTTCTGGGTGGTCGCGGCATTGTCCAAATAAACCAGCGGCCGACCGTGGATCGAGTGATCGAGGATCGGGAATTCGGGAATCAGCGAGTCGAGATGGATCATGGGTGAAAACTTTCCCGGTCAGACCCGGGATCGCCGGAAAGTGGAGTAGGCCAGCCCGTGCCGCAACGCTGGATTTCCCGCAGCGAAAACATCTGCCCTTGCGGATAAAGTAGAGCGGCGCTTCACTCTCCGCCCACAAGCATGTACCTGCTGAAAAAAGCCATCCAGCTCCGCGAGAACTCCCATCCGGACCACGAAAAACCCTTTCTCGAGCACTTGGAGGACCTGCGCACGATGATCACCCGGGTGGTGCTTACCCTCGTGATTTCGATGATCGCCTGCTTCGCGTTTAACAAAAACTTGATGCATTTTTTCCGGCAGCCCGTGGATCAAGTTCTCGTCACCCAGATTCAGAAAACCCTGCCAGAGGACGCGCCCCGGCCGATCTCGGTGGAGACATGGGGCAAGGCACGCAAGATCGAACACGCCGCGATGAGTCTGACCCCGGAGCAGCGGGAAATTTTCTATCATTCCCTCGCAGATGAGACGCTCATCTTCCACGCGAAATCCGTGAGCCTCTACCGCGCCACCACCCTGCTCACCGAGGAAAAACGCCTCCCCTTCGTCAGCTCGCTTGCGGAAAGTGAACAGACTAAACTCCAAATCCGCGCACTGCTGAAAACTAAGCCTAACACGGACAGCGACGTGAATGGGAATTTGAAAATGATGTCAGCACTCAAGCCGACCGAGGGTTTTATGCTCTCGATGAAGCTCTCTTTCGTGGCAGGTATCGTCGTTTCATTTCCACTGTTACTGTTATTTATTCTACAGTTCGTCCTGCCCGGACTGCATAGTAACGAGAAGCGAGTGCTATGGCCGGCGATGTCGATCGGCTTCGGCCTTTTCCTAACTGGAACCGCGTTTGCATACTATTTAGTGCTTCCACGGGCGCTGTTATTCTTTGCGGAGTGGAGCGGTGACATGGGGATTTCCAACGATTGGCGGATCGGTGAGTATATCTCCTTCGCCACGCAGTTTACGCTACTGTTTGGTGCCTCATTCGAGCTGCCAGTCGTGGTCATGGTCTTCGTAAAACTCGGACTGCTCACCTACGAGACCATGTCCAAGACGCGCTCCTACGCCATCGTCGCCATCTTCGTCGCGGCCGCCATCCTGACGCCGACACCCGACATGCTCACAATGACGCTGATGGCCGCGCCGATGATCATCCTTTACGAAATCTGCATCTGGCTCGCCTACTTCGACCGCAAGAAAGCCCGCCTCAAGGAGGAGCAAGAAGCCCGCGAGAACATGGAGCGCCTCCTCCTCCGCGAGGAAAGAAGACAGGCCGACCTCGCTGCCGAGGAAAAGGCATGGAACGATGCCGCGGAGTCGGAACATGCTCACCACCATCCTTCCGGCGACGACGGTTGGCACGACGATTTGCCGCAACAGGATTACCACGCCAGTGACGAGCTGCCCCCGACGATCCCCGAGGACGAGGAGCGCCGCCGGATGGAGCCGTGAAGTGAGTGTCGTTTTAAATTTCAACCATCACCGATGACCCAGCCGCAGGCCGTAAAACAAGACAGTGCGCGTTCCCCTTTCGCCGGGTGCGCCATCTTCATCGCCGCTTTTTTGGTGATGACCTTCCTCATTGGTTTTTCCGTTCTCACCTTGTTCCGGCAGTTCAACGAGATTGCAAAATTCACCGACGACAAGCCGGTCACCATCGAAGTTTCACCGACAGCGGGCAAAGAGGCGGAACTTAAAAACCTAGCCGAGCGGGTAGAAACCTTCCGCCAGCAGCTTGCGGGAGACGCTGAAACTTCGCTCGCCCTATCAGCGGATGATCTGAACCTCGCGATCGCCTCCTATGAAGCGTTCAAGGAACTCCGCGGCACCTTCCGCGTGCTCACCTTCGAGGAGAAAACAGCACGGATCGCGATTTCATTTCCCCTCAACGGCAAGCCCCGCCTCACCCGCGCCGGGGAAAAAAGCTGGATCACCTCGGACGCCCGTTTCCTCAATGCCACGATGGTCGCCCACCCGGCCCTGCTCAAAAAAGAAGTCGTCCTAGCTCTCGACACCCTAGAAGTCCCCGGGAAAAAGGTAGCTCAAGAATTCATCGACCAGATGTCGCCCTACCGCCTCGCCGAGCGCTATCTCAGCGACCCAGCCATCGGCCCCGTGATGGCGAAGATCACCCGCGTCGCCATCGCTGACGGGAAAATCATCCTGACCCGCAAGCCCGGCGAGAATCCGGCAGACACCATCACCGACGCCCAAGTGGACTCAGGCAGCACTCGGCTGTTTACCGCACTCGGCATCGTCGCCGTTTGTTTCCTCGCCTTCGCCAGCGTCATCGTCCTCATCGGCATCCGCGCCAAGGCCCGGAACGCTCGGAATTCCTGAGCAGCCTCCCCCGCAGCACCGGCGCGTCTATTCGCATCAATCTTGCTGAAATCTGGGCAAAACTCCCGTTTACAGCCAGTTACAATCCCCTAAATCGGCGATTCAAGGCATTAAATTGACCCAAAAAGGTCAAACGCCGACCCTTTTTGGGTAAACGTTCACCCTTTTAGGTCAATCGTTTACCCCCAAAGGGTGAGGGCTCACTCAAAAAGGGTGGCATTCACCATCGCGGGGTAAACGTTTACCGAAACAGGGTGATCGCCGACCTTTTGTGGATAAACGCCCGAGAGTGTAAGTTTTTTTGTGTAAATGTTTTCTCGGCGATTGATGTTAGTGGTTCGGAGGGATGCGGTCGGAGAACTCGATGGTGAGGTAGCTGAGG